>PNKG01000021.1 GCA_013822585.1 Opitutus sp. | reverse complement strand
TGTGCACGCACAGCAGCGCGGTGACGCCGATGACGAGCAGCATCCCGAAGCGGTCGCGGGCGAGGCCGGCAATGCGGACCCCGTTCCACAACAGCACTCCGAACAAGCCGATGATGGCGATGCTTCCCAGGAAACCCTTCTCCTCCGCGATGACGGAGAAGATGAAATCGTTGTGCGCGACGGAGCGGGGCAGGTAGCCGAGCTTGGCCTGCGTGCCCTCCGTCCAGCCCTTGCCGATGAACCCGCCCGAGCCCACCGAGATGAGCGACTGGCGCTGGTTCCAGCCGATGCCCATGGGGTCGACCTTGTCCGGCTGCGCGAAGGCCAGGATGCGGTTGCGCTGGTAGTCGTGCAGGGGCAACCACGAATGCGCCTCGTAGGCGCCGCGGTCCTGCGTGGGCGACAGATTGTTCTCCTCCAGGAAGTTGGCATAGCGCCACACGTCGAACGCCACGATGCCGACCAACAGGGCGAACACGCCCAGGGCCCCGGCAAAGAAACGCAGCGAGAGGTTGGAGACGAACAGCATCGAGAAGACCATGGGGGCAATCGCCAGCGCGCTGCCGAGGTCCGGTTCCGCGACTATCAACAGCATGGGGAAACCCACCGCAAGGGCCAATTTGATCAGCACTTGCAGCGAGTCGCGCACCGTGCCCAGCCGGTTGCCGGTGAGGATCGAGGCCGTGGCGATGATGACCGCGAACTTCGCGAATTCCGAGGGCTGGAACGAGGCCGGCCCGAAATCCAGCCAGCGCTGCGCGCCCATCTTCACGCTCCCCACGCCGGGGATCAGCACCGCGATCAGCAGCACGATCGCCAGCGCGTAGACCCAGTGCGCGTATTTCAGCCACAGCCGGTAATCGAGCAGCGAGGTCGCCACGTAGAGGCACAGCCCGAGCGAGAGCCAGACCAGCTGCATCAACCACTGGTGCGTGGCCGAGGCCAGTTGCGCGCTGTAGATGAAGAACACCCCGAACGCCGCCAGCAGCGCCATGCAGGTCGGGTTGATCCAATCCGACCGCTCGCGCGTGGTGAGCTTGAAAAACTGGCCGAGGTCGAGGCTGCGGGCGGTTCTCACGGGGAAGAGCCGCGATTAAACGCGGGCCCCGGCCCGGCGCAACCGCGCAATCAGGCTCCGGCTCACTTCAGCCGGCCAGGCACAGCCAGCTGGCCGCGGCGAAGCGCTGGAGCACGCGTCCGGTCTCGCGGCTGGCCAGATATGTCGGCGGATCCAATTCCCCGCTGAGCACCGCGTCGGCAGGCACCAGCGCGGGGCCGCGCCGGCCGCGCGTCACGCGCCAAAGCTGATAGCCGTGCCGCCGCAGGAGGTCCGTCGAAGCCGCCGGCCAGGGGTTGTGCTCCTCGAATACGAGGTCGCGGATCAGCCCCTCGCGTAGCAAGCGCTCCGCCCCGCGCAGCACCAGCGCCTCGGCGCCTTCGACGTCCAGCTTGACCAGGCCGAAGCGCGTGGATGCGGCGCAGAGCGCATCGAGCCGCCGCGTCCGCACACGAAGCGCCCGCGTGGCGCCGCGGCCTGGCGCCTGCAAGGAGGCGGTGCCGCGGTTTTCCGCGAACTCCGCGGCGAGGTGGATATCCCGTTCGCCCTCTGCTTCCGCGAGGGCCTCGGCATGGAAGCGGAACTCCGCCCGTGTGTAGGGGCGCCAAGCCGCGAAGTTCTGCCTCAGCTCTGCGGCGATCTCCGGCACGGGCTCGAAGCTCCAGATCGCCCCGCCCGAGCGCAGGCGGGCGGCCATCACGGAAGTCATATAGCCGATGTTCGCGCCGATGTCGGCGCAGCTTTCGCCGTCGTCGAGGAGACGCCAGATGGTCTCCGTCACCGGCAGATCCAATGCGCTCAACGCGACAATCGACCGGCCGATGGATTCCCGGGGATTCACGGTGATGGGGAAGCCCCAGGGCAACTGAACCGTCATGCGGTCGCGGGAAAACGGCCGCCGCAGCAGGCGCGCGGCGCGGCGGAACAGCTGGCCGGGCCGGCAGACGTATTCGGCCCGCGTGAGGCGGCTCAGCTTCATGGCTTGTTTTGCGGAGGCAGATCGCCGGATTCCGCCGCGGCCGTCGGCGGGGTGTGCGCGCTGCGCATCGAGCCGCTGGCGAGGCCGAGGATAATCCAGAATGGGACTGCCGCCATCGGGCCTTCCAGCACGACCTGAAGGTGCGCCGTCACGAGGATGATCGTCAACATGCCCCAGACTCCCCAATGCAGCGGAGTCGGGTCGGAGCGCAAGGAACGCCAGGTCTCGGCCAGCACGCAGCCGACCAGGCCCAGCCATACCGCCAACCCCGCGAGACCGAGCCGCCCCAGCGCCGTCAGGGCGATGTTGTGCGGACTGCGGGCGGTGAATTCATCGGCCATCTCGGGGTTGTAGGCTTGCAGGAACCCGTGGGCCAGATCGTGGCCGAAGCCGAGCCCTATGGCCGGGCTCCGCTCAAGGGTCTCCTGCATCACGCTCTTCCACCACACGAGGCGGAAGCGGTTGTTGTCCCATTTGTAGGCGCTCTCGTCGCTCACGGTGCTCACGCTCCGCACGGGATTAATGATCGAGTCCAAGTGGGCGGACACCGTGGCGAGTCGCTGCTCGGCCCAGTCGTTGTTGGTCAGCGTCGCCAACGCCAGGATGATCGCGGCGCCCGCGGCGAGCGTGCCCATCAGGACCGCCGGGTAGCGCCAGCGGCGGTGCACCGTGAGCAAGCCGAGCACGAGCAGGCTGCCCAGGATCGAGGCGCGGCTCTCGCGGGCGAAGACGAATGTGCCAATCGCCACCGGATAAAGCGACAACCAGGCGCGACCCAATCCCAGCGCCCAGTGGAACAGCAACACCGCTGCGCCGGCGGTGAACATCAGGGCGAGGTCGCCTTTGTAGAGCAGCAGGGGCATGCCGTGGATGCGCACTGGGTAGAACAGCTCCGGCACCACTTCGTAGAGCGCCGCCAGCGGAGGCAGCAGTGTGCATCCGAGCAGCGCACATACCATGAGATAGCGCCGTGCCTGGGGAAGCTCGCTCGCTCGCTGGGCCAGAAAGAAAAACGCCGCGTAGTAGATCGTGGCGAAATCGCGCAGCGCCAGGAATCCGAACAAGCGCACATCGAAGATCACGCGGGCGCTGCCCAGCACGAGCCAGGCGAGCACCGCCCAGTTCAGCGGGTCGCGCCGGAACGGCAGGCGTTTCTCATAGGCGGAGGCGACGAGGGCCCAGCTGCCTGCGATCAGCAGCGCGCCCTCCGCCGGCAGCAACGGCACGCCAGGCGAGGGCATAAGCTGCGCGAAGCCCCGGTTGCCCACCAGGTAGCCGAACATCACCATGCCGAGCACGATCACGTCGGTTGGCAGTGCGAGCGTGCGCGTCAGGATGGCGGCGATCGCGCCGAGCGCGAGCAAGCCGATCCAGCCGTAGTTCTCACTCGCGACGTCGATGCCCGCGGCCACCGCCACCGCGGCGGCGAAGAGAACAACAAGGGCGTTGCGCAGCTGCGGATTCATGTGGTGACTCCCTCGCCGTTACCCCGGTCTCGGCGCAGGGCAATCCAAACAGGCAGCAATGCGGCGGGAGAGAGCCACCACCAATCCGCGAGAGCGGTGGGGGCCAGCAAGGCGCACGCCGCCGTGCCTCCGGCCAGCAATGCTGTGCCGCCAGCGGCGAAGCGCAGCGCCGATTGCGGGCGATCGAGCACGAGCAGCTCGCCTTGCAGCAGCGTCAGACCGCACAGGCCCGCATAGAATGAGAACAAAGGCAGGACGTAGGGAATGGCTGGCAGGTAGGCCGCGGAGATCAGGGTGCCGGGCAGCCGCGGCAGCAGCATGGCCAGCAGCACGCCGCCCAGAGCGCACACGCCGAGATACACCACGAGCATGAGATCGGCGAATCGGCGCATCCTGTTCCGGTCGGCGCCGCGGTGGTGCGCGAGCAGGCGCGGATAGCAGAATTGCCAGAGGGCTCCGCTGGCCATGCTTGGGCCCACGGCGGCGAGGCTGGCGGCGAGCGTGACCTGCCCCAAGGCGGCGTCGTCCAGCGCCAAGCTGGCGGACCATCGCACGATCCCTTGGTTGATCAGCGCGAGTGCGCCGTTGAAGAAGAAAGAGGTCTGGTAGCTGTGCAGCGAGGATGACGGGAGGTTGGCGGATGCCGACGCAGAGGCGGGGCTGAGATGCCAGACGGCCAGGCCGGACACGAGGGCATAGGCGACGGCATGCACCACATAGCCGCCGCTCAATGCGCTTACGCCGCCTCCGCTAAGCCAGACGGCCAGCAGCGGCAGGAACGTGCGCGTGGCAGACCCGAAAGTCGTGAGCCCGCAGTCCGTCCAGAACCGTGCCGTGCTTTGCACTCCCAGTTGGAACGCAAGGGCTAGAGCGCCTGTCATGGCGGCGGCGAAAAGTGCTGCTGCGGCCCAGCCGGTGCGCGGCTGGAGAAGTCCGAGCGCGGCGGTGAGCGCGATCGCGCCCAGTAGCACGCCGGTCGGCGGGATGGCCGCTTGCAGCCACTCGCGGACGTAGGCGCGCCGGTCGCTCGCTCCCGCCCAATGGCGCGAGAAATGTTTGATCAAGCCGGCGTGCGTCAGCATCGCCCCGAGCGGCACCAATGAGAGAAACAGGCCGTAGGTGCCGGCGTCCTCAGGGCGGACCCAGCGGGTCGTGAGATGCACTCCCACCAAGCCGCTCGTGAACGCGACCAGCTGCCCCAGGCCGATCGGCAGCCAGTCGCGGGAGTGCAGACGGTTGGATGGGCGCGCGGGCATCGGAGCACATTGGCTTGGTTTGTTCTCGGCTGGCAATGCCACGTATCCGGGGTCCCCCGGCCCGGAATCACCTGCTTGCGGGGTGCGCTCCGGTGCCCTCAACTGGAGGCATGCAAACAGGCGCATGCCGGTCCATCGCGGTGGTCACGACTTATCGTCGGCCGCAGGTGCTGGCGCGTTTGCTGCGGTCCATCGAACAGCACGGTGCTGCGGGAGTCATGGGCGTGGTGGTGGTCGATAACGCCAGCGACCTCGCGACTGCCACGGTCGCGCGCGAGTGCCCGTTGCTGCTCGCCTACCTCCCGCAAGCGGCCAATCGCGGGCACGGGGCCGGGCATGCGGTGGGCTTGGCCCGCGCTTTGCAGGAGCCAGCGGCGACGCATTTCCTGTTGCTGGATGACGACGCCATCATGACGGCCGGGGCCATGTCCGCTTTGGCGGCACAGCTGCGAGGGCAGGACGGGGTGGCGGTGCCCTTGATCGAGGACGCCGCCGGACTGCTGCGATGGTTCCCGGGGCCCCTGGACCGCGTCCGCTGGCGGGTGATTCGTGAGCCGGGGATCACGCCGGAGGCATTCCGTGCGCGGTGTGGTGCCGGACCGGCGCGGTTCGTGTGGGCTCCGTGGGGCATCATGCTTCTGAGCCGGAGGGTCGTGGAGACGGTCGGTTTGCCGCGGACGGATTTCGGCTATTCTTCAGACGACATCGAGTATGCGTTGCGCATCACGGCGCGATTTCCCGGCTGGCTGGTGCCCGCGGCGGTCGGCCGGCATTTCCCGCCATCGGACAAGCAGGGGCCTGAGGCCTACTTCATCCACTGCCTGAATCTGCAGAATCTGGTCTATGTGGCCACGCGTCTGCCGCACGGTCGGAGAATCTGGCGCCACTTGCCGGGACATTTTCTACGCCTCTTCAAGGTGAGAGGATGGGGTTGGCCTACTTGGCGCGATGCCTGGTGCGCCGTCTGGTGGGGCTGGCGGCGCGGTCCGGCTGGATTGCCCGGCAACGACCATTTCAGACATCGATGGAACGAGGCGCGACGGACATGAAGATCGCGCTCGATACCCATCCGATCTACACTGGCCGCGGCGGTGTCGCGCGCTATGTGCGCGGGTTGCGGCAGGGGCTGGCTGCAGCGGGAGCGGATCTCGAGGTGGTCCCGCTGGCGTGGGAGGTGGAGAATCTCGGCTACGCCCAGCCCGCGCGTGCCCTGCGCACCCTCGCCCGCGAGTGGGGCTGGGCGAAATGGGTGGCGCCGCGCCGGCTCCGCGGGGTGGAGGTGCTGCACCACACGGCCCTGCCTTTGATTCCCTTCGTGCCGGCCGCGCGGCATGTCGTCACCTTGCACGATCTCGCGGTGCTTCGCCACCCGGAGCGGTTCCGTCCTTGGCAGCGTCGCGCCGACTTGCGTCGCCTGCGTCGCGTCACGGAAGCCGATCGGGTCATCTGCGTCAGCCGTTTCACGGCCGACGAGGCGATGCGCGAGCTGGGACTGTCCGCCGCACGAGTCGAAGTGATCCCTCACGGGGGCTTGCTGGCGGGGGTGCCGGAGAGGGTGCCGCCGATGGATGTCCTGGAGGACTTCTTCCTTTTCGTTGGCTCGCTTGAGCCGGGCAAGAATCTCGCGCTGCTCCGCGAAATCTATCTGTCGGCGACCGCCCCATTGCCGCCGCTGCTCATTGTCGGGGCGCGCTGGGAAGGCGTGGCGCACGAGGGGGCGCCGCCACCCGGATGGCGCTTTCTCGGACCGGTGGACGACGCTTGCTTGCATGGCCTGTATCGGCGCGCGCGCGGGTTGCTGTTCCCGAGCTGCTACGAGGGCTTCGGCCTGCCTCTCGTGGAGGCGATGCAGCTGGGTTGCCCGGTGCTGTGCGGTCCGGTGGCGAGCTTGCCTGAGGTCGGCGGCGATGCAGTGGCCTACACGGAATTGAATCCGGGCGATTTTGGGCGCGCGATGCGGCGCCTCCTCGTGGACTCGGATTGGCGGGATCAGCTCAAGGCGGCCGGCACGGAGCGCGGGAGCCGGTTTTCCTGGGAGCGTTGCGCGCGGGAAACGGCGGCTGTTTACGCTGCGGCGATCAGGCGCTGAGCCACCGGGCGATCCGCGGCCACACGGTCTCGACGCCGAGCTCGCGGATGCAGTGCGGACTGCCGAAGCGGCAGGAATCGAAACAGGGCTTGAACGCGCAGGGCGCGCCATCGATCCACGCGGCCTGCGGATGTTGCGGGGCGAACAGCTCCGGCAGCTGCGGGCCGAAGACGGTGAAGGTCGGCACGCCGAGCAGGGCGGCGAGGTGGCCCGGGCCGGAGTCGTTGCCGATGAAACGGTCCGCGCCGGCCAGCGTGTCGAGCAGCGCGTCGAGGTCGCGGAGCGAGTCGTCGAGCAGCGTCACCCGCCAGCCCGCCCCGCGCAACCGCTCGGCGACGGCCTCGAACCGATCGCGCGGCCACGCGCGCACCAGCCGGCCGGCGCCGGTGTGGATGACGACGTGCCGTCCCGCGCACCGCCCGGTGGCCGGCGCCGGGATTTCCCAGCCGAAATGCGTGGCGAGCGCCTGCCAGTGCGCGGCGCGGTGCGGGCGCGGCGGCGCGGGCAGCGCGTCGGTGAGCAGCGCGCCCGAGCCGAGCCGCGCGAAACCCGCGCGCAGCCCCGCGCCGGAGAGGGCCAGCAGCGCGTGATCGCGCGGATCGTGCCGGGCCGACACCGCTGCGGCGAAGCGCCGCGAGCGCAGGCCGCCGATCAGCGCGGCGAATTCCGGCCAGGGCCAGCTGGGCAGGTCGTATTTGTGGCGGAAGGCAGTCCACGGGGCGGTGAACGGCAGTAACTCGACCTCGGGGCAGAAGCGGCGCAGCAGCGGTTCGGCGTGCGGCTTGGCCAGAAGAGTCACCCGGGCATGCTGCGATGCGACACGAAGAAAAGGCATGGCCAGCGCGAGGTCTCCGATACCCCACAACTCGACGACTAGCAGCTGTGCGCGAGTGCGCCCTGGCTGCGTCGAGTTGCTTTGCATGGACGCGTTATCCTGTTTTTGTGGTGGTCATGGCAAGCCCCGCAGTCGTGGAACCGAGTATCCGCCGTCACTGGCTCGCCGCCGCGGGACTATGCGCGCTGGCCGGCGCGGCGGTGTTCCAGTTCTTCGGCAACAGCACGCGCGGCTACATCGACAGTTCGTCGCTCTTTTATTGGTGGGGTTTTCAGTGGGTAAATCCCAGTTCGGAGGGCGAACATGGCTGGCTCATGCTCGCGGTGAGCGGGTGGCTGCTGTGGCGGAACCTGCGGCAGCCATCAGCGATCAGCGGTCAGCGATCAGCGGTGGAGTTTCGCGCTCCGCTCTGCGCGCTCCTAGGCGGGCTCGCCCTGCACCTGCTCGGCTACGCGGTGCAGCAGACACGCCTCTCGATCGTCGGCTTCCTGCTCTTCACCTGGGGCGTGCTCGCGCTGGGCGGCGGTCGGCGGTGGGGACGGGCGGCGGCGTTCCCGCTGGGGTTCATGGTCTTCGCCATCCCGCTCAATGTGCTCGACACCGCGGGCTTCTTCCTGCGCGTGGGGGTGACCGACACCGCCTACCAGATCGCGCGCCTGATCGGCATCGATGTCATCCGCAACGGCACCCAGCTGCTCTCGCCCGACGGCAGCTACTCCTACGACGTCGCCGCGGCCTGCTCGGGGGTGCGCTCGCTGATGGCGCTGGCCGCGCTCACCGTGCTGCTCGGTTACCTCGGCTTCCGCGCGGCTTGGGCCCGTGTGCTCATCGGCCTGCTCGTCTTCCCCTACGCCTTCGTCGGCAACGTCGTGCGCATCTTCGCCATCATCGTCGCGGCCGAGTGGCAGGGGCAGCGCGCCGGCACCATCGTGCACGAGTGGTTCGGCTTCCTCATCTTCGTCATCGTGCTCGGGCTGGTGCAGGCGACGATCTGGCTCCTCGAGAAATGGCGGCCCGCCGTTGGTGCGGACGGCCGGGCGGCGCCGGCGCCGCCCATCGGAGGATGTAACCTAATAGGTTACAAGACGGCCTCGCTTGTCACGGCGGCGGTCGTGGTCGCCGCGGTCGCGGTCGCGTGGGCGACGACCCGGCTCGACGCCGCGCAGGTCAGCCCGCGCACGGGCGTGAAGCTCGCGGCCAACGGCGTCGATCCCGCCCCGCTGCCCGACTTCCTCGGGCTGGACTGGGCGGGGCAGTCCTCGCCCGTCACCCCGGTCGAGCGCGAGGTGTTGCCTGCGGACACCGGTTTCTCGCGCAAGAACTACGTCTCGCTCCGCGACCGCCACGAGCAGGTCTTCGTCTCGATCGTGTTGAGCGGACGCGACCGCACCTCGATCCACCGGCCGGAGGTGTGCCTCGTCGGCCAGGGTTGGACCATCCGCGGGGCGGAGCCGCGCGAGTTCGCCCGGCCCGGCGGCGCGCGTTTCCCCGTCACGCTCCTGCGCCTCGAGCGCGAGGTGACGATGCCCCGCGGGGAAAAGGTCATGGTGCCCGCGCTGCTGGCCTACTGGTTCATCGGTGCCGACCGCATCGTGGCGACGCACTGGGAGCGCATGCTTTACTCCACCGCCGACCGCCTGCGGCACCGCTCGACGCACCGCTGGGCCTACGTCGTCGTGCAGACGCCCGCGCTCGACGGCGAGGCCGCGGCCGTCGCGCGCATGCAGGAGGTGCTCGACGGCACCCTGCCGGCGTTTCAGGGAGAAGGGCCGAAGGACTGAAAGGCCGAAGGGCGGAACCCGCGTCACAGGGAGGCGCCAACTCGGCGGTCATGGACCGCCGCTGCGGAGTCCGCGGAGCGGGCGTGCGGCCGGCCGCTCGATTTTCAGCCTTTCAGATTTCCGGTCCTTCCGCCTTTCTTCCCCCATGGCCGACCCGAAGATCCTCGAGACTTTCCCGAATCCCGCCCCGCACCGCGATTTCCTCATCGAGCACACGCACCACGAGTTCACCTCCCTGTGTCCGATGACCGGCCACCCCGACTTCGCCGACATCACCGTGCGCTACGTGGCCGACCGGAAGTGCATCGAGTTGAAGTCGCTCAAGCTCTACTTCCACGCCTACCGCAATGAGGGCATCTTCTTCGAGGCCGCGACCAACCGGATCTGCGACGACCTCGGCCGGGTGCTCCGGCCGCGCGCGCTCACCATCGTGGCCGACTGGAAGGCCCGCGGCGGCTTCACCTCGCGCATCACGGCCGAGTGGTCGCCGCAGGCGGCGGGGAAGACGCGCTGACCGCGCGACAGCACAGGCGCGGCGAGAGCAGGGGCGTTCTCAAACTCCGTATTACGGAGTTACGCAGCAGGAAAGCCGGCCCTTTGCCGTTCGTGGCGATGGCGACCCGGTAGGATAGAAGCCGTCGCCCGGAGTATCTTCGATAGCGTGGTGGGCGTTGCAGAGCCAAACTCCGTATTACGGAGTTTGGGCCACGGGGCGCAGGGCTTCCAGCGCCGCGGCGTGCAGCTCGGGCGTGGCGGCGGCGACGGTGGAGGTGGCGGGGTAGGGCGCGCCGCCCTGCCAGTCGGTGATGACGCCGCCCGCGCCGCGCACCACGGGCACGAGCGCGGCGATGTCCCACGGGTTCATGACCGGGTCCACCACCACGTCGGCCCAGCCGCTGGCCAGCAGCAGGTAGCCGTAGCAATCGCCCCAGGTGCGGGCGAGTTTCGCGCTCCGCGCCAGCCGGTCGAAGGCGGTGCCGTCCTGGTGGACCGACGGATTCACCCAGTCGCAGGTCAGCAGCGTGGACTCGGCCAGCGTGCGCGTCGGCCGGCAGCGCACGGGCGCGCCGTTGAGGGTAGTCGAGGCGCCGTCACCGATCATCAGTTGGCCGAGGACGGGCTGGTGGATGCAGCCCAGCACCGGCTGGCCGCGGTGGAGCAGGGCGATGAGAGTGCCGAAGAGCGGCACGCCGGTGACGAAAGACTTGGTGCCGTCCACCGGGTCGAGCACCCACACGAGCTCCGCGTCGGTGCGCTCCGGGCCGAACTCCTCGCCGAGGATGCCGTGCGCGGGGAAGCGCGCCCGGATCATCCGGCGCAGGAGCTCCTCCGCGCCGCGGTCGGCCGCGGTGACGGGCGTGAGGTCGCCCTTCAACTCGACGGCGACATCGTGACGGCCGAACAGCGGCCGGATGAAGTCGCCGCTGGCCTGGGCGAGGTCGGTGAGGAAGGCGCGTTCGGCGTCCAAATTCATCGGACCGTTCAAACCACGAAACACACTAAACACACGAAAAATAGCCGCTCCAGAATAGCCGTGATTTCGTGTGTTCCGTGTGTTTCGTGGTGAGCCATGTCTTGGGCCGACACGCCGATCCACTTCATCGATTTCGAGGGCAACCGCGCGTCCGGCATCCTCGAGTTCGGCGTGGTGACGCTGCGCGGGGGCGGCGTCGCGGCGACGCGCACGCGCCTCTGCGCCGCCGCCGGCCGGATCCCGGCCGAGGACACCGCGGTGCACGGGCTCGACGCCGCGGCGGTGGCGGACGCCGCGCCCTTCGCGGCGGAGTGGGATTACTTCGCCGGGCTGCGCGCAGGCGGGCCCTTCGCGGCGCATTTCGCCGCGGCGGAGAACCACTTGCTCAAGGGGGCGTGGGCCTATGCGCGGCAGTCGGCGGATTTCTCGCACCCCGGCCGCACGACCAACGAGTGGGGCCCGTGGATCGACACGGGCCGGCTGCTGCCGCAGTTCCACCCGGAGTTCCCCGAGGCCAAGCTCGGGCGGCTCGTCGCCGCGCTGGGCCTGCAGGGCGAACTCGATGCGCGCGCCGCCGCGCATTGCCCGGAGCCGCGCCGCCGCTACCACGCGGCGCTCTACGACGCGCTGGCCGGGGCGCTGCTCCTGCTCGCACTGCTGCGCCGGCCGGAATTTTCCTCCGCGACGCTGCCGTGGCTGCTGCAGATGAGCACGCTCGACCCCGGCCGTCGCGGCGCGATGCAGCAGGGGGACCTGTTTTAATCCGGATTCCGTGATTCGAAAGGGCTGCCTCGAATGTGGGGGCGGCTTTATGCCGCGGCTTTCGCGTGCGCGTGATGGATTGCCGGAGTCGGGGCGTAAAGCCCCTCCCGCACTTCAGACAATCCCGGAATCCGGGTTTAATCCAACGGGTATTTCCGCAGCCCGGTCGTTTGCGCGAGTGTCCGCACCACGAACATCGGGTTGTGCACGAGATAGCGCGGCCAGAGACGGCCGGGCTCGGTGGCGAGGCGGTGCAGCCATTCGAGCCCGCTCCGCTGCATCCAGCGCGGCGCCTGCGGCACGCGGCCGGAGAGAAAGTCGAAGGCCGCGCCGACGCCGATCAGCGCGGAGGCGTCGAGCTGCTCCCAAGCCCCGGCCATGAATTTCTCCTGCTTCGGCGTGCCCAGACCGACCCAAACGATGTCGGCGCGCGATTCGGCGATCTGGCGTTGCAGCCGGGCGAACTCCCCGGGCGTGAGCTCGCGGAAGGGCGGGACGAAGGTGCCGGCAATCTCCAGCCCGGGCAGGCGGGCGGTGAGCGCGGCGCGGAGTTTCTCGGCCACGCCGGGCAGTCCGCCGAAGAAAAAATGCCGCAGGCCGGCGGCGCGGCCCCGGTCGCACACGGCGAGCATCAGGTCCGGCCCGTAGACGCGGGTGATGTCCGTGTGGCCCTGCGCGCGGCCGAGCCAGACGAGCGGCATGCCGTCGGGTGTGGTGAAGAGCGAGCGGTTGTAGGCGGCGCGCAGCGCGGCGTCGCCCCGGGCGAGGTTCACGTTGTAGGCCGTCGCGCAGCAGACGTAACCGCGCCGCCGTTCGCCGCGCCGGGCCGCGAGGTCGGCCGCCGCCTGTTCCAGCGAGAGCGCGTGCACGCCGGTGCCGAGGACGTTGAAGCGCGGGGGCGGGTTCACGCCCCGGAGTGTGGGGGTTTGCCCGGCCGAGGCAAACGCGCTCAATGCGCCGGCGCGGCCGGCGCCGGCTCGGCGGCGGCGCGCGTGCGCCAGAGGCCGGCGAAGGCGGCGAGGTTCACCAGCAGCAGCAGCCCGAAGCAGAACGGCGCGCCGCGCGCGTCCACCAGCGCGGTCATGAGGAGGATGAGCAGCGTCCGCAGCGAGCGCTCGAAGACGAGGAAGAACACGTGCACGCGGCCCATGAGGGCGTTGGGCACCGTTTCGAGGACGATGACGTTGCGGGCGACGCGCACGCCGGCGTTGCCCAGGCCCTGGAGCAGCATCGCGGCGTAGAACGGCCCGATGCGCGGCCAGGTGAAGATCAGCGCCAGCCCGAGGGTGAAGACGACCGCGAGGGCGACCGTCGTGCGGGCATGGCTGTGGCGCGCGGTCAGCTGCGGCACGAGCAGGCCTGCCGCGATCGCGCCGGCGGCGAACACCATCTCCCCGCGCCCGTAGACCGCCGGGCTGGCGTGCAGCGTGTGCGACACGTAGATCGGGTAGAGGTAGTTGCCGACCATGATGCAGAGGAACGGCACGAAGGAGCAGAGCAGGAAGGTCGACAGCGCCGGCCGCTCCCGCAGCCACGCCCAGGCCTCGCCCACCGCCTGCCAGGCGCCCGGGGCGGCCGCCCGGCTCTCCTCGGTCCGGTGCGTCGGCGCGTAGGGGATGCCCGATTGCAGGGCAAAGCTCACGAAGTAGGTCGAGGCGTCGATCAGCAGGATCGTGGTGAGGCTGACGTGGTCGATCAGCAGGCTGGCGAGGCCGCCGGCGAGCATCGCCGCGGTCTGTCCCTGGATCTCCATCGTGCTGGTGAGCGACTGGTAGTGCTCGCGCGCGAAGATCTGCTGCACGAAGGCGAACTTCGCCGGGAAGTGCAGCGTGTAGTAGAACATGCCGCAGAAATACACCGTGACCAGTTGCCAGGTGGCGTATTCGCCGCGGACGAGGCCGGTCAACGCCAAGGTGAGCGTGGCCGTGGCGCCGAACACCTCGCCGAGCAGCAGCATGGTCTTGCGTGAATGCCGGTCGACCCAGGCGCCGTAGTAGGGGGCGAAGAGGAAGATCGCCAGCGTCGTCAGCGCCGTGGCCCAGCCGTAGAGCTGCGAGCCGCCGGGGCGGTTCACCAGCAGCCAAGGCACCGCGATGATCGTCACGCCCGAGCCGACGGACGAGGCGAGGTTGGCGGCGATGAGGCGCTGGGCGCGCGGGTCGCGGAGGAGGGCGTTCATCGGACTAAAGGCAGAGGGGCCGGAGGAACCACGAATGGACACCAATGGACACGAATGAAACGTGAGCGGACATCAGGGGTGCATCAGTGACGATGAGTGGTTGTGGGTCATCGTGTGGTCAGGAATGGTTCACCACGAAACTCACGAAAGGGAGGTGGTTGGGGGAGTTGGCCACGAAGTGCACGAAAAGAGTTCGTCCTGCGCAGGCATTCACCGCGCGCCTATGGGCGCGGGGGGAGTTTCGGCGGCGGACCGGTGTTTTGGGTTTTTTGTGGCCAACTGGTTTGGGCGGGCCGTGGCGCGCCGCCTGCGGTGGGTTGCGGCGGGCCCAGCGGTCCCGCCCTACCCTTGAACAAGTTCACAGCCCGTGCTGGTCGACGAGGTAAACGAGGGCGGCCATGGTGGCGGCGCCGAGTTCGAGCTCGCGCTGGTTCACCTTGTCGAGCGTGTCCGCGCGGGTGTGGTGGATGTCGAAGTAGCGCTGCGCCTCGGGGATGAGGCCGGCGACGGTGTTGCCCTTGGCCATGAGCGGGCCGACGTCGGCGCCGCCGCGTCCGGCCTGGAAGATCAGGACGCCGTAGGGTTCGAACAGCGGCTTGAAGCGCGCGGCCTTCAGGTGGGCGTCGCCGGCGGCGTTGCCGATGTTGAAGCCGCGCGCGGCGAACCCGCCGCCGTCGGTCTCGAGCGCGAGGAGGTGGTTCTCCTTCTTCTCGCCGGCGACGCGGGCGTATTCGGTCGCGCCGCGCAGGCCGTTCTCCTCGTTGGTGAAGAGCACGCAGCGGATCGTGTGGCGCGGCCGGTAGCCGAGCGCCTTGAGGATGCGCAGGACCTCGATGGACTGGATGCAGCCCGTGCCGTCGTCGTGTGCGCCGGGGGAGACGTCCCACGAATCGAGGTGGCCGCCGACGAGGATGACCTTTTCGGGGGATTCGGAGCCGCGGATCTCGCCGATGACGTTGGCCGAGGGGGCGTCGGCGAGCCAGCGGGAGTTGATCTGCATGGTCACCTGCAGGGCCGGGTCGGCCCGGAGGGCGGCGCTGAGTTTCTCGGCGGCGACGGTGCTGAGGGCGGCGGCCGGGATGCGCGGCACGTCGGGCAGGTAGGTGGTGCTGCCGGTGTGCGGGAGGTCGTCGAGCGCATGGGTGAGCGAGCGCACGAGTGCGCCGACGGCACCGTGTTTCGCCGCCTCGGCCGGGCCCTGGCCGCGCTGCCGGCCCGCCTCGCCGTAGGCCTGGCCGGGCACGACGTAACGCGGGTTCATCGGCCCGTTGAAAAACACGATCTTGCCCTGCACGCCGGCGTCCTTCACGGCCTCGACCGAGGTGACCTCGACCACCGGCGCGGTGAGCCCGGCCGGGGCGGTGGGCACGGAGCCGCCGAGGGCGAGGGCGGAGAGCGGCGTGCGCGCGCCGCCGGAGGCGAACTCGACCCGCTCCGGCGCGCCGCGTTCCCAATGCGGGACCATCACGGGTTGCAGCTCGGTGCGGTCGCAGCCGATCTGCCGCAACAATTGCTCGCTCCACTGCACCGCGCCGGCGAGGGCGGCGGAACCGGCGAGGCGTCCGGGGTATTGCTCCGTCAGCTCGCGCAGTTGCCCGTAGGCGGGGCTGCCGTCCAACGCGGTGTCGTAGATGCGGCGCAGCATCTGGGCGTCGGCCTCGGCGCGGGAGTCCTGGGCGGGGAGCGCGGCGGCGAACAGGGCCGCCGCGGCGAGGAGCGGGGATAGACGCATCGGCCGAGCCTTGCCGGCGGCGGGCCGCGCGCAAGCGGGGAGTTCGCCCCGCCGGGTCAGTGTCACGCCGGTCCCGGCGATACAGTCGGCTGCCGTTCACCCGCCGAGTTCGGTGGCGATCTCCGCCACCTGCCGGGCGTAGGTGACGCCGCTCTCGGGCGGGAAATGCCTGAGCCCGTCCGCCCGCAGCGCCGGCGCATGGTCGCGCAGGTAGGTGTCGAAGGCCTTGCGCGACGGGAAGACGTAGTGCGTCTCCACCACGGCGGGCGCGGCGTCGTTTTCGCGGTCCGGCAGCACGATGCGCACGGAGGTTGCGCCGCCCTTCATCACCTCGGCGACGTGGTTGGGACTCAGCCAGGAAAGGAAACGGCCGCGGACGTGGAGATTGGGACACGAGGCGCGGACGGTGTAGAGGATCGAGGGCATAAGGGAGAAGAGGGCTCGGCCAGCCTTCGCCAAGGTTACGGCCGGTCCGTCCCGCTGCGCAATCCGCGACCGGCGGAGAAAATTGCGCGTTGAGCCGGCGGCGGGGTCTCTCCAACTTGCCCGCTCCCTTACCCCCATGAAGCAGACGCGTTTGATCCGTGCCGTGCGCCGAGGCGCCAGGCTGATTGGCTCCCTGCTGCTGATCCCGCCCGCGTTCGCGGCGCCGCGGACGAGCAGCACTCCCCTGGAGGGCTTGCGCGACGCCAGTCCGCGCACCCACGCCCTGGTCGGCGCCCGCCTCGTCGTGGCGCCCGGCCGAGTCATCGAGAAAGGCACGCTCGTGGTGCGCGACGGCGTCGTTGCCGCCGTCGGCGCCGAGGTCGCCGTGCCGGCCGACGCCCGCGTGTGGGACGTTGCCGGCGCGACGGTCTATCCGGGTTTCATCGAGAGCTACTCGCACGCTTTTCTCCCCGAGCCGTGGAAACCCGTCGCGCCCGGACGCCCGGTCGTCCCCGGCCTCGCTGTCGCCGCACCGGCGGCGGAGCCGGGCGGCGCCCGCGCCTGGAACCCGCGCCTCACGCCCGACCGCTCCGCGGGCAGCGCCCTCGTGGCCGACGCCAAGGCGGCCGAGCGCCTCCGCGGCCTCGGTTTCACCGTGGCCCACGTCGTGCCCGCGCGCGGCATCCTCCGCGGCCAGAGCGCGCTCGTCGCATTGAGCGGCGCGCCGTTCAGTGCCAGCCTCGTCCGCGCCGGCGTCGCGCAGGCGGCGGCCTTCGAGTTCTCCTCGTTCTTCGGGGGCGGCGAGGTCCGTTACCCGACCTCGCTGATGGGCTCGGTGGCGCTGCTGCGCCAGGCCCTCCTCGATGGGCAGTGGCAGCAAAGCGTGCAGGCCGCCTACGCGCGGCACGCGGGCGCCGGCGCGGAGCGACCCGAGTCCAACGAGGCCCTCGCGGCGCTCGCTCCGGTCGTGCACGGCGGGCAGCTGCTGCTGCTTGAGACGCAGGACGAACTCGATGTCGGTCGCGCGCAGACGGTCGCGCGCGAGTTCAATCTCCGCCTCGCCCTGCGCGGCAACGGCACGGAATACCGCGTGCTCCCCGCGCTGGCGCAGGCGAGGACGCCGGTCGTGCTCCCGCTCAATTTCCCCGAGGCGCCCGAGATCGAGACACCCGAGAAGGCCGCCGACGTCTCGCTCGACCAGCTGCAGCACTGGGAGCTCGCGCCCGCCAACGCCGGCCGCCTCGCCGCCGCGGGCGTGCCCGTGGCGCTCACCGCCGCCGAGCTGCGCCGCGAATCCGAATTCTGGCCGCGCGTGCGCGCCGCCGTGAAGGCCGGCCTCGCCGCCGACCAGGCCCTCGCCGCGCTCACCACCACGCCCGCCGGGCTTTTCGGCGTCGCCGCCACGCACGGCACCCTCGAACGCGGCAAGGCCGCCAACGTCGTCGTCGCCCGCGGCGACCTCTTCACCGCCGACGACGCCGAGATCGAGCTCGTGTTCGTCGACGGCGACGCGTTCGAGCTGGACGCCTGGAACCGCTTCGACGCGCGCGGCGTTTGGGCGCTGTCGTTCGCCGGCGCCGCCGGTCCGCAGGAAATCGTCATCCGCGGCGCGCGCCCGAACCGCGTCCGCGCCAAGGCGGGCGGCAAGGACGTGCCCGCCTTCGCGCAGAAGGACGGCGTGGTGCTGCTCGCGCCCGCCGAACTCTTCGGCGCCGCCGCCGGCACCGTGCGCCTCAACGGCCGCGCCGCCGGCGCGGAACTGGCCGGCACGGGCGAGCTGCCCGACGGCACCGCGCTCCGCTGGACCGCCAGGCGCACCGGCCCCGCGCCGGCGGACGAGCCGCGCGGCCATCCGGCCGAGATAGCCGACGACGCGAAGAAGCTCATCGCGAGCACCGGCCTGTATCCCGCCGGCGCATTCGGCCGCGCCGGCTTGCCCGCGCAACCCGAGTGGCTGTTGGTGAAGAACGCCACGATCTGGACCAGCGCCGCGGCCGGCGTGCTGGCCAACGCCGATCTGCTCGTGCACGCCGGCAGGATCGCGCAGGTCGGCCCCAATCTCACCGCCCCCGCCGGCGCCACTGTGATCGACGCCACCGGGCGGCACGTCACGGCCGGGCTGATCGACTGCCATTCGCACATCGCCATCTCGCGCGGCGTCAACGAGGGCGGCAGCTCCGTCACCGCCGAGGTCCGCGTGGCCGATGCGCTCGACCCGACCGACATCGACATCTACCGCCAGCTCGCCGGCGGCGTCACCGCCTCCAACCTCCTGCACGGCTCCGCCAACGCCATCGGCGGGCAGAACGCCGTGATCAAGCTCCGCTGGGGCCAGGGGGCTGACGACCTGCTGGTCGCCGGCGCGAAGCCCGGCGTGAAATTCGCCCTCGGCGAGAATCCCACCCGCGCCAACGGCTCCGCCCAGCGCACACGCTACCCCGCTTCCCGCATGGGCGTGCGCGAGACCATCCTCGATACCTTCAAGCGCGCCGCGGACTACGAGCACGCCTGGGCCGAGTTCAAGGCCGGCCGCGCGCCGCTGCCCCCGCGCCGCGACCTCCGCCTCGAAGCCGCCGCCGAGATCGCGCGCGGCGACCGCATCGTGCACATCCATTCCTACCGTCAGGACGAGGTGCTGATGTTCATCCGCCTCGCGCAGGAGCTGAAGCTGCCCGTCGCGACCTTCCAGCACATCCTCGAGGGCTACAAGGTTGCGCCCGAGATCGCCCAGCTCGGGGCCGGCGCCTCCAGTTTCGCCGACTGGTGGGCCTACAAGATGGAGGTGATCGACGCCATCCCCCACAACGGCGCCATGCTCCACCGCGCGGGCGTCGTCACGTCGTTCAACTCCGACAACGCCGAGATGGCGCGCCGCCTCAACACCGAGGCCGCCAAGGCCGTGAAATACGGCGGCCTCAAGCCCGAGGAGGCGCTCGCCTTCGTCACCATCAACCCGGCAAGACAACTCAGGCTCGACGCGCGCCTCGGTTCGCTCGAGCCGGGCAAGGACGCGGACTTCGTCATCTGGGACGCGCCGCCGCTCTCCAGCGCGGCCAAGCCCGAGCAGACGTGGATCGACGGCCGCCGCTACTTCGACCGCGTCGCGGACGCCCAGATGCGCGCCGCCACCGCCGCCGAGCGCGCCGCGCTCGTGCAGAAGGCGCTGCCCGCCCGCCAGCGCGCGCTCGCCGCCGCCGGCCGCCCCCCGGGCGAGGAAGGCGAGGGAGGCGAAGCGCCGCCCTTGCCGCCCACGCTCCGCGCCCTCGCGGACGCGCTCCAGCACGAGACCAACGAATACCGCGCCATCTACCACAACGGCGAGGACGTCCACAATTGCAGCACCCATATCGGAGGCATCCGCCAATGAACCGCATCAATCTGAGTTCCTGGTGGAGCGCGTTGACCTCAACGCGCACCGAGCGCCTCGGAGTCAAGGCGCTCCACCTCGTCGCAGCGTCGCTCGCGCTGGCCGCCTCGGCCGCCACCTCGACCGTCGTGCCCGCCAAGCGTCCCGCCAGCCCCGTCCTCCTGCGCGGCGGCACCGTCCACACCGTGAGCGGCGCCGTGCTGGGGAAAACCGACCTGCTCATGGCCGACGGCAAGATTGCCGCCATCGGCCCGAAGCTCGCCGCACCGAAGGGCGCCGAAGTCGTCGATGTGACCGGCCGGCACGTCTACCCCGGCTTCATCTCGGCCAACTCCCAGCTCGGACTCACCGAAATCCAGTCTGTGCGCGCGACCGTCGACACCGGCGAACTCGGCGAAATCAACGCCAACGCCCGCACGCAGGTCGCCATCAACCCCGACAGCGACCTCATCCCCGTCGCACGGCTCAACGGCGTGCTCACGGCCAACGTCACCCCCCTCGCCGCGCCCGCTGCCGGCGGCGGTTTCGGCGGCGCGGCCCGCGGCGCGATCTTCGCCGGCACCTCCGCGCTCGTCCGCCTCGACGGCTGGACTTGGGAGGACATGACGCTCCGCCCCGCCACCGCCGTGCACCTCTACTGGCCCGCGATGGAGATCACCCGCGACCCGCGCAATCCCCGCGCGGTCGAGGAGGCCCGCCGCGCCCGCGACGAGCGCCTCAAGCTCATCCGCGACACCTTCGCCGCCGCCCGTGCCTACGCCGGCGCCAAGTCCGCCGGCCGCGCCGACACCGACCTGCGCCTCGAGGCGTTGCTGCCGGTGCTGCGCGGCGAGACGCGGCTCTTCGTCCACGCCGCCACGCTCAACCAGATCAACGCCGCGCTCGACTGGGCGCGCGACGAGAAGCTCGCCTTCACCCTCGTCGGCGGGCGCGACGCGTGGATGCTCGCCGACCGCCTCAAGGCCCAGAACGTCGCCGTGATCCTCGCCGGCACCTTCAACCTCCCGCCGCGCCGCGACGAGGCCTACGACCTCGCCTACGCGGTGCCGGCGAAACTCCACGACGCCGGCGTGCGGTTCTGCCTCGCGATGGGCAACGACGGCGCGAGCGAGACCGGCAACGAGCGCAACCTGCCCTACGAGGCCGCGCTCGCCGCCGGCTTCGGCCTCACGCGCGAGGAGGCGCTCCGGTCCGTCACCCTCTCCGCCGCCGAACTGCTCGGCGTGGAGCAGGAGCTCGGCTCGCTCGACGTCGGCAAACGCGCCACCCTCATCGTCACCGACGGCGACGCCCTCGAAATCACCAGCAACGTCCGGCTCGCCTACATCGACGGCGCCAGGATCGATCTCCGCAGCCGCCACACCGAGCTCCACGAAAAATACAGGAAGCGCCTCGGCCAGTAATCCGCGCCGCACGACATTGTAGGGCGGGGTCTCCAGACCCCGCCTTTTTTTCGTCCCCGTTTATACCAGCGCCCGCTTGCTTCTGGACTATTGGGCAGGCAGGTGGTCGCCGCTGTCCCAGCGGCGACAAGGCGTCGGTAGGGACACCGACGCCCACCCCTATTGCATGATCCCGGCGAAGAGCGCGCGCCCTTCGGCTGGACTCATTGGCCGCATTGCCTTCACTGCGGGGATGCTGAAATTCCCCGCCTTCCGTTCTGTTGTGGCGCTGTTGTCCGTGGTCGTCGCACTGACTTCCCAGGCCGCCGACCGGCGCCCGCTCGCCCTCGAGGACCTGTTCAAATTCAAGCGCGTCTCCGACCCGCAGATCTCGCCCGACGGCCGCCACGTCGTCTACACGGTGGCCGAGGTCGTGTTCGACGAGAACCGCACCCAGAGCGACCTCTGGCTGGTCGACACGGCCGGCGGCGCCGCGCGCCCGCTCACGTCCTCGCCGAAGAACGAGCGCCACGCCCGCTGGTCGCCCGACGGCAGGTGGCTCGCCTTCGAGTCGAACCGCAGCGGCGACTACCAGATCTGGCTCCTGCCGCTCGGCGGCGGCGAAGCGCGCCAGCTCACCTCCCTCTCGACCGGCGCCACCGCGCCCGTGTGGTCGCCCACGGGCGACCAGCTCGCGTTCACCTCCGAGCTCCACCCGGAGTTCTCGCATCTGCCCTTCGCCGAGGCCGACGCGAAAAACAAAGCCGAGGCCGACCGCCGCGACAAGAGCAAGGTCAAGGCCCGCGTCGCCACGCAGCTGCTCTACCGCCACTGGGATTCGTGGGTCGACGGCAAGCGCCAGCACGTCTTCGTCGTCGGCGTGAAGGACGGCGCCGCCGCCGCCAGCCCTGACGGACTTGTCGCCGGCGAGCCGCGCAACGTCACCCCGGGCGACAACGATGCGGTGCCCACCTCCTCGACTTTCAGTGCCGGCGACGAATACGCGTTTTCGCCCGACGGCAAGTTCCTTGCCTTCACCGCGCCGACGCTGCCCACGCGCGAACAGGCTTGGAGCACCAATCACGACATCTGGCTGGTGAACCTCGCCACGCTCGAGCGCCGCCAGCTCACGACGAGCCCCGCGGCCGACGGCTGTCCGCGCTTTTCGCCCGACGGCAGGACGCTCGCCTACCGCGCGCAAGCCGTGCCCGGCAACGAGGGCGACCGCTGGCGGTTGATGACGCTCGACCTCGCCACCGGCCTGCGCCGCGCGCTCTCGGAAAATTGGGACCGCTCCGTCGAGGCCTTCGTCTGGGCGCCCGACGGCAAGAAGCTGTTCTTCACCGCCCAGGACGCCGGCGCCGAGCCGATCTGGACGCTGCCGATCGCCGGCGGCACGCCCACCCGCCTCAACGGCGGCGGCATCAGCGGCGACCTCAGCATCACGGCCGACGGCGGCGTGCTCGTCTTCAACCACCACTCGGCCAACTCCCCGGCCGAGGTGCACGCGGTGAATCTCGCGGGTTTCGCCGACGTCGTCACGCCCCGCGCGCTCACGAAAACGAACGCCGACCTCGTCGCCCAACTCGACCTGCCCGCGCTCGAGACCGTGACGGTGGCCGGCGCCAACGGCGACCCGGTGCAGATGTGGCTGCTCAAGCCGCCGGGTTTCGACGCGAAGAAAAAATACCCCCTTGTCTTCTGGGTGCACGGCGGCCCGCAGGGTGCCTGGTCCGACGCCTGGGGCTACCGCTGGAACCCGCAGATCTGGGCCGCGCAGGGCTACGTCATCGCTCTGCCGAATCCGCGCGGCTCGACCGGTTTCGGCCAGAAGTTCACCGACGAGATTTCGCGCGACTGGGGCGGGAGGATATTCACCGACCTGATGGCCGCGCTCGCGTGGTGCGAGCAGCAGCCGTTCATCGACACCACGCGCATGGCCTCGGCCGGCGCGAGCTACGGCGGCTACATGATGAACTGGTTCCAGGGGCACACCGACAAGTTCCGCACCCTCATCACGCATTGCGGCGTCTACAAC
>PNKG01000020.1 GCA_013822585.1 Opitutus sp. | reverse complement strand
GGCCGCGAGGCCCGCATCTGCCCCTACGAGATCACGCGGACCGCGCTTGCCTTCCATGACGTGTGGATCGGCGACTACAACTACGTCTTCGCCCCCGAGAACCGCGGACTCTTTCTCGACCAGCCGGGTTTCGATCCCGCGCGCACGCTGCTCGTGATTGACGAGGCGCACAACCTGCCCTCGCGCGTGGCCGACGCCTATTCGCATACCGCCCGGCTCAGCGATGTCGCCGCGCTGTTGGCGGAACTGGACCACCAGTGCGCGCCCGCGGCACTCGTGCTGGCGGTCGAAGCCTGGGCCCGCGTGCTCGGCCATGTCGCCCCGTGCGATATTCTGGACGACGGGCACGAGGCCGATGTGCGCGACACTCTCGGCCGGCTCGCCGAACTCGCCGCCGCCACGCCGCTCGATCACGCCGCGCTGGGCCCGCACCACAGCGAGACGCTCTGGCAATTCGCCCAGCTCGCCGACTTCCTCGCCGACACCCGCCTGCGCCGTCTGCTCTGGTCGCGCCATCCGGGCGAGTTGGAATTCACGTGCCTCGACGCCGCCGAGGCCATCGGGGAGGATCTGCGCGGCTACGGCGGCGCGCTGCTCATGTCGGCCACGCTGGCGCCGTTCGAGCCGTTCGCCGCCTCGTGCGGCCTCGTCACCGGCACCACGCAGGTCTGGGCCGCGGTGCGGGCCCCCGCGCCGTGGCGCCACGGCGCCTACGACGCCGCGGCCGACCTGCGCGTGGCGACCACGCTGCGCGAGCGCGCCTCGCATTACGGCACGACGGCGGAGACCATCGAGCGGCTGCAGGCGGCGGCGGGCCGCGCCGTGGCCGTGTTCTTTCCCTCCTACGCCTACGCCGAGGCCGTGCTCCACACGCTGGAGAACGAGGGCTCCGTGCTGCGCGTGTCGCTGCAGCCGAAGCTTCCCGACCTCGCTGCGCAGGCGGCCTGGGTCGAGGAGAGCCTCGCCCTGGCCGATGCGCTCTTCCTCGTGCTCGGCAGCAGCTTCGCGGAGAGCATCGACCTGCTCGGCGGGCGCGTGACGCACGCGATGGTGGTCGGCCCCGCCCTGCCCGAGGTCAACGCCGTGCAGAAGGCGCGGCTGGCGTCGCTCGACGCGCTCGGCCGCGAGGGAGCCTTCCGGCGCGTCTACCAGATCCCCGGCCTGCAGAAGGTGAACCAGGCGCTCGGACGCCTCGTGCGCGGTCCGGGTCAGCGGGCCAAGGTTTTGCTGCATTGCCGGCGCTTCGCCGAGCCGGGCTACGCCTCGCTGCTCGATCCCGAGTGCCAGCTCTACCGTGAGATCGCCAACGGCGCCGACCTCGACGCCTGGCTGGCCTGAACCTCAGCCCTCGCTGGATTCGCCCAGCAGGCTGGCGAAGATCATCTTGCCGCCCGCCGTGGGGAGCACGCCGGTGATCTCCGCGGAAACGCGCTTGCCGACGAAGGCGCGGGCGTTGTTCACCACGACCATCGAGCCGTCGGGCAGGAAGCCGACCGCCTGGCCGTCGTCCTTGCCGGGCTTGGAAAGCTCGATCTCGAGGCTCTCGCCGATCACCACCTCGGGGCGCAGCGCCTGGGCGAGCGCGTGGAGGTTGAGCCACGGCACGCCGTGGAACTGCGCCATCTTCGCGAGGTTGTGGTCGGTGGTGAGGAGTTTCGCGCGCATCGACTGCGCGATGAAGACCAGCTTCGCCTCGATGTCCTGCCGGCGGGCGATGTCGCTCTGGTGGATGCGGATGTCGAGGTGCTTGATGTGGCGGAGCTCGTTGAGGACGTCCAGGCCGCGGCGGCCGCGGGCCTTCTTGAGCGGATCAGGCGAGTCGGCGATGGCCCGCAGCTCGGTGAGCACGAAGGACGGGATGACGAGCGCCGCGCCGAGGAACTGCGTCTCGCACACGCGGGCGATGCGCCCGTCGATCAGCGCGCTCGTGTCGACCACGACCAGCGGCGTGTCGACCTCGTGCGGCACGAAGCGCACGTAGGGGATGACAAGGTTGAACTCGTCCTTGCCGCGCAGCGCGATGACGGCGCCGAGGTAGCTGCAGATGACGAAGAGCGCGAGCTGGGTGAGGTAGATCATCTGCTCGTCCGCGCGCTTGAGCAGCGGCGAGGAGCCGAGCAGCCACGCCACCAGGGCGCCGATCGCGAGGCCGAAGGTCAGGGCCGACAGGCCGCGCAGCGAGAAGCCCTTCAGCAGCATGTCGACGAGGATCACCAGCACGCCGATGAGCGTGCCGACAGTCATGGCGACAGCGCGGTAGCGGTCCCACTCGGGGATGGTGTAGCAGAGCAGCCACGAGCCCAGGATGCAGAGCGCGAGGAAGCAGAGCCGGATGACGAGGATGGTCTTGTTCACGCGGATCAGTCGAACGTGCCGCGCCGGATCAGCCACAGCAGCACGAAGGGCAGCACGAGGAAAAAGAGCATGGCGCCGTAGAGGATGTATTGCGCCCGCCGCGCCTTCTTCATCAACTCGGGATCTTGCTCCTCCATGCGGGCAAGGAACCACAGACCGGCCTCCCATGACAACGCAATACTGGCTCGTGAAGCAGGAACCCGGCGACTTCCCGTGGGACGATTTCGTCCGCGACGGGCGGACGGCGTGGACCGGCGTGCGGAACTACGCCGCGCGCAATCACCTCAAGGCCATGGCGGCGGGCGACCTCGTGTTCTTCTACCACAGCGGCGAACAGAAGGCGGTGGTCGGACTGGCCAAGGTCGAGCGCGCGCACTACCCCGACCCCACCGCCGACGAGGACGGCTGGGTCGCGGTCGACCTCGTGCCGGTCAAGCCGCTGCGCCGTCCCATCGCGCTCGCCGAGATCAAGGCCGACGCCGCGCTGAAGGGGATGGAGTTCGTCCGGATCAGCCGGCTCTCCGTCTCGCCCGTGCGCAGCGCGGAGGCGGCGCGTCTGAAAAAGCTGGGCGGCCTCTGACGTCCCGCTCAGCCGGGCGGACGGGCGAGATCGGTTTCGACCACGACGCGGAATCCGCGCGCAGGCGACCCCGACCCACGGGCCGCCAATCTGCTTTCCGAACCGTCCGAGCTGAAGATCGGCGCAAGCGCGTGACCCGGACTTTCCGCCCGCAGCCATTCCTCGCCGTCGTCGAACGCCGCCCGCGACGCCGCCAGCGCCGAACGCAGCTCGCCGGCGCCCGGCAGCCGCGCGGGAAATCCCAACACCCAAGCCAGCCGCCGGCAATACTCCTCCGCCTCCGCGTGCGTGAGCGAGTCCACGCCGCGCGACGCCGCCCGCTCCGCGCTGGGATTCAGGCCCATCACCCGCTGGAAATCCTCCTGCGTCACCGCCGAACGCATCAGCGCCGGCGGTGCGCGGCCCGGCAGCGGGACGAGCCGGTCGTAGCACCGGTCCTGGATGGTTTCGAGTTCGCCCGCGCGGGATTGGAGGAAGGCGATCTTCACCGCGAGTCCGTCCGCCACACCGCGCGCCTGCGGGAATTTTCCGCGCAGCGCTCCCAGGCTGCGCACACACTCGGCGAGGATCATCCGGGCTTGATGGAGTTCGCGGCGGCGCAGGTGTCCATCGAGCTGCTGTTCCAGTTCTCCGAGACGGGCGAGAGGCGCCAGCGCCAACGCCATCTGCCGGTCGGCCTCGAACTCAGCGAGCCGGCCCAGCGAAACGAACCGGCTGGCGGGGAAGCGCACATTCAACCGCCGCTGGATCGCCAGCGCCCGCGCGAATTCCGCCGCGGCCGCTTCGCCTTGTCCGTCCGTCTTCAAGCGACGCCCCTCCTGCCACGCCGCCACGATGCGGCCCTCCAAGTCTTCGTCCGCCAGACTCGGCGATGTGGCCGTCCGGCGTGGCGTTTCGATCTTCGGCGGGGCACTCCATCTCCAGCCAACGGCCAACACGGCGGCCAAGGTCGCGAGCCAGGCCAGGGCGGGCAGCCGGCGGCCGCGCGGACGGCGCGGCGGGACGGACGGCTCGGGTAATTTCTCGAAAGTCATGCGCGGCCCGCGGACCGACGAGACACGGTTTTGCGTGTCATGGCAATATCCGGGACGCCCACGGGGCTGGACAAGCCCGCGGTGCGCGCCACCGTTGAAGCGTGGTCCAACGCCTCGCCATTCTCGCCCCCGGCCTGCTCGGCGCCTCCGTCGCGCAGGCGGCGCGGCATTACCGCGCGGCGCAGCACATCGTCCTCTGGGCCCGCCGGCCCGAAACGCGCCTCACACTGCGCGAACAGGCCTGGTGCGACGCCGTCGCCGACACGCCGCAAACGGCCGCGGAGGGCGCCGAGCTCGTGGTGATCTGCTCGCCGGTCGACCGCATCGTCCCGCTCGTGTCGGACATCGCCCCCGCCCTCGCGCCCCAAGCGCTCGTCACCGACGTGGGCAGCGTGAAGGGCGAGATCTGCCGGCTGGCGCCCGCCGCGCTGCGGGGCCGCGGCGCGTTCGTGGGCTCGCATCCCATGACCGGTTCGGAGAAGACCGGCTGGGAACACGCGCGGCCCGACCTCTTCGCCCGCCGCGCGGTCTTCGTGACGCCGCTCGAGGAAACCGACCCGCGCGCGACGGAGCGCATCGCCGCCTTCTGGGCCGCGCTCGACGCCGAGGTCGCCACGGTCGCGCCCGACGCGCACGACGAGATCGTGGCGCACATCAGCCATCTGCCCCAGGTGCTCGCCTCCACGCTCTGCGCCGCCCTCGCGCGCCGCGAGCCCGGCTGGCGCAACTTCGCCGGCGGCGGCCTGCGCGACACCACCCGCATCGCCGGCAGCGACCCGAAGCTCTGGCGCACCATCCTCGAGCAGAACCGCGACGAAGTCCTCCGCGCCCTGCGCGCCTACCAGGAGGAGCTGCACGGCCTCGAACGCGCGCTGGCCAACCGCGACTGGTTCGAGGTGCAGGCGCTGCTCGAGCGCGGCCGCGCCTTCCGCGACCAGTTCCGCCCGCCGCCGGCATGAGCGCGCTGCCCGACAGGCTTCTCCTCCAGCCCTTCACGCGGCCCGTGCGCGGCGAAGTGGCCCCGCCCGGCTCGAAGAGCCTGACCAACCGCGCGCTCCTGCTCGCCGCGCTCTGCCCGCAGCCGGTCACGCTGACCGAGGCGCTCTACAGCGAGGACTCCCTGATCATGGTCGAGGCGCTGCGGCGGCTCGGCTTCACCATCGGGGAGAACAGCGGCGCGCGCACCCTGCGCGTCAGCGGCCCGGCAAACGGCATCCGCGCCGAGCGGGCGGAGCTGCACGTGGGCCTGGCCGGCACGGCCGCGCGTTTCCTCACCGCGTTTTGCGCCGCCGCCCCGCGCGGGGTCTACCGCCTCGACGGCACGCCGCGCATGCGCGAACGCCCGATGCGGGGCGTGATCGAGGCCCTGCGCACACTCGGCGCCGACATCCGCTGCCCCGGCATCGAGGGGCGCCTGCCCATCGAGGTGCATGCCCGCGGCCTGCGCGGCGGCGCGGCCGACATCGATGCGAGCGAGAGCAGCCAGTTCCTCTCCGCCCTTCTGATGGTCGCCCCCCTCGCCTCCGGGCCGGTCGAGTTGCGCACGGTGGGCGAGCTGCGCCTGCCCTTCGTGGAGCTGACCGCGCGGCTGATGGAGCAATTCGGCCAGCCCCCGGTCGCGCGCCCGTCGCCCGACCGGTTCCGCGTCGAGGCGCCGCGCCCCTACTCTCTCGACCGAGACTGTTTTCCCATCGAGCCCGACGCCTCCGCGGCCAGTTACCTGCTGGCCCTGCCCTTGGTGGCCGGCGGCGAACTGCTGCTCAACGGCGTCGCGCCGACCGGGCGCAGCCTGCAGGGCGACATCCGGTTCGCCGAGGTGTTGCGGGAGTGCGGTCTGATCGTCGCAGGCCACCCGCGCGGCCTGGTCGCGCGATGGGAACGCAGGTCGGTCCGCCGCGGCGTCACGCAGGACTTCGCGCGTTTTTCCGACACCTTCCTGACGCTCGCCGCGATTTCGCCGCTGCTCACCGGACCGACACGCATCGCCGGCATCGCCCACACCCGGAAGCAGGAAACCGACCGCGTGGCCGGCGCCGCCGCGGAGCTGCGCAAGCTCGGGCAGCACGTGGTCGAGACGGAGGACGCCCTCGAGATCCACCCGCGCCCGCTCACGCCCGGCGTCGAGATCGAGACTTACGGCGACCATCGCTTCGCCATGAGCTTCGGCATCCTCGGTTGCCACGACCTGCACGGCGACGGCCGGCCCTGGCTGGCGATCCGCAATCCCGGCTGCTGCGCGAAGACATTCCCGGCATTCTTTGACTTGCTGGCCCGGCTGCGCGCTGCCTCACATTGAGCCCGCATGGGCTCATCGCCTTTCATCATCGTGGCCATCGACGGCGGCGCCGCCTCGGGCAAGTCGTCCTCGTCGCGCATCCTCGCGGAGCGGTTCAACCTGCTGCACGTCGACACCGGGTCCTTCTACCGCCACATCGCGAGTGAGCTGCTGCGCCGCGGCGTGCCGCACACCGACCTGCCGGCGCTGCGCGCCGTGCTGCCGCAACTGCAGCTCGACACGCGGCTCGAGGGCCGCTCGGCCCGCATGCTCATCGGCGGCCAGCCCGCCGGCGACGAGATCCGCAGCGCCGCGGTCAACGAGCACGTCGCCCATTATGCCGCCGTGCCCGAGGTGCGCGAGGTGCTCGTCGGCTACCAGCGCGGCCAGACCGACGTGGCGAAACTGCACGGCTTCCGCGGCCTCGTGATGGAGGGCCGCGACATCGGCTCGAAAATATTCCCGTCAGCCGACTGCCGCTTTTTCCTCTTCGCCGACCCCGTCGAGCGCGCCAAGCGCCGCGCGGCCGAGGGCCGGCAGGACGTCATCGGCCAGCGCGACACCATCGACAGCGTGCGCCTCAACCAGAGCGCGCAGGGCGCCAAGGCGATCGACAGCACCTTCCTCACGCTCGACCAAGTCGTGGACACGATGGCGACGGACATCGCCGCCAAGTTCGGCGCCTGAGCCGCCCTCCCCCCATGCCGCGCACTCCCGACCATCTGGCGATGACGCCGTTCTACGGCTTCTTCCATTACCTGGTGGCCTGCGCGCACTCCGCGTGCTTCCGCGGCGAGGTCGCCGGCACGGAGAACATCCCGCCCGACGGCCCCTTCCTCATCGCGGCCAACCACGCCAGCCACCTCGATCCGCCGTTCGCCGGCTGCCAAGTGCCGCGGCAGATGCGCTTCTTCGCCCGCAAAACCCTGTGGAACATCAAGCCGCTCGGCTGGTGGCTTGATCAGGTGGAAACGATCCCGGTCGACCGCGACAGCGGCGACGTCGCCGCCATCCGCCGCGTGCTGGCGGCCCTGCACGAAAACCGCGGCGTGGTCCTCTTTCCCGAGGGCACCCGTTCGCCCGACGGCCACCTGCAAAAGCCCAAGGCCGGTGTCGGGCTGATGGCCTGCAAAACCGGCGCGCCTGTCGTGCCCTGCCGCATCTTCGGTTCCTACCAAGCCTTCGGCAAGGGCGCCAAGCTGCCGCGGTTCGGCACGCCCGTGTCGGTCGTGTTCGGCCGGCCGATCACCGCCGCCGACTACGACGATCCCGCGGCCGGCAAGGAGCGCTACCAGGCCGCCTCGCAGCGCATCTTCGACCGCATCGCCGCCCTGCCCGAGCCGCGGTATCCGGTGATTTGAGGTAGCGCAGGCGGGACGCCTGCGCTACACCACACAGTCGCGCCCGATCTCGCCCACGTTGCGGCAGCCCGCGAGTCCCATCGTGAGGTCGAACTCGGCCAGCACGTTGCCGATGATTTCGCCCACGCCCGGCTCGCCTGCCGCCGCCAGGCCGTAGACGTAGGGCCGGCCGAGGCAGACCGCCGTCGCGCCGAGGGCGAGGGCCTTGAAGACGTCCGCACCGCCGCGAATGCCGCTGTCGAAGAGCACGGGGATTTTTCCGCCGACCGCCTCGACAACTCCGGGCAAGGCATCGAGCGCGCCGATCTCGCCGTCGATCTGCCGGCCGCCGTGATTGGAGACGATGATCCCGTCGACGCCGTGCTGCAGCGCGAGCGCGGCGTCGGCCGCGTGCAGGATGCCCTTGAGCACGATGGGCAGCCGGGTGTGCCGGCGGAGGAACTGCAGGTCGTCCCACGTGATGTTGGGCCGCGAATAGGTGGCGATGAACCGCTGCACCGCCGCGCGCGGCGCGGACGAGGAGAGGTTCCTCGCCAGCCCGCCGGGGAAATTCGCCTTCTGCGCGAGCGCGGTCGCGATGGTCTGGAGATTGAACGGCGGCTTGGGATCGGTGGTAGGGCGAGGCGTCCCCGGTGAGCCGCGTTCGGAGGACGGCTCGTCGGGACGACTCGCCTTACCCGCCTCCAACGCCTCGCGCATGAACACCGGATCGCTCGTATATTGCGCGATGCCCTTGCCCGCGAGGAACGGCAGGTAGGCGAGGTCGAGGTCGCGCGGTCGCCAGCCGAGCATCGTGGTGTCGAGCGTCAGCACGACGGCATCGCACCCGCAGGCCTCGGCACGCCGCACGAAGCTCGCGACGACCTCGTTGGACTTGCTCCAGTAGAGCTGGAACCAGCGCGGGGCCGCGCCCATCGCCGCGGCGCACTGCTCCATCGGCACGGAGGCCTGGTTGGAAAAGATGTGCGGCACGCCCCAGGCCGCCGCGGCGCGCGCGACGGCGAGGTCCGCTTCAGGATGCGCCATCTCCGCCACGCCGATGGGCGCGAGCAGGAGCGGCGCCGGGAGTTTTTTGCCGAAGAGATCGACGGACAGGTCGCGCTGCTCGCAGTCGCGCAGGCGGCGCGGGACGATCTGCCAGCGGTCGAGCGCCGCGCGGTTGGCCGCCATCGTCGCCTCGCGGCCCGCCCCGCCCGCCACGTAGGCGAAGGCCTCGGGCGACATCGCGGCCTGCGCGGCCTTCTCCAACTCCGCCGGCGCCACCGGCACCTTCGGCCGCTGCCCGCCGATGCCGGCGACATAGATCGCACGCTGCCGCTGCCGTCCGATGTCCGAGTGGGGTTGGCTCATGGGACCATCAAAGTCGGTTTCCGCTGCGTGCCGCGACCCTGCCGCTACAGCAGATTCATCAGGTCGTCTTTGCTGAGACCGCTCTGATTGAGGATATCGCTCAACGTTCCCGGTCGGATTTCCCGGTGCAGCGGCACGATGGTGCGCCAGCATTGGCCGCCCAGCTTCTTCTCCAGCGCCACATGGCTGCCCTTCTGCCGCAGCACGGCGAACCCGGCCTTCCGCAACGCCCGGATCAGGCGCCGGCCCGATACGGCTGGGAGGTGCCGGCTCATGCGCCCACGGCGAGATTGGCCAGATACACTTCCTTGACCGGGCGACCGCCCTTCGCATCGCCCCAGGTCTCGAGGTAAAGCTCCACCGCTTCCTGCAGGTTCTTCTTAGCCTCGACCAAGGTGCGCCCCTGGGTCGTGACCGGATAATCCAGGCAGCGGGCCACAAACCATTTCCCGTCGTTGGCGAAGACTGCGTGGATGGATCTCATGCAGGCAATTTAACGGACCGGCACCGCCCGTCAACCCAGCACCCCGGCCCGCGCTGCCGCTGCCGTCCGATGTCCCAAGAACTTGGGTTCATTTAACCACGGATTTCACGGATTACCACGGATACTCCATTCCGCTCACGGATGCCATGTCTTGAATCCGTGATCATCCGTGCAATCCGTGGTAGAAACTGACTCGATTGATCAACAGCCCAACTCCGCCTGCGCCTCGCGATATTCGGAGATGGCTTCGCGGATGTTGGCCAGGGCCTCTTCGCGGGTGGCACCCTGCGAGCAGCAGCCGGGCAACTGGTCGCACCACACGGCCCAGCCCTCGTCCGACTCGATGAGTGTCACGCTGTATTTCACGAGCGAAAAGCCAGCTGCCAGCCCAAGAGCGTCAATCCGGCCGGTTCCACCGGCACCTTCGGCCGCCGCCCGCCGATGCCGGCGACATAGATCGCGCGCTGGCGCTGCCGTCCGATGTCCGAGTGGGGTTGGCTCATGACGAGCCGCAGCGAAACGGGGAATTAACCACTTGTCGATGCGTGAGCTGCCAAGAGCAGTCTTGCGGCCCTCGCGCATCTCGAGTTTTCTCCCGTCAAGGGCCAACAGCGCGGTGACTGCTATCACCTACTCATCGGCATGTTGCTGATTCAATGATTCCATGAAAACCCCATCTCCATTCAGAGAGCGCCACGTAGTCCCGAATCGGATTTTTCTAGCCTATCAATGGCACATCTATCGCTCAATCTACGAGCGAGTCTGCAATGAACTTCATAAGTCCTACCCTATTTATTTCTACGCGATAGGGCGGCCACAAGGACAGCCTGCCGACGCCCTCTTCGAGAAAATTAAAAGCGTGATGTTGAGTTCTACCGCAGCGATTTTTGATGCGTCACGAGGCAATGCGAACGTCTCACTCGAGTATGGACTCGCGCACTTCATTCCCGGACTTCAGCAATTTTTGCTTATCGATCAAAATGCGATGCCCACGCACGTTAATGTAGGCTCTCCAATTATTTCAGACCTCGCCGGTGCGACGCAAAACCGCTGGGATATTGCCAAAATCGAGACGCTTAGGCAGCATCTGAAAGCGATCGCAGAAAATCACGAATACACCAAACGCTTCCGGAAGTATTGCAGAACCAGAAAATTGGTGAAGGGGCAGTTTAGAACTCCATTGAAGGTCATTCGCCTGCTCGACGAGCGCGAAAGCATGCTTCGACGTGAGTTGGTTGACTTGCTCCAAGCGGACTGGCGGACCAAGCCTGAGAAGGAGATAAGTGACTTGATCAGAGATCTTCACGACGCGGGCCTAATTACAGTTACCAAGGGCCGTGAATGGGCATCTCGCGTGACTATAGCCTAGTGCAGTGGAGAAATTTTTCCGCTATGCTAGCGCGTGGTTGTCTGTTGGATCGTATCTAACCGCTCGAAATCTGTAGTCACGCTACTGTCACCTCAGCCCGCAGTTCTTTCGGGCGCGGGCGGCGCCGTCGCGGAGGACGGCTTCGACGTGGTCGAGGTTGGCGGCAAGTCCGGCCCCCGTGCGCTGCCTTGACCGCAAGGGCCGGATGGAGCACATTCCGAGTATGGACTACCGCAAGATCATCACCCTCGAACCGGGCAAGCGGAGCGGCAAGCCCTGCATTCGCGGTCTGCGGATCACGGTGATCGATGTGCTCGAGTATCTGGCCGGCGGCATGACCATCCCGCAGATTCTCGCCGAGTTTCCCGACCTCACGGAAGAGGACATTCGCGCCTGTCTCGCCTATGCGGCGGACCGTGAGCGCCGGCTGACGGTCATCGGCGGATGAAACTGCTGTTCGACCAGAATCTGCCCCATTCGTTGGTCGACCGGCTTTCCGACCTCTTCCCCTCCAGCGCGCACGTGCGCCGCGCGGACTTGGCCCGATCCGACGACGACGCGATCTGGGAACACGCGCGGAGCAACGGTTTCGTCATCGTGTCCAAGGACTCCGATTTTCAGCAGCGCAGCCTGCTGCTCGGCGCGCCGCCCAAGGTAGTCTGGCTTCGCGTCGGCAACTGCCCGACCAGCCGGATCGAGCAACTCCTACGCGAACACTCGGCTGAGTTGCACACGTTCGAAGCCGACCCCAAGCAGAGCTTGCTGGTCTTGTCGTAACGCGGGACCGAGTTGTCGCACTGCCTACGCGGCGGAAAGCGGTCGGACAGCGGGCCCAGCGCTCCCGCCCTACCCCGCGGCGATCGATCTCGTCACCGCAGCCCGCAGTTCTTCCGGGCGCGGGCGAGGGTCTTCTCCGCCACGGCGCGGGCGCGGGCGGCGCCGTCGCGGAGGACCTGGTCGACGTAGTCCGGATTGGCGGCGAGTTCGGCGCGCTTGGCGCGATAGGGGGCGAAGTAGTTCCAGTAGTGCTCGAAGAGGCCCTTCTTGAGGTCGCCGTAGCCGAGGCCGCCGGCGCGGAGCCGGTTCTCGTAGTCGGCCGCGACGTCGGCGGGGGCGAAGAGTTTCAGGAGCTGGACGGCGAGGTTCCGGTCGGCGTCGGGCTTGGGCTCCTGCGGCGTGCGGGAGTCCATGACGATGCCCATGATCTTTTTCCGCAGCGCCTTCTCCTCGCCGAAGATCTCGATCGTGTTGCCGTAGCTCTTGGACATCTTCTGGCCGTCGAGGCCGGGGATGACGGCGACGCTCTCGCTGATGCGCTCCTCGGGAATGACGAAGGTCTCGCCGTAGGTGAGGTTGAACTTGATGGCGATGTCGCGCGTCATCTCGAGGTGCTGCTTCTGGTCCTTGCCGACGGGGACGACGTTGGTGTCGAAGAGGAGGATGTCGGCGGCCATGAGCACCGGGTAGGCGAAGAGGCCGAAGTTGGCGTCGAGGCCCTTGGCGGTCTTGTCCTTGTAACTGTGGGCGCGCTCGAGGAGGCCCATGGGGGTGAGCGAGCCGAGCATCCAGGTGAGCTCGCAGACCTCGGGGATGTCGCTCTGGCGCCAGAAGACGGCCTTGGCGGGGTCGAGGCCGCAGGCCAGCCAGTCGAGGGCGATGCCGCGGGTGTAGGCGCGGCGCTCGGCGGGATCGGTGATGACCGTCATCGAGTGGTAGTCGGCGATGAAGTAGAAGGCGTCACCGCCGAGGCTGCCGCACTCGTCGCCGCCGGCCTGGAGCTCGATGGCGGGGCGCATGGCGCCGAAATAGTTGCCGATGTGCAGGGTGCCGGAGGGCGTGATGCCGGTGAGGACTCGGGGCATGAGGAAGGGAAAGAGAAAGTGAGGCGATTCAGTCGAAGGTTGAAAGGGGAAAGTTGGAAGCCGGCGGGGAAACGGGTCCCGGGCCCGGCCCGACTCTCAACCCTCAACTCTCAGCTCTCAACTCCGCCGGACCTCAGTCGCGCCGCGGCATCGTTGCGACGGAGGTGCGGGCGCGGGCGATGGTCGCCGGCGGCAGGTAGCCGCCGAAGTTGACGCAGGGCATGACGAGGGCGCGCGGGCCGAGGAGCGAGCCGGGGTTGAGCACGGCGTTGCAGCCGACCTCGGCGGCGTCGCCGAGCACCGCGCCGAACTTGCGCAGGCCGGTCGCCACGACACCGGCGGGCAGGCGGACGATGACCTCGGCCTGGTCGAGCCGGAGGTTGGAGCAGATGACGCCGGCGCCGAGGTGGGCCCGGTTGCCGAGGAGGGAGTCGCCCACGTAGTTGAAATGCGGGGCCTGCACGCCGTCGAGCAGCAGGCAGTTCTTGAACTCGCTGGCGTTGCCCAGCACGCAGCCCTCGCCGGCGATGACATTGCCGCGCACAAAGGCACCGGGACGGATCTCGGTCTTCGGGCCGATCCAAGCCGGCCCGATCAGGGTGGCGTAGGCCGGGAGCCGGACCGTGGGGTGGAGCCAGACCGCGCCCTCCACGTGCACCCCGGCCGGGAGGCGCGGGTCGCGCGGGCCAGCGGGGACGGTGGCGAGGGCGGCGCCGATCTTCTTCAGCCATTCCCAAGGCGGCGCATCGGCCGGGAAAAACGCGGCAAACTGCGCCAGCGAGGGCGGCAGGGCGAAGAATTCGGAGGCGTTCACGCTCCGAGGGATAAGAAAAAAACCGCTGGAAACCAGCGGTTTTTGAAAGTTCCCCGGTGGAAAAACGGAAGGCCGCCGGTTTTGATTCCGGCGGCCTTGTGAAAATGGAGCGGGCGAAGAGACTCGAACTAATCGAGGCTTCGCTGCAAGAGCTTACGCAACAACTGCGTTCGCTCACCGCGCTTGTTCGCGACACACAGGAACGCACACAACCGCCAGCGGTCGCGACTCCGGCGTCGCCTGCGAGCGACGCCGGTCCGGCAGACAGCGGCACTGGACACGAGCCCGGTTTTTTGCCCCTAGCCCAGAAGGGCGGCAAAAAAGCGGGCGTCTCGCGCGGCATGTCTCGCAAAGTCGCCTCGGGGCCTCAGTCACTCCCGCCAGCAAGCCATTCAAAGGGAGGTGAGCGCCTATGAGTGTGCCAATAAAAAGCCCCCTGCGCGCTGGAACGCACAGAGGGGCCAAGTTTGCCACTGGAATGGCGGGGAGTGACGCAAAGGATGCTTCCGCGACTGGCAGCGTCAAGGGTGTTCACGACGGCGACACGGAAACGGGCGAGCGCGCGTCCGGATGCGGGCGCGGAGCGCCCGCGCCGGACGCCGCCGCCCTTCCTTGTCTAAATAGAAACAATTCCATATCGGCAGAGCAGAAACCTGCGCGCCGCTACCGCTTCAAACCGCTCGGGAACACTGGTCTTTTGAAGGATCGAGACGGCGTTTTTTGGGCCGCCGAAGAAGGCCAAGAAGGGCATCATTACCGTCTCGGTGGGCAGCCCTTTTCGGGCGCGGACCGAAAGCGCGCGTTCATCCTGCGGCGCCACGTCGAGGCTTTCGTGAAGTATTGGGGACGCGACCGCTCGCTGTTCTTCACGACGACGGATGGCGAAGGCGTGCAACCGCGAACCTATGCCCGTCGGTGGAACAGTTTGCTTGCGAACGAAAGCGCATGGCTGGCTGGTTTCATCCGCGTGTTGGAACCGCAGCGCAACGGACGGCCGCACTTCCACAACCTCACGGCGGTGCCTTTCGACACCAAGCCGGACGAATTCGATTGGGAAGCATTCTCGGCGGCGCAGAACGCCTACTACGCGAAAGACTGGCCGACGTTCCGAGCGATGCGCGAACGCTACAAGGCAAGCGCAACGCCCGAGCTTCGCGAGTTGTGGGCATGGGGCCGTGAAAAGATGGTGAGCTACGGCCTCGGGCGCTGCGAAATACTCCCCATTCGGAAAGAGGGAGCCATCGCCGAATACATCGGCAAATATCTCGATAAAGGAATGTGTCGAAAAATCGACGCATGGAAGGGCGTGCGTCGATTTGAAACCGACCGGCGCACCTCGGCAGATTGGAAGCGTTGCGGACGGCTGTTCTCCTGGGTATCGCCCGGCGCGGCTCAGTGGCGTGCGCGCTGCCGATCACTCGCACTCGCAATCGGTCTGGCCGACAGCGGCGACCCGCGCGACCTCACCCAAGTGCTCGGACCGCGATGGGCCTACAGTTTACGCGGTGCAATCACGACCGGCTCCGATGAAGAGTTTAGGGCAATCTGCGAGGCATTGGCCGAGGTAGCCAGACGCGATCAAGCGCCACCAGGCGCAAAGTGATTGACCCGAAACCGCCGCTCACTTTTCGTATGCCAAGCGCAACCAGACTAAAATTCCTCGCGCAAAAACCAACCGATGCAAAGCCGCGGGGTGCATCAATAATTCGCGCTAGGTGCCACGGCTCTTTTCGGCACCGGAGAAGATTACTCGAGCCGCTTCCCGTAACCCCGTGCTTGGCCGCTCTGTGGCTGCGCGCGGACTTCCTCCAACCTTCAACGAAGCAATTCGTGAATACAGCATCGGTTCTACACGAGCAACTACTGCTCACTCTCAAACAGGCGGCCCAACGCCTCGCCATTTCTCGGCGCACGTTGGAACGCCTCATTGCCAGCGGAGACTTCCCTGCCCCGCTGAAAATCGGTCGCGCCTCGCGCGTGCCGGTCGGCGACGTGAACGCATACCAAACGCGCCTGATCGAGGCACGCGACGGAATTAATCGGAGGCCCGCATGAAGCGTCACCCCTTCAAGCGGAAGCGTCGCATCAACGGCGTTATCGAGGAGAGCCACCACTACTTCGGCGATGTGACGCTGCCGGGTGAACGTCCGCGCGTCGTGAAGTCGCTGCACACGTCCGACTATCAAGTCGCGCAGCAGCGTTTGAACGTCGAGTTGAGACAACGCGAGCGTAAGTCAGTCGGCCTCGACGATGCCAGGGAGGAAGTGGAGTCGCTGAATCAGCCATTGAAGGAAATCATCGAGCTGTTTCTGCGACTGAAAGCAAAGGGCTGTGCTCCTCGGACGCTCACGCGTTATCGTCTCGTGATTCCTCGCGTGTGCGAGGCGGCAGGATGGACGAAATTACGCGACGTAACCCCGGAGTCATTTGAGATGTGGCGCGCATCCTCCGCACTGCACGCAAAGACGGCAAACGACTATCTCGGCGCATTCAATGCGATGTTCAACCTGATGGTGAAGCTCAAGCGAATGCCAGCGAATCCGCTGGCTGAGGTGGGAAAGCAGAAGGTCGTGCGCGATGTTCCACTACGTCGCGCGCTTTCGCCAAAAGAGTTCGAGAAGCTTCTGGCGGTCGCTCCGCACACGCGCGGGGCGGTTTACCTCCTCGCCGCTTATACGGGACTTCGAGGCGGCGAAATGCGTCAGCTCCGGTGGGGTGACGTTGATCTCGAATCGAAGCGGCCAACCCTGATGGTCCGCGCATCGATCGCGAAAGGGCGGCGCACCGATACGTTCAAGCTGCGCCCCGAGTTGGTCGCCGCATTACGTCGCCTCAAGCCCGCTGTGGTCAACGCGGAGCTTCCGTTGTTCGCCTCGGTCCCGCGGGCGCACACGATGCACCGTGATCTCAAGCGGGCGAAAATTCCCATTTACGATGAGCAAGGACGGCGCGTCGATATGCACGCATTGCGGCTCACCTTCGGCACCTATTTGCACGAAAACAATCAACCGCGCGTCGTCATGGAGCTGATGAGGCACAGCGATATCAAGCTGACGATGGGCGTTTACACCGATACCAAACAATTGCCCCTCGACCGCGCTATCGATTCCCTGCCGTCGTTTGCGCTGCCAGAGGAAGACCCCGGCACACAACGCACACAGAAAAGCACACAACCGGCAGACGTTCGGAGCCTTCAACGGTCGCAACCTGTCGCGACGGGACAAACACCGCCTCCCGCGCAAGTAATTGACTCCGTCGCGTTAAGACGCAAAAAGGCGCCCAGTGTGACAACCGGGCGCCTTCTTGAAATGGAGCGGGCGAAGAGACTCGAACTCTCGACGTCCACCTTGGCAAGGTGGTGCTCTACCAACTGAGCTACACCCGCGAGAGAGAGGGCGAACAAAGGGCGCGCCGGTGGGGCCGTCAACTGGAATTTTTCACCCCCTCCCGCCCGGCTCCTTGGGCCGCCAGCCGGCTGTCCAAAAACCCGCTCGCGCAGGCCGCAATTCGCGGCAAATTGCCCCGAACCTTGGCACGGTTTCCGCATCCATGAAGCGCACCTTGATCAGCCAGCAGCATTTCGCCCAGACCGTCTCCGGGGTCAGCCCGGAGGAGATCGACGCGCACTTCAATCTCCTGCCCGACCGGTATTTCGCCCAGACGGACGAGAGCGAGGTGGCGCTGCACCTCGGCATGGTCAACCGGCTCCTGCACAACATCTCGGGCGCGGACTCGCTCGGCTCGCTCCGCCCAGTGATCGAATGGCGCGACGCACCCGATCGCAGCCACAGCGTGGTGCACGTCGTCACCTGGGATCGCTCCGGGCTCTTCCACCGGCTGGCCGGCGCGTTGAGCGTGGCGGGGCTCAACATCCTTTCCGCCAAGATCACCACGCGCAACGACCACATCGCCATCGACAGCTTCGAGGTCGACGCCGCCGGACCGGAGTCCGCCGTGGCCCGCGAGGCCTTCGCCCGCACGGTCGAGGAGGCGCTCGTGGCCAACCGCGACCTCGCCCCGGCCATCGCCACGCAGAGCAGCCTGCACCCCGGCGGCGGCGTGGAGCATGCGCCCTTGGTCGACGTCTATCTCGAGATCAATTCCCCGCGCGCCATCGTCGAGATGCACGTGCCCGACCGCTTCGGCCTGCTCTACCGCGTGGGCCGCGTGATCGCCGAGGCGGGCTTCAGCCTCACCTCCGCCCGCGTGCACACCGAGCGCGGCTTGGCGATCGACCGCTTCCACCTCGAGGCGGCCGACGGCAAGCCCGTGGACGCCGCGCGCCTCCAGGCCCTGCGCGAGGCCCTGCTCGTCGCCAGCATCCGCTGAGCGGCCGCCGGGCAGAATTCGCTCCCCAACCGCTCCGCGACCTGCTCAGCTCGCGCGGAATGGACAACGCCGCCGCCAACCGCGACCTCGAGGTGCTCCACCGCATCGCCGCGCTGGCTTCGGGCGAGGCCGGCGCGCCCGCTGCCGAGGTGGCCGTGCTGGCCGAGGTCATGGCCGTGTTCGGCGCCGCCAGCGGCTCGCTCTCCCTGCTCAACCCGCACACCGGCTACCTCGAGATCGCCTCGCACCAGGGTCTGCCGCCCGACACCGGCAACTTCGCCCTCAAGCTCGGGCAAGGGGTCACCGGCTGGGCCACGCTCCACGCCAAACCGCTGCTCATCCCCGACGTCTCGGCCGACCCACGCTACATCGCCGCGCGCACCGCCGTGCGCTGCGAGATGGCCGCCCCCCTACTCTACCGCGGCCAGGCCGTCGGCGTGATCAACGTCGACGCCGACACGCCCCACGCCTTCACCGAGACCGACCTCGCCCGGCTGGCGCGCTTCGCCGACGAGGCCAGCCGCACGCTCCACCGCCTGTGGGAGCTCGAGCGCCTCCAGCGCGAATCCGTGCAGCTCGAGACCCTCGTGCAGCTCGGCCACTCGCTCGTCGCGCGGCTGGAGGAGAGCGACCTGCTCGCCACGCTCACCCGCAGCGGCCGCGGGCTGTTCGACGCCCGGCTCTGCACGCTCCACGCCTGCGACCCGGCGCAGAAGATGTTCGAGCTGCAGGCCGCGAGCAGCGACCTGAACTTCCCCGACAGCGTGCTCTCGCGCGAGCCCTTCGCCGCCGAACACTCCCTGCTCGCCACGGCGCTGCGCGTCGGCCGCGTCGTGGAGTTCCAGGACCTGAACGGCGCGACCGGCCACGGCGCGGTCGACGTGCCCGCCGACCCCACGCTCTGCTCGATGCTCGCCGCGCCGCTGCTCGTCGATGGCGCGCCGGCCGGCGTGCTCGCGATCTACACGGCCCAGCCGCACCGGTTCTCCGACGCGCAGAAGCGCCTGATGGCCGCGCTGGCCAGCTTCGCTGCCGTCGCCCTGCACAACGCCCGGCTCTACGCCCGCGTCTTCCAGTCGGAGGAATCGCTCCGCAAGAACCAGACGCTCACCACCCTCGGCCTCCTCGCCGCCGAGATCGCGCACGAGATCCGGAATCCCCTCACGGTCATCAAGCTCCTCCACGGCACGCTCGGCACGGACTTCGCGCCCGACGACCCGCGCCGCCGCGACCTGCAGGTCATCACCGAGAAGATCGAGCAGCTCGAGGCCATCGTGGCCCGCGTGCTCTCCTTCGCGCGCACGCCCGCCACGCTGCACTCGCGCTGGGGCCTCGCCGCCGTGATCGAGGACACCCTGCACCTCCTCCGTGCCAAGCTCAGCCAGTCCGGCGTGCAACTGCGCTACACCCCCGCCCCCACGCCGATCACGATCGAGGCGAACAAGGGCCAGCTCCAGCAGGTCTTCCTCAACCTCGCGCTCAACGCCATCCACGCCATGCCCCACGGCGGCAACCTCAGCGTCCGCTGCGCGGCGGCGGGCGGCGGCGTGCAGATTGACTTCACCGACACCGGTGCGGGCATCCCGGAGGAGATCCGCCCGCGCATCTTCGAATCCTTCCTTTCCGGCCGCGCCGGCGGCACCGGCCTCGGCCTCGCCATCGCCCAGCGCATCGTCAAGGACCACCACGGCGAACTCTCCCTCGTGTCCTCCGGCGACAGCGGCACGACCATGCGCGTCACCCTCCCGCTGGCGAAGTGAGGCCGCGCGCCAGCCGCCGCACAGGATGGTTTCGGGTTCTGGGCGGGGTGCCCCCACTCCGCTTGCGACGTTTGCGTTGTTCCCTTTCCGCTGGGCGAGGGCACCCGGCCTACAGGCAGGCGGCGGCCTGAATCCTCTCGGCGGACCGGTGCAGTCGGCCCGAAATTCCGGCCGCCAGACGCAATAGCCTCGAAACCCGGTCCGCGCGGACGCATGGTGCGCGCATGTCCGCCTTCGCCACCCTCGCCTCCCTGCCCGTGAAGGAGCTCTTCAACGGCACTATCCGCGGCCATTACGCCCACCTCGAACGCACGACGTTCGGGGAAGTGCATCTCAAAGCCGACACCGTCGTCCCCATCCACCAGCACCCGCACGAACAGGTGACCTACCTGCTCTCCGGCCGCTTCGAGTTCACCGTCGGCAACGAGACAAGGATCCTCGAGCCCGGCATGGCCGCGCTCATCCCCGGCAACACGCCGCACGGCGGCCGCACGCTGACCGACGTGAAGGTCGTCGACCTCTTCGCGCCCGTGCGCGAGGATTACCGGTGAGCCTCAGCGCGCGCCGGCTGGAGCCGCAGATCGACCATCAGGTCGTGCGCGATCTTTTCCAAGCCTGCGCGCACCTCCTCCAGTTTCACGCCCGTCGGCACAACCACGCGGGCGCGCGCCTGAAAAAGGTTGCCGCCGCCCATCGGGGCGCTGACGCAATCGGACGAGAGCTCCTCGACGTTGACCCCGTGTGCCGCCAGCACGCCGGTCACCGCGCGGAGGATGCCCGGACGGTCCTGCCCGACGAGCTCAAGTTGGAAAGTGGCGCCGGAGGGGCCGGCCTCGCTCACGCCGCTTTCGAGCACGACGCGCAGCCCGTCCGCCTCGAGCCCCTGCAGGGCGTGGAGCAACTCCGCCACCCGGCCGGCCGGCACCTCGACGCGGGCGAGCCCGACGAAGCGACCGGCCAGGCGGCACATCCGGCTCTCCAGCCAGTTCCCGCCATGGTCGGCAACGCAGGCGGACACGCGTTCGACGATGCCCGGGCGGTCCAAGGCGATGATGGTCATCACGAGGCTTTGGTTCATGCCCGGAGCAATATCGCTTCCCGCTGCGGGCGCAATGCCCGCTTCAGTCCTACGGAGTTTCGTCCAGTCGGTCGACGTCCATGAAGTGCGAGGTAGGGCGCACCGGCTCGGTGCGCTGCGCAGTCGGCATCGCGTTCACGGCGGACCCGGGCCGGGCCGTCCCACCTGGCAGCCGGATTGGCGGGCCTCCCCGGGGCGGGCAGGCGGAGCGGCGGGATTTTCGGCTCGGCAACGGGCTGCCTCCGACGATGCTGCGCCGATGCGCCCCCGCCTGCTCGCCGCCGGAGTCATGCTCGCTTGGATCGCCGCGAGCATGGGGCTGTTGCTGGCCTTCCGCGGCATCCCGCTGCGGCTGCGCGGCGGGCTCGTCTTCGGCAGCCTGCTGCTGCTGATCGCCGGGCTCGGCTGGCTGAGATTCAGCCGCGCCCCCAAATAGCACCGCGCCGGGATTCCTGGAGAGCCCGCAACCGTGGAGGGCTCGGCTACCGCCGAGCCATAATCGCCGCGCAGCCCTCGTGACGTTCGCGGCCCGGCCGTAGCCGGGCCCTCCATGTGCAGACGAACCCATGGCATCCCCTTCGTCGGCCGATAAAAAAACGGCCGGTGCGTGGGCCGGCCGTTTCTTGGGGGTTGCTTGGGGTAGCCAACGCAATGGCGGGGTGACCTGCGTCATTCCTCGAGCTCGACGTTCCAATACGCGAGATCGAGAAAGTCCTTCCACTTCTCATGGCCGTGGTTGCCGAGCACGAGCGAGATGACCGGACGCCACTTCGGGCGCACCGGCTTGCGCATCAGCCGCATGTGTGCCTCGTGCGGGAGGCGGTTGGCCTTCTTCGTGTTGCAGCGGATGCACGAGCAGACGATGTTCTCCCATGTGGTCTTGCCGCCGTAGTGCCGCGGGATGACGTGGTCGAGGTTGAGCTGCTCGCGGGAGTGAGTCGTGCCGCAATATTGGCAGCGGTTGCCGTCGCGCTCGAAGACGTTGTTGCGCGTGAGCTTCAGCTCCTTGCAGGGCAGCTTGTCGAAGAAGGTCAGGAGGATGACACGCGGCAGGCGGATCGAACGGTTGACCGTGTGCACGGTCTCGAGCGCGTCGATCGGCGGGTTGTAGACTGAGAAGTCGACCCAATCCATCAGCGAGAACGTCTTGAAGCTGTCCACGGTCTGGTGGACGACCTGCGCGTGGCCGCGGGCCAGGAGCGCGAACGCGCGGCGCGCGCCGATGATGTTCACCGCCTGCCAAAGGCGGTTGAGCACGAGCACCGGCTGATCGAGCGCGGCTTGCATTGCGGGAAGTTGCTAGCGGCCACCCCCGCGGTCTGTCAAGCGGCCCGTCCGCACCGGGCGGGCCGCCCCTCAACCGGCGGCGACCGCCGGACGGAGCGCGACGCCCTTGAGGCGGATGCCCTCGAGCTTCCGCACGACCAGTTCCGCGTGCTCGCTGCGCACATCGACGTGCGCGTGCGCCTCGTGGATGTCGATCGCCCCGACGACGGAGGCCGGCAGGCGGGTGACACCGGCAATCTTGCCGACCAGGTCGGCCGGGGTGACCTCCTGATCCGCGCCCACGTTGAGGGAAACAACCGTGAAACCCGGCTCGCGCCCCGTGCGGGGCTTGCGCTCATAGCCGCGCTTCTTCGGCCTCGGACCGGCCGGCGCGGCGGTGGGACGCGTCGGCCTCAACGCGGTCTCGCTCGTCGCGCTTGTCGCCGGCGCCGGGGCCGCGGAGGCCTGGAGCGCGTTGGGGTCCATGCGCTCCACCTGCCCGGCCGCCTGCGCCGCGTCCGGCACGGCTCCGCCTTGCAGCAGATGGATCAGCGCCGAGGCGAGGTCGGTGCTCGCGTATCCCTGTTCGAGCAAGGCGTCGACGATGCGGTCGTGGGGTTTGAACTGTTTCGCCTCCAGCACGGCGCGGAGTTTTTCCACGAAGGCCTCCTCGCGGGCCTCCTCCACTTCGCCCATCGACGGCACGCGGCCGCGGCGGAGCTTGAGCCGCGCGTAACGCGCCATGCTCTCCAGCTTGTAGATCTCTCGGCCGCTCACGAACGTCATCGCCACGCCGCTCTTGCCGGCGCGCCCGGTGCGGCCGATGCGGTGCGTGTAGTCCTCCGCGTCGTTGGGCAGGTCGTAGTTGAACACCACCTCGAGGTCGTCGACGTCGAGGCCGCGCGCCGCGACATCGG
>PNKG01000019.1 GCA_013822585.1 Opitutus sp. | reverse complement strand
CGAGATGCTGCGCGACGCGCTCGATTGCTTCCTGCACGACGACGAGCACAAGGCGCTCTCCGTCATCCGGCGCGACCCCGAGGTCGACAACATCAACCGCCTCGTCTACCGCCGCCTGACGGGCTACATGATCGAGAACCCCGACACAATCGCGCGGGGGCTTGAGCTCATGTTCATCTCCAAGTCGATCGAGCGCATCGCCGACCACGCCACGAACATCGCCGAGGAGATGATCTTCCTTGCGAAGGGCAAGAACGTGCGCCACTCGGACGAGGTGAAGGCCGTGCAAGCCCTCGGCAAGGCCGAGGCGAACAAGCAGCAGAGCCGCTGAGCGCGGGGGAGCCGGCGTTCCTTGGTCAGACCGGTGGAACGCATTGACCTCAACGCGTTCCGAGCGGGTTGAGGTCAACCCGCGCCACCTTCTGGCTCATGCCAAGGAGCCTTGGGATTTGGATTTTGGCGCGGCAGCGCCGGCAGGGTCGGACCGCCGAGGCTTCGCCCTCGTCGCCGCCGGGCCGACCGCGAACGTCATCTCGGCGCACCCAGCGGTCGCGCCCTGCCTCGCGCTGCGGCAATCCATAGTCCGATTGCTACGGGAACCCGGTATCACTTGTAGCCCAGAGCCACGCAGATCTTCTCGATGCCGTAGCCGAGCAGGCCGCAGACGGGCAGGGTGAGGACCCAGGCCCAGATGATGCGCTCGACCACGCCCCATTTGACGGCACCGAAGCGCTTCACCGCGCCCACGCCCATGATGGAGGTCGAGATGGCGTGCGTGGTGGAGAGGGGGATGCCGACGGTGGAGGCGAAGTGGATGATGGCGGCGGCGGTCGTCTCGGCGGCGAAGCCGTGCACGGGCTGGAGACGGACCATCTTGTGGCCCATCGTGCGGATGATGCGCCAGCCGCCCGCGGCGGTGCCGGCGGCCATGACGATCGCGCAGGTGATCACGACCCACTGATGGACCTCGAACTTCGGCGTGCGGAGAAAGGCGGCCCATGCCGGAAGATTCTCGAACACGCCGGCCTTGGTGCCGGTGAAGAGGGCGAGGGCGATGATGCCCATCGTCTTCTGCGCGTCGTTCGAGCCGTGGCTGTGGCCCATGAACGCCGCGCTCACGAGCTGCAGCTTGCCGAACACGCCGTTGACCGTGCGCGGCGTGAAACGATGGATGATCGTCATCAGCAGAAACATCAGGATCGCTCCGCCGGCGAAACCGATGAGGGGCGAGGTGATCATCGGCAGCACGACCTTCGGCCAGAGGCCGATCGCCGCGCCCTTGGCATCGACCGCGGCCCACGTCATCACTCCCCAGTCGTCCTTCGCCGAAGCGAGGGCGGCGCCGCAAAGGCCGCCGATCAGCGCGTGGCTGGAGCTGGAGGGCAGACCGAGCCACCAGGTGAGGAGGTTCCAGATGATCGCGCCCATCAGGCCCGAGAAGATCGTGATCATCGTCACGTAGCTCGTGTCGACGAGGCCCTTGCCGATGGTGGAGGCCACGGCCGTGCCCATGAGGGCGCCGAGCAGGTTGAAGAACGCCGCGAGCATGATCGCCTGGCGCGGCGTCAGCACCTTGGTGGAGACGACCGTCGCGATGGCGTTGGCGGCGTCGTGGAAGCCGTTGATGTATTCGAAGACCAGCGCCGCGAAGAGGACGATCAGGAAGATGGTCATGACCGGCGGCTCGGGCTCAGGAATACTTCAGCATGATCTGGAAGACAATCTGCCCGGCGTCGCGCGCGCGGTCGACCGCGGTCTCCACGAGGTCGTAGAGCTCCATCAGGATGACGACTTCCTTGGCGTCGTGCGGGCCGTTGTAGAGATCCTTGACCAGCGCGAGCATGACCTTGTCGGCCTCGCCCTCGGCGAACTGCAGGCGGGCGTGCGCGTCCTTGATGCGCTCGATCTGTGTGCCGTTGCGGAGCTGCTTCACCATGAGGTAGACGCTTTCGACCGCCTCCTCGAGGAGCACGACCTGGCGCTGCAGGCTCTCGCGCGGGACGCGGGCGGGGCAGATGGTCAGGCGCTCGACGATTTTCTCGACCGTCTTGGGGATGCGGTAGAGGGCGATGGAGAGCGCCTCGATGTCCTCGCGCTCGAGCGGAGTGACGAAGGTCTTGCAGAGCTCCTCGGTGATCTGCTGGGTGATGCGCTTGTCCTTGCGGCGCGTCTGGATGATGTCGTGGATGTTCGACGCGCGCATCGACTCCTCATGCGCGAGGATCTTGGCGAGCAGGTCGGCGGCGGCCTTGGCCTCTTCCGCGCTCGCCTCCAGCAGGTCGTAGAACTTCTCCTCCTTGCCGAGCAGCTTTTTCAGGGAAATCATACCCGTCCAGCGCAACGGCGCGCACCCTCCGTGGCGAGGCGAATTTCGCAATGCTTTGCGCCCGTTTGCGGCACTCGGCCCGGGTTCGGTTTCCAAATGGGGCGGCCAACGGGACTCGAACCCGCGACCCCAAGATCCACAATCTTGTGCTCTAACCAACTGAGCTATGACCGCCGTGAAAAACCGAGCGGCGAACATCCTTGGCGCTCCGTCGGCTGTCAACCCTTCTCCCGCAGATTTCCCGTTGCGACCCGGGGGGCGGCCGGATTGGATAACTCCATGCGGCGTATCCGCCTGCTGACCTACAACATCGCCCACGCCCGCGGGCTCGGTCTGCACCAGTCGTTGCGCTCGCGGGCGAGAATCCGGGCCCAACTCCGGCGCATCGCCGGGCTCATCCAGCGGCTCGACGCCGACATCGTGGCCCTGCAGGAGATCGACGAGAATTCCCGCTGGGCGGGCAGCTTCGACCACCTGGCCTACCTCAGCGAGCACACCGGGCTGAGGCACGCCGTGCACGGCGTCACCAACCGGCGCGAGGGGCCGCTTTTCCATTTCAGCTACGGCAACGCCCTTCTGTCCCGCTATCCCCTCCCGCACCATGAAAACATGCCCTTCGGCCGCAGCCCCGTGGGCGAGAAGGGCGTGCTGTTCACCGAGGTCGAGACGCCCGCCGGCCTTCTGCCGGTGGTGAACGTCCACATGCACCACCGCTCGCGGGCCTCGCGACTGCGGCAGGCGACGCACCTCATGGAGTTCCTGACGCGCACGCGCGCGGCGCGCGGCGCGGACTGGCGCACCGGCCCGATCGTCTGCGGCGATCTGAACAATCCCGCGCATACGCCCGACGCCACCGCGATGCTCCTCGGCTACTTCGAGGAATTCGACAACTACCTCCTCGTGCCCAAGGCCGGGGCCGGGCGGGCACACCACACCTTCCCCTCGCTCTGGCCGGCGCGGGCGCTCGACTACGTCTACCTGCCCAGCCGCTGCCACCGCGTGGAGGTCACCGTGGTGCGCAGCTATCTCTCGGACCACCGGCCCGTGCTGGTTGAGTTTCACGTGTAGGCCAGGGAGGTGGGCGTCGGCGTCCCCGACAATGCCAAGAGGCGGGAACACCGCTCTGGTCGCCGCCGGGACGTCGGCGACCACCTCACAGGTCAGGCCGCTGTGCTCCGAGCTGACACAATTCCGCGTTGGCGAAGGCGGCGGCCTGTGCTCTGGTGAGCGCTTCGCATGGACCGCATCGCCCAAGCCTTCGCCCGCGCCCGCTCCGCCAATCGCGCCGCCTTCGTGGCCTACCTCTGTGCCGGCGATCCGGATTTCGACACCTCGCTGGCCGCTTGCCGCGCCGTGATCGAGGCCGGGGCGGACGTGCTGGAACTCGGCGTGCCGTTTTCCGATCCGCTGGCGGACGGCCTCACCAACCAGCTCGCGGCGCAACGCGCCCTCGAGAGCGGCATGACCGGCGCGCGCGTGCTCGAGCTGGTGCGCCGCCTGCGCGAATCCAGCCAGACGCCGATTGTCTTCTACACCTACTACAACCTCGTGTTCGCCCGCGGCGTCGAAGCCTCCGTGCGCGCCGCCAAGGAAGCCGGAGTCGACGGCATGCTGGTGCTCGACCTGCCGCCCGAGGAAGCGGGCGAATTCTCCGCCGCCTGCCGCCGGCACGACCTCAAGACCGTCTGCCTCGTCGCTCCCACGACGCCCGACGCCCGCCTGCCTGGAATCTGCGCCGCGGCCACCGGGTTCATCTACTACGTCTCCCGCGAGGGCGTGACCGGCGAACGCCGCGAGATCGCGGCGGACATTCCGCAGGCCGTCGCGCGAATCCGGCGGCACACCGCATTGCCCGTGGCGGTGGGCTTCGGTCTCTCGACCCGGGAGCACGTGCGGTCAGTCGGTCGGGCCGCCGACGGCGTGGTCGTCGGCAGCGCCCTCGTGAACGTCATCAAGTCCAACCTCGACGCCCGCGCGAACATCGCCCAACTGTTGCGGGCGAAAGCCGCCGATCTCGTGGCCGGCCTGGCCTGAAGCCGCCCCGCATGTCCTCCCTCAAACTCCTGCTGATCGATGACGACCGCCTTCAGCACACGCTGGTGAAGGGTTTCGTCGGCAAATTCCGCACCGGGCCCTGGGAGATCGACAACGCGCTGGATTACCCGGCCGGCCTGAAAAAACTCCTGTCCGACAAACACTCGGTCTGCCTGCTCGACTACCGCCTCGGTGAACACGACGGACTCGAGCTGCTGCGCGAGGCGCGCGCGGCCGGCTGCAACGTGCCCGTGGTCTTCCTCACCGCCGACTCCAGCGTCGAGACCGACGAGGCCGCGATGGAGGCGGGCGCGATGGACTACCTCGTGAAGGGCGAGATCACGCCCCGCATCCTCGAGCACTCGATCCGCTACGCCCGCAAGCTCGCCGACACGCTCCACCAGCTCAAGCAGCTCGCCACGCGCGACGCGCTCACCGGCGTGTTCAACCGCCGCGAACTGCAGCGCATGCTCGCCGAGGAATGCGCGCGCAGCCTGCGCTTCGGGCACCCGTTTTCGCTCGTGATGGTGGACATCGACCACTTCAAGAATGTCAACGACACCCACGGCCACCAGGTCGGCGACGAGGTGCTCAAGCACGTGGCGAACCTCATCTCCGGCCAGATCCGCACGGTCGACCGCGTGGGCCGCTACGGCGGCGAGGAATTCGGCATCCTCATGATCGAGTCCAGCCGCACGCAGGCGCTCGAAGGCATGCGGCGCATCGCCGCGCTGCTGGCCGAGACGCCCTGCATCGTTGCCTCCACCGGACTGACGCTGCCGGTGACGCTGAGCGCCGGCGTGGCGGAGATCCCGGTCGATGCCAAGACGCCGGAGGAACTGGTCGCCGCGGCCGACGCCGCGCTCTACGCCGCGAAAAAGGCCGGTCGCAACCGCGTGCTGCCCGCCGAGCCGGCGCAACCCGCCGAGGCCTGAGGCGGAAACGCCTTGGCGTCCGCGCGCCTCCGGCCTTGCATGCCGGCATGGCGCGCGTCCTCCACGTCCTCACCGGGTGCACTGCGGTCGGCAAGACCGAGCTGGCCCTGCGCTGGGCCGAGACCCGCGGCGCCGAGATCGTCTCCTGCGATTCGCTGCTCTTCTACCGCGGGATGGACCTCGGCACGGCCAAGCCGGCGAAAGCGGAACTCGCCCGCGTGCCGCACCACCTGATCGACGTGCGCGACGTGCGCGAGCCGGTGGATGTAACGTATTACGTTACAAACGCCCGGGCGGCGGTGGAGGGGGTTTGGGCGCGAAACCGGCCGGTGCTCGTGACCGGCGGGAGCGGATTCTACCTCAAGGCCTTTTTCGGACCCGTGGCCGACGAGGTCGACGTGCCGGCCGCCCTCCGCGAGGAAATCCGCACGCGCCTCGAGCGCGAGGGGCTCGCACCGCTGGTGGCGGAGTTGGAGCGGCTCAATCCTTCCGGACTCGGCGGGCTCGACGTGCACAACCCGCGGCGCGTGACGCGGGCGCTGGAACGCTGCCGGGCGAGCAGTCGCACGCTGGCCGAACTGGCGGCGGAGTTCGCCGTCCGTCCGGGACCCTTCGCGGATTGCGAAGTGCGGCTGACGGAGCTCGTGCGCGAGAAGGACGATCTCGAACGGCGCATCGACATGCGGGTGCAGACGATGATGCGCGCCGGCCTCGTCGAGGAGGTGCGCGGCCTGCTCGGGCGCGGGTTGAAGGATAATCCCAGCGCGGCGAAGGCCATCGGCTACCGCGAGACGATCGACTTCCTCGAGGGCCGCCTGTCCGAGGCGGAATTGGCGCCGGCCATCGCGCAGAACACCCGGGCGCTGGTGAAGAAGCAGCGCACGTGGTTCAAAACGCAGTTGCCCGGGCATCGGCGCGTGGACGCGGCGCGGGCGGCGGTGGCGGAGTTGTTCTGATACCAGCGTCCGCTTGCTTCCGGATTATTGGGCAGGCAGGTGGTCGCCGCCGTCCCCGGCGGCGACAGGCGTCCGTCACTTCAATCTGCAAGTTTCAACCCGGATTCCGCGTTTGGAGAGGACGGTTCCGCATGGGGGAGCGGCTTTACGCCGCGACTTTCCCGTGCGCGGAAGAGGCGGCCGATGTCGGGGCGCAAAGCCCCTCCCACACTTCAGACAATCGCGGAATCCAAGTTCAACCGTTACGGGCGCTTGGCATGAGGTAGGGCCGGATCGCTGGGCCGGCCGGGAACGTGAGACCGCTCTGGCGGCGGGCCCGGCGGTTCCGCCCAAGAAAAAGGCGGCTCCCGGGGGAGCCGCCTTGATTGGTGTGTGTGCGTGTGGAGACGTTCAGAAGCGCAGGCGCGCGCCGACCTGGATGCGCCAGCGCGAGGCCAGCGGATTGATGGTGGCGTCGGCGGGCAGGAACTGGCCGTTGGTGAGCGTCGGGGCGGCCAGGCGGACGCGGCCGGTGGAGTCGTAGCTGGCGTTGCCGAGCAGACGGCGGGCATAGACGCCGTTGTTGTTGCCGAGTTCCTCGACGTAGCCGAAGACGTCGCGGCTGAGCCAGTAGCCGAAGTTGATGAAGTCGGCGAAGAGCTCGAGCTCGGCCGGCTTGAAGAGCGGCACGCGCTGGCTGAGGCGGATGTCGAGGCGGTTTTGCCAGGGCAGCGTGAACGCGTTGCGCGGGGCGTAGCCGCCGGCGAACTTGCCGAGGGCGCTGCCGTTGATGTAGGCCATGACCGCATCGGCCTGCGCCGCGGTCATGGCGGAGAAGTCGGCCTTCGGGTCGCTGGCGCCGGTGGGCACGTAGACGAGGTCGTTGCCGGAGACGCCGTCGGTGTTCAGGTCGTTCGAGTAGGTGAACGAGTAGGGGTTGCCGGTGCGGCCCTCGTAGTAGAGCGAGGCGAGGGTCTTCCAGCCCTTGTAGGTTTCGAGTTCGCGGGTGAGGGTGAGCTGGAGGCGGTTGCGGACCTCGAAGTCGGAGCGGGTGAGTTCCACGGCGTTCTGGTTGAACACCGCGTTGCGCACCCAGCCGTCGACCGCGACGGTCTGGCCGGTGGACTGGGCTTCGGTGGACTTGCCGCGGGTGAAGGAGAGGTTGGCGGCCCAGTGGTCCTTCATGGGGCGGTCCCAGCCGATGGTGAGGTAGGAGCTCTCGCCGACGCTGACGTTGCGGACGCGGATGACCTCATTGAAGGCGGTGTTGAAGGCGCCGGCGCCGTTGGAGCTGCCGTTGAAGCGCTGGCGGCCGTCGAGGCCGATCGCCGGGCCGCTGCTGGCGGTGACGACGAGCGGCTTGATGTTCATGTTGTCGGAGAACAGCGCGTTGTCCTGCTTGGTGTAGACGTATTCCAGGCTGAGGTTGCCGCCGAGGAAGTTGGCCTTGTAGTCGAACGCGAGATTGCCGCGCCAGACGGCGGGCAGGCGGATCTTGTCCTGCAGGAGGTTGATCGTGCGGCGGGCGTTCGGATCGCCGTCGGTCGCGGCCACGCCGATGGGGTTGGCCGGGTCGAACTGGCTGTTGATGTAACTGACGAGGCCGGGCGCGGTGGCGGTCTGAGTGATGGCGAAGCGGCCGACGCCGGGGTTGGAGAACGAATTGGAGAAGAACACCCACGGGGCGCGGCCGAGGAAGCGGCCGATGCCACCGCGCACCTGCATGGTGCGGGTGTCGTCGACCGACCAGTTGAAGCCGGCGCGGGGCGAGAACTCGGTGACGCCGTCGGGCAGGCCGTCGTTGCGCAGGCCGAAGGCGGTGACGAAGGCGTTGTTGAGCGGCGGGCGGATGCCGGAGCCGACGAAGTCCTCGCGGAGGCCGAGGTTGACGTTGAGCTTGGGGTTAACGTCCCACTTGGCCTGCGCGTAGACGCCGGTGATGTCGAACTGCGAGATATCGGCCATGGGCGTGCCCTGCACGTAGAACTCGCGGCGGAAGGCGTTGGGCGTGTCGGCGAGGAACGCGGCGATGTCGCGGAACTCCATCAGGCCGTAGGAGCCCTGGCGGAAGAGATTGTAGAAATTGCTGTCCTCGCGGTCGAGGCCGGCGCTGAAGGTGAACTTGTCCCAGAAATAGTCGGCGTGGGCGCCGAAGCTCTCGGTGTCGACTTCGATCACGTTGCCGTGGCGGAACTGCTCGGTGCCGAGGAAAAGGACGCCGTTGGTGATGGCGGCGCCGGCATTGCTGATGCCGGAGACGCCGAAGATGCGGACCTCGGGGAAGGCCGCCGGGCTGGTGGTGAGCTGCTGGTAGGAGGTCTTGGCGTAGCGGAGCTCGGTCTTCAGGTCCGGGGTCCAGCTGGAGAAGAGGCTGCCGGCCCAGACTTTCTCGGTGCGCTGCTGGGTGTAGAAGTTCGAGGAGAGGTTGGTGCCGCGGGAGGCGGTGTTGGCGAGGGCGGTGGTGGGGGCGAAGGTGCTCGTGGTGCCGAAGCGGCCGAATTGCGGCAGCGTGCCCTTCGTGTCGTTGTAGCGGACGGAGAGGCGGTGGTCGGCGTTGATGCGCCAGTCGATCTTGGCGAGGCGTTTCTCCTCCTCGGTTTGCAGCGGGGAGCCGCCGAAGCTGCCGAAGTCCACGCGCTTGTTGCCGATGGCGGAGTTGATGGCCGAGAGGCGGCTGTTGATCGATGCCAGCTGCGTGGCGTCGGGCGTGAAGCCGGGGACGCTGGCGGCGGAGACGCGCTCGAATTTCTCGTAGTTGACGAAGAAGAAGAGGTGGTCCTTCCAGAGCGGGCCGCCGAGGGTGGCGCCCCAGGTCTTCTGGGTGTCGAGCGGCTTGCTGCCCTTGATCGGGGCGGACGAGGTGCCGGTGATGTCTTGGCCCGCGAGGTCGTTGCTGGTGTAGAGGGTGTAGAGCGAACCGGAGAAGCGGTTGGTGCCGGACTTGGTCACGGCGTTGATCGCCGCGCCGGTGAAGCCGCTCTGGCGGACGTCGTAGGGCGAGAGGGCGACGGAGAACTGCTCCACGGTGTCGATGGAGATCGGGTTGAAGAAGGACTGGATGCCGGAGGCGTTGAGGCCGAACTGGTCGTTGATGCGCGCGCCGTCGAGGAGGATGGAGTTGAAGCGGTTGTTCTGGCCGACGGCGGTGATCATCTGGTCGTCGCGGTCGGTGATGGCCTGGCGGAAGGTGACGAGCGGGTTGGTGCGGGCCATGTCGCCGATGGAGCGTTTGGCCGTGGGCTGGGCGGCGATGCGGGCGCTGGTGAGGACGGAGCCGGCGCCGGAGGCGGAGGAATCGAGGTCGTCGTTGCTGGCGGTGACCTTGAAGGCCTCGAGTTTCACCACCTCGGACTGGAGGCTGAGGTTCACGTCGATTTCCTGGCCGAGCTCGGTGATGACATCATGCACGCTTGCGGCGGTGAAGCCTTCGGCCGTGGCGGTGACGGTGTAGGGGCCGCCCGGGGGCAGGCCGCGGAACGTGAAACGGCCGCCCGCGCGTGTGACCGCACGGAAGCCGGCGTTGGTGGGGACGTGGACGGCGGTGACGGCGGCGCCGAGGACGGGTTGGCCGGCCTTGTCGAGCACGGTGCCGGTCATGCCGGACGAGACCGTGCCTTGGGCGAAGGTGGCGGGCGTGAAAACCGCCACGACTGCGAGGAGGAGGAGCGCCAGCAACGACCTGGCGTTCCCGATCGGTTGGTTGTTCATGGGTGCTGAGAACCGGGATTCCCGTGGTGATGGGGCGGAAATTCCGGAGGCGCGCAATTTAGGGTCCGCCGGACCGGCGTCGAGCGGACTCTGGCCGATATGAACTATTAGCCGGCGCGTAACCGAAAAGGCCACCCTTGGCTTGACGAGCTCCCTGCGACTCTGCTTGCGCCGTCGGTGCCGGCCCGACGCGCTCAGGGTTTCTGCGGGGCGGGTTTGTTCACCAAGTCCAGCAGGCGCTGATCCGTGGCGTCCGGTGGGCGCGCGGACGGAGTGGTGGACTGGCCGGCTGAGGGCAGGGCCGCGCCACCCGAAGCCTGCGCGATGAGCTGGCGCGCGACCCCGACGTTGCGGCCGTGCGGGAAGCGCCGGAGGTATTCGTTCCAAGCGGCGATGGCGCGGGCCGGGTCCTTCATCTCCTCCAGGAAAAGGCCGCCTTGGTTGAAGAGGCTGAACTCGTGCTGGGGATTCATCCGCTGCGCCAGTTCGTATTGGGCGAGCGCCTCGTTCGGCCGGCCGGTGAAGCGGTAGACGTTGCCGAGGTCGGTGCGGATGTCGGGGTCGTCCTGACCCTGCCGGATGGCGGACTCGTAGTGTTTCTGCGCGAGGGGCCAGTTGGCGTGGTCGTAGTAGAAGTTGCCGAGCGCGCGGTCGGCCTGCGCGGGGGCGAGTCCGGCGGTGAGGCTGGCAGGTGGCGCGTGGTTGAGGTTGTCGGCGGGCGCGGGTGTGAGCTGGACGCGCGCGGCGCGGTCGAGCTGCGGGCGCAGGGCGAGGTAGGTGATCGTGGAGCCGAGGAGGGCGCCGACGATGCCGGCCATGACGAAAGGGAACCAGAACGACGGTTCCGGGGGCGGCGCGGAGACGGGTTTGGGCATGGGGGGAAAGATAGGCGTGCGGCGCGCGGCGTCGAGCGCGGGAACGCGGCGCCGGTTGGCGAAGACGCGGCGGGGGGCGTCCGGCCTCTCCGGGCGCGGGTGCATGGGAGGGCGCGGCTACCGCCGCGCCGCGAAGCTCACGACGCGTCCGAGCATGAACGGCGCGGCGGTAGCCGCGCCCTCCAGGCCAGCCCCGCGCAATCCGCGCCCGGAGGGCGCGGGCTGCCTTAGGCGAGCAGCGTGCCGCCGACGGGGGCGAGCCTGGCCGTGAAGTGCCGGAGGAGGGGCGGGGCCTCGACGAGGTGCACGCCGCGGATGCGCGACTTCAGGCTGTTCACGGAAAGGATGACCTCGATCAGGTAGTCGACGTGGCTCTGCGTGTAGACGCGGCGCGGGAAGGCCAGGCGCACGAGTTCCATCGCGGCCGGCTTCTCGGTGCCGTCGGGCTGGCGGCCGAACATCACGGACCCGATCTCGACGGACCGGACGCCGCCTTCGAGGTAGAGCGCGCAGGAGAGCGCCCAGGCGGGAAACTCGCCCTGCGGGATGTGGGGCAGCATGGCGCGCGCGTCGATGTAGATGGCGTGGCCGCCGGTGGGCTGGACGATGGGGACGCCGGCGGCGGTGAGTTTCTCGCCGAGGTATTCGACGGAGCGGATGCGGTATTCGAGGTAGTGCTCGTCGAGCACCTCGCGCAGTCCGACGGCGAGCGCCTCGAGGTCGTAGCCGGCGAGTCCGCCGTAGGTCGGGAAGCCCTCGGTGAGGATGAGATTGTTGCGGCACTTGGCGGCGAGGGCGTCGTCGTTGAGCGCGAGGAAGCCGCCGATGTTCACGAGGCCGTCCTTCTTGGCCGACATGGTGCAGCCGTCGGCGTAGCCGAACATTTCGCGCGCGATGTCGGCCGGCGTGCGGTGCGCCTGGCCCGGCTCGCGCCGCTTGATGAACCAGGCGTTCTCGGCGAAGCGGCAGCAGTCGAGGATGAGGGGCACGCGGTGCTGCCGGCAGAGGGCGGAGGCCGCGCGGATATTGGCGAGCGACACGGGCTGGCCGCCGCCGGAGTTGTTCGTGACGGTGATCATCGCGAACGGCACGCGGCCGGCGTTCTCGGCGAGGCAGCGCTCGAGCGCGGCGAGGTCGATGTTGCCCTTGAACGGGGCGATGAGCGACGGCTGCGTGGCCTCGGCGCAGCGCAGGTCGACGGCGCGGACGCCGATGGCCTCGAGATTGGCGCGCGTGGTGTCGAAGTGCGTGTTGTTGGGCACGACCTGGCCGGCGGTGCAGGCGCTGGAGAAGAGGATGCGCTCGGCGGCGCGGCCTTGGTGAGTGGGGATGATGTGGCGGAGGCCGGTGATGTCGCGGACGGCGGCCTCGAACTTGAAGAACGAGCGCGCGCCGGCGTAGGACTCGTCGCCCTGCATCATGCCGGCCCACTGCGCGGCGGACATGGCGCCGGTGCCGGAGTCGGTGAGGAGATCGATGATGACGTCCTCGGCGCGGAGCTTGAAGAGGTTGTAGTCCGCGGCGGCGAGGGCGGCCTCGCGCTGTTCGCGCGTGGTGAAGCGGATGGGCTCGACGGCCTTGATGCGGAACGGCTCGATGATGGTCTTGAAGGGCATGTCGGGGGGTATGGCCGCGAAGCTAGCGGTGCGCGCGGCCGTCACGCCACCGGAAAGTGGCCGGCCGTTGTTGGGGGTTCGCGCGAGAGGGTGTCCCGCCGGTGGCACCGTCTCTCCATGCAGGGCGGGAGGAGTGGCCGGCCGGAACGCCGCCCCCTGCGGTCACTGGAGCTGAGCGCCGTAGCGCTGCGGGGCGCTGCCTTCGATGCGGTAGAGGGCGGCGTAGGCGTTGCGGAGGGCGACCTTGGCCTGCAGTTCGTTGACGCGGGCGGTCTCGAGGTCGTTCTGGGCCTCGAGCACGCGGCGGGAGGTGGAGAGGCCGGCGTCGAAGCGCGCGCGCTCGAGTTCGTATTGCTTCTCGCTCAGCTCGCGGGCGAGGGAGGAAATCTTCACGCTCTCGTTGTTGGTCTCGACGGCGCGGACGGCGGCGCGGACCTGCACCTCGATGTTCTGCTCGAGGGACCGGAGCTGGATTTCCTGCTGGCTGACGGCAGCCTGGGCTTGGCGCGAGCGGGCGCGGCCGGCCTTCAAGCCCCACGGCACGGTGAGGGCGACGTCGACCTGCCACGAGGTGTTGTCGCGGTCGAGGGCGCCGCGGTAGGCGGAGGAGCTGCTGCGGGAAGTGAAGGAATCGAAGCCCACGGCGCCGCCGACACTCAGGTCGGGCTTGGCGTTGCGCTTGGCGACGGTGGCGTCGAGCTTGAGCTGCTCGAGCGTGGCTTGGGCGGAGAGGAAATCGGGCTGGTTGCGCTTCGCGGCGTCGAAGGCCGAGGCGAAGGTCGGGATGCTTTCGGTGGCGGCGGGCAGGCTCACCGCGCCGACGGCGCTGTCGAGCTCGAACTGACCGATGAGGGCGAGGAGGGATTCCTCGCTGTCCTTCACGTTCTGTTCGGCAAGCAGAACACCGCGGCGGGCGTTGGCGACACCGACGTCGGCCTGCAACACGTCGAGGTTGGTGGCGACTCCGGTCTGGCGGCGCGTCCGGGCCTCGTGGAGCAGGCGCTGGGCGAGGGTGAGGGAGAGGCGGCGCACCTCGAGCTGCTCGCGGGCGAAGGCAAGGGCGTAGTAGGCGTTTTCTGTGCGCCTGATGATATCGAGCACGGAGACCTGGTAATTGAGGCTGGCGCGGTCGAGCCCGATCTTGGCGCGCTCGACGGGGGCGCGGTTGACGCGCAGTCCGGCGCCGGCGAGCAGGGGCTGGCGGAGGGAAAGGGTCAGGCCGGCGTTGTAGGCGGGGTTGACCGTCGTGACCGACGGGTTGATCTCGGTGCGGTCGATCTTGCTGCTGATCGAGGCGACGGTGCCGGTGTAGAAACGTTGGGTGAGGCCGAGGCGGACGTCGCCGGTCTCGGACTTGGCGCCGAGGGTGGCGCCGTTCTGGCCGGTGCGGACCATGCCGCGGCTGGCGGTGAGGGAGAACTCCGGCAGGTAACCTCCGGTGGCGACCTCGACCGCGTCCCTGGCGATGGCGGGGTTGAAGCGCTCGGTCTCGAGGCTGAAATTCCGGCGCAGGGCGCGCTGGATCGCATCTTCAATGGTGAGCGGCGCGGCGGGTTGAGCGGGGAGGGCGGCGGCCGGGCCCAAGAGGGCGGCGGTGAAGGCGAGGCGGCGGAGGTTCATGCGTTGGGCGGAAGTCGGGGGCGCTGCGTGGAAGGACACGTCTCGCGGAGGAAAGTTGGCGATAATTGCGGTGACAGGCCGTCGGGAGCGGGAGGTCCCGAGGCCATGAACCAGACTGCTTCTGCGCCGCCGAGTGGCAGCGGGGAAGCAGGCGGGCGGTCAAACGGCGGGATGGGCGGCGCGTGCCAGGGCCATGACGCGGACGGCCACCGTGCGTGCGCGCTCAGGGCGTGGCTGCGGACTTCGCCGGAGCGTTGCGCTTCAGTTCCTCCTCGACGAGGGAGGCGAGCAGAGCGCTTTCGTTGGCGGCGGCCGTGTAGTCCATGAGCTGCTTGCGGACTTCGGCGAAGCGTGGATTGGCGGAGGAGGTGTCGGGCAGTTTCTTGGCGGCGGCGAAAGCGAAGTGGCCCTTGTCGCCGGAAGCGACCATGTCGGCGACCTGGCCGGCTTCGAGGGACTGCAGGGCGTTGAACGCGGCATAGGGCATGTCCTGCGGCGGCTGGCGGAGCGTGAAATTGGCGTAGCTCTTGACCTCGAGTTTCTCGGCCTTGGCGGCGTCGGCGAAGGATTGGCCGGACTTCACGGCGGCCTGCAGACGGTCGCGGAGGGTTTTGCCCTGCTCGGCGAAGCGCTTGCGTTTTTCGCTTTCGCGGTAGTCGGCGGCGACCTTTTCGCGCACTTCGCTCATCAGGGGTTTGTAGGCGGGGAGGGTGTCGTTCCAGAGAAGAACGATATGACCGTCGGGTGTCGGCAGCGGGTCGGAGAAGAAGCGCTCCTTGCCCAGGCGGTTGATCTGCTCGGCATAGTTGGAAAGCCAGGGACGGTCGGCGGGCGGGGCGTCGAAGGTGAACGGCGTGAGTGGCGTCGCGGTGCGGCGCTGGGCGGCGAGGAGAGCGGAGAGGTCGGCGGAGTTGGCCGCGACTTTGCGCTCGTAGATGGCGACCGTCAGGTCGTTGGCGGCGTGCGAGGCGGCGCGGCGGGCGGCCTCCTCCCTCATCGCGGCTTCGACCTGCGGGCGGACCTTGGCGAAGTTGTCGGCGGCGGCGGGGGCGGCCTTGTCGAGTGAGAGGTTGGGCGCGGCGGAGTCCTTCTTTTCGGCTTCGGGCGGCACGGGGAAGCGGGCGGCGTTGGCGTTGTAGAAATCGCGGGCCTGCTGCTCGGTCGGGCCACCGGCGGGGATGAACTCGGCGTTCTTGAACTCGACGATGCTCAGCTTCGAGCGGGCGGGGACCTCGTAACGAAACGAATTTTCGTCGAAAAATTTCTGCAGGGCGGCGTCGTTGACGGCCACGCCGGCGTCGAAGGTGGCGTAGTCGAGCGTGGCGACATCGAGCGACCAGATGGTGTCGGAGCGCTTGAGTTGCCCGGCGATGTCGCCGGGCAGCACGTAACCGGGGCCGGCGAGGACCTTGCTCAGGGCCTCGAGGCGGGCGTCCTCGCGGAAGATGCGGGTGGCGTCCGCGGCGGAGAAGTCGCGGCTGGTCTTGAGGGAATCCTCGAAGCTCTTGTAGCGGGTCTGGTCGAAGTGGCCCTGCTCGTTCTTGAAGACCGGAAGGTTGGCGATGTAGGCGGAGAGTTCCTTGTCGGTCGGAGGGGGGATGCCGAGTTCCCGGGCGAGGGCGAGGCCGGCGATGCGGCTGAGCGAGTATTGCTGGAGCTGGCCGCTGCTGGTCTGGAAGGCGCCCTTGAGCTGGGCGGAGAGGTTGCCGTCGCGGAAGATGGCGCGGGCTTCCTGCTCGTTGCCGAGGTTGTGGCCGAAGAAGTCCTGCTCGAGCACCTTGTGGCCCGCGCGGCCGATGCCCGGGGCGGCGCCGATGGTGAAGACGAAGGAGATGATGACGACGCCCAGGAGGACCGCGAAGACGGTGCGGAAGTGCTTCTGGAAGGTGTTTTGAATCCAGGAAATCATGGAGGGAAACCGCCTTCGGTAGGGTGGCCCGCAGCGGCTGTCAACCGTCCAAGCGTGGTGGCTGGGCGGGGAAATTAGGTTGGCGCGGGGGCCGGGCCGACTAAGATCGCTGTTCGTGCTTCCGCATCGCGTCCCGAATCACACCCGCCGGCCCTTCGACCGGATCACGGGCTGGACCTTGGAACGATTCACCCGGCTGCCGGCCGGCAGCCGCAAGGTGGCGGTCCTGGGCATCGCCGTGGCCGTCGCGATCATCGGGGTGCTGGACTATGCCACGGGCACGCGCATCTCGATGGTCATTTTCTACCTGATCCCCGTGGCCGTGGCCTGCGCGTGGCTGGGGCGCACGGCCGGGGTGGTGACGGCCTTGGCGAGCTTTCTGATCCGTTTCGTGGCGGATGCCACGGACAACGACGCCACCCTGCACGACACCTGGCTTTGGTGGAATTCCCTGGCGGGCGCGGCGGTCTATCTGGTGACAGTCTGGATGCTCGATGCGCTGATCCGGTTCCACCGGCAGTTGGAAGATCGGGTGCGGATGCGCACGTCGGAACTCGAGGAGGAAACACGCAAGCGGCAGCAGGCGCAGCGGCAGTTGCTCGAGTTGAGCGCCGGCGAGCGCAGCGCGATGGGACGGGAACTCCACGACCAACTCGGCCAGCATCTCGTCGCCACGGCCATGGCTGCGGAAGTCCTGGCGCAGCGCCTGCAGGGGCGCGGGGAGACCGGCAGCACCGAGGCCCGCAAGATCGCGGAACTCCTCGAGCAGGCGGTGGCCCAGACCCGCCAGCTCGCCCACGGCCTGCTGCTGACCCAGCTCCCCCCGAGCCGGCTGGGTTCCGAATTCGAGGAACTTTGCGCGACGCTCCGCCAGCAATGCCCCCGCATCGCCTGCGAGTGCCGCGTCGAAACGCGGTTGCAGGTGGCGGATGCCGGCTCCGCCGCCCAGCTGTTTCGCATCGGTCAGGAGGCGCTGCGCAACGCCCTGCGGCACAGCGGCGCGAGCAGCGTGGTCTTCACCCTCGCCGATGAGGGGCCGGATCTCGTCCTCACCGTGCGGGACGACGGCAAAGGCCTGCCTTCTCCTGAGCTGCGCCCCCCGGGCCTGGGTCTGAGCATCATGCAACATCGCGCCGAACACCTGGGCGCACGGCTCAAGATCGAGTCGACTCCGGGGCAGGGCACGGTCATCACCTGCCGCGTGCCGCTGGCTGCGGCATCTTCAACCCTCTCATGATCCAGACAAAGACCCGCATATTCCTAGTCGACGACCATCCCCTCGTGCGCGAATGGCTCGGGCAACTCCTCAGCGGCGAGGCGGATTTCGAAGTGGTCGGGCAAGCCGACGACACCAATCCGGCGCTGGAGGCGATGCGGGCCGATCCTCCCGACATTGCGATCGTGGATCTCGCTTTGCGCACCGGCACCGGCCTCGACCTGATCAAGCAGCTTCGGGCCCAGTTGCCGAAGGTGCAGGTGGTCGTGCTGTCGATGCACGAGGAGCTGACGCAGGTGGAGCGTGCCCTTCGCGCCGGCGCCGTCGGCTATGTGATGAAACGCGAGTCGACCACGCGCATCGTCGAGGCCATCCGCAGCGTGCGCGGCGGCAACGTCTATGCCAATCCAGACGTCCTCTCCCGTCTGGCCGAGCGCATGGTCGGACGCCGCAGCGGGGCGCCCACGGGCTCGGTCGACACGCTGAGCGATCGCGAACTCGAGGTGTTCCGCCGCATGGGCGAAGGCCACGCCACCAAGCGCATCGCGGCCGATCTCGGGGTGAGCATCAAGACCGTCCAGGAGTATCAGGCGCGCATCAAGGACAAGCTCGGGCTGGCTGACGCTTCCGAATTGCTCCGTGCCGCTGTGCGCTGGACCGAGGGCGTGCTCTGAACTCCGGTCCGGCTCAGCCCGACATTTTTTCCACCATCCGCCGGACAGACTGCCGGTTCCCGATCTGTTAGATTGCAGTCCTTGCGTGTTGGGTTGCCCCCACTGCAGCAAGGTCAGCTACAAGTGCCGCTCGTCCGGGAGTTCAGCCGGACGAGCGGTTTGCTTTTGGGCGGGTCCGGGAATTCCGCGATCGGTTTCGGCCGGGATTGTCGGCACCGGGAATTCCCCTGCACGCGACGGAAGCGCCGTGGCTCAGGACGGCGGGCGCGGCGCGACGGGGGCGGCGGCGACGTTCGAAGTGAACGACTCCATCAGTTCGTCCAGAGTCCGGGTGCCGATCGAATCGGCCAAGGCCTGCGCCACCTTTTGGTGATAGTGGGCGAGGATCGGGTCGACACTGTCGAGCATCTCGCCGCTGGGCGACTCACCGTAATTGGAAAACATCTGCTGGAATTGGAGCAGCGTGATGCGGTTCAGGGGCCGGGCCGGTTGGTAGCGGTAATCACCCGGGTCCTTGCTCTCGGCGGAGGGGAGCTGGGCGAGGAGCCGCAGGTCGCAGAGCCGGTTGAGGCTTTCGTTGAGCACCTGCGCCGGCACACGGATGTGGTGGGAGAGCTGCGTGACGGAGCAGGGCGGCAGGCAGTCCCTGAAGCGCCGGGCGACGAGCAGGAGCACCAGCAGGGAAAGGCTTTCGCGCGCGGCGCTGTTGAGGTTGTGCCACGCCGTCTGGCTGCTGCGGTAGTGGACGTTCTGGACGGCGTAGGTGATCTGCCCGCCCACCAGCACGAAGAACCAGAAGATGTAGAGCCCGAGCATCAGGATCGGCAGGAGGCCCACGGAGCCGTAAAGGCTCTTCGAGAAGACCACGCGCTTGAAGTAGAGGAACGCGAGCGTGTTGTTCAGCAGCAGCAGCACGGTGACGATCGCCGCGCCGGTGACGGCGGCCGTCCAGCGCACCCGGGTGTTCGGGATCGAACGGTAGAAGAGCGTGAGGATGAGCGCGAGCAGGAGGGCCGAGGACGACGGCAGCATCCAAGTGCAGAGCGCCTTCAGTTGCCCGCCGAGAGGCAGCTTCTCGAAGAACACGCTCATGAATGCCCCGGCCGAGAGCAGCGTGATCGACGTGAAGAACAGCAGGGCGCCCAGCGTGATGACCGTCCAGTAATAAACGATGCGCATGACCCAGCTGCGGCCGCGGCGCACGCCCCAGAGGTCATTGAAGGCGTTCTCGATCGTCGTGAACAATTGCACCGCGATCAGCAGCAGCGTGAGCACGCCGACCGCTCCCGCCGTGCCCGAGCGCGAGCTCGCGATGAATTGGTTGATCAGTTTCACCAACTCCGGGTCGGGCGCCGCTGCCGCGGAATCCGGCGGCCGCGCGCCGCCGGTGTTCTCGGCGGCGGTGGCGTGGTCGTATTGCGCGACCTGGGGCGCGATGAAGCCGATGACGTTGTTCAGGCTGCGGGCGAGGATGGCCGGGTCGCGGTCGCCGAGCGCGAAGCCGGCGATCAGCACCGCGAGCGCGATCAACGGCCCCAGCCCGAGGAGCGAACTGTAGCTGAGCGCCGCGGCCCGCGCCGCGACCTTGATCTCGGAGAGGCCGGACAGGGTGATCGAGAGGACGCGGAGCGCGGCGCAGGCCCGGCCTTTCAGGGAGCGGTCGCGCGCTGTGGCCGCCGCCCAGATGCCCGTGGTCCAAAGCCGGCGCAGGCGCTCGCCGTAGTGCCGCAGGAGGTTCATCGGGGGGGCGCCGCCGGTGCGGCGGCGCTCAGAAGAGCGACATGCCCGCCAAGGCCGCCATGCCGCCGATGCCGGCGAGCAGCGTCACCGCGAGCGGCAGGTAGCTGACGAAGATGGTGGCGAAATACAGTCCGGCCGACCCGGCCGCCAGCGCGACGATCGGGGTGGGGTTGCCCTGCGCCCAGAGGATGAAGCCGAGGAAACCCAGGCCGAAAACCGCGCGGAAGCGCACGAACGGGTAGAGCGAGATCACGCCCAGCATCAGGAGCACGCCGACCACAAGATCGGCGACGCCGAGGATGATGAGGGGCTTTTCGAGAATCCTGGCCACGTCGAGGGCCATCAAGGAGTCGACACTCGGGAGAATGAGGGCGACAGCGCTGAGGAGCATGATGACGGCGGCGCCGCGCGTGCCCCAGATCGCCGCCTTCATCATCTCGAGGCTCTTGTCTTTCTTGCCCTTCGTGTCGTCGGTCTTGCCTTCGGCCGCGTCGAGGAACTGCTGGACCGTGATGGCGGGCGCGTTCGGGTCCTCCTGATTGACGGGCTTGAAGTCCTTTTCCTTGAAGCCGAGTTTTTTCTTCTCCGGCCAGATGCGGGCCTTCAGCTCCGGATTGCTGCCGAGGGTGAGCCATTGCTCGCTCTCCGCCTCGTAGTAGTAGGTGTCCGTGGTGACCTGTCCCGCTTCGGCCAGCGAGGCGAGCTGGTCGAGGCCGAAGGGACCGCGCGCCTCGGCGTCGTTGATGCCGCGCACGTAATACTCGGGGCCGGAGGAGGTAGGAGCGCCGCTCGACATGGTGTTGTGAATGTTGGAGCCGCCCGCCGCACCGGCAAGAGCGAATTGGGCCGCGAACGGCCCTGACGGCCGGCGCGGCTGACTATCACCGGGACTTGAATGCCGCCCGGCCTCACATCCGCGCGAGCGTGCGCAGGCCGAGCAGGTGCAGGCCGGTTTCGAGCACGATGAGCGTGCGGTGGCAGAGCAGCAGGCGGCGGGCGCGCACGGCCGGATCGTCGACGATGACCTTGTCCGCCGCGTAGAACGCGCTGTAGGCCCCCGCGAGCTCGAACAGGTAGAGGCAGAGGAAGTGCGGGCGCAGCTGGTTGGTGGCGAGCTGCACGGCGTCGGCGAACTGCACGAGCTTGCGCGCGAGGGCGAGCTCGGTGGCGGTTTCGGGTGGCGTCGCTCCTGCGACGGGCGGCTGCGCGGCGTCGAGGTTCGCCTTGCGGAAGATGGAGCGGATGCGCGCGACGGCGTAGAGCAGGTAGGCCGCGGTGTTGCCGTCGAGCGAGATCATCTTGTCCCACGTGAACACGTAGTCGCTGGAGCGATTCTGCGAGAGATCGGCGTATTGCACGGACGCGACGCCGACGACATCCGCGATGGCGCGGCGCTCGGCTTCGGGGAAGTCGGCGCTCTTCTCGCTCACGAGCTGGTAGGCACGCTCGCGGGCCTCGTCGAGCAGGGCGCGGAGGCGGATGTTTTCGCCGGAACGGGTCTTGAGCGGCTTGTTGTCCTCGCCGAGCACCGTGCCGAAGTCGACATGCTCGAGCTGCGGCAGCTTGCGCCCGGTGGCGGCGAACCACTTCCGCGCGGTGAGGAACAACTGGTCCATGTGGTCGCTCTGGCGGAAGTCGATCACGTAGGCCGCGCCATCGATCTGGAAGTGTTCGTGACGGTAGAGAACCGTCGCAAGATCGGTGGAGGCGTAGTTGGAGGCGCCGTCCTTCTTGCGGATGATGAAGGGCTGCTTGGCGAAGCGCGGATGCTCGGGGTGGAAGACGACGAGCGCGCCGTCGCTTTCCTGCGCGAGGCCGATCTTCGTCAGCTCCGCGTAGATGCGGTCGACCTTGTCGTTGTAGAAGCTCTCGCCGAGCGTGACGTCGAATTTGATGCCGAGCTGGTCGTAGATCTGCTGGAAAGCGGCGAGCGAGACGTCGTTGATGTGTTGCCAGATGGCGCGGTTCTCGGCGTCGCCGTCCTGGAGCTTCACCAGTTCGGCGCGCGCGGCGTCCATGATCGCCGCGTCGGCCTCGGCGGCGTGGTTGCCGGCCTTGTAGAGTCTTTCGAATTCCTCGAGCGGCTCGCGGGCGAGGGCGTGATCGAGGGCGTCACGGTCCTTCTGTGCGGCCTGCTTGTAGGCCCAGATGAGCTTGCCGAACTGCGTGCCCCAGTCGCCGATATGATTGTCGCGGATGACGTGTGCGCCGCTGAACGCGAGCAGCCGGCAGAGCGCCTCGCCGATCACGGCGGAGCGGAGATGGCCGACGTGCATCTGCTTGGCGGTGTTCGGTGACGAGTAATCGACGATCCACTTCTGACCGGAGCGGGCGGTGGCGGCGCCGGAGCGGAGATGCTCCTCGCTGTCAAATTGCCCCAACCAGGACGCAAGCGTGGCGGGTTTGAGACGGAAATTGATGAAGCCCGGGCCGGCCAGCGAGATGTCGAACTGGTCGCGCACGGTGGCTTCCAAAGTGTCCACGACTTGTTGGGCGAGGGCGCGGGGGTGTAGCTTCTCCTTCTTGGCGAAGGCGAGGGCGCCGTTGGCTTGGAAATCGCCGTGGGCCGGGTCGGCGACACGGACTTCTGGCTGGAAACCTCGATCCGTCAGCCCAAGCCGACTCCCGGCGGCCCGGAGGGCCGTGTCGAGGTGGCTGGCGACATGAAACGGAAGGTCCATCGGGTCATGGAGAACTTGCGCTTGGCGCTGAGCAAGAAGGATTTTTGCGGGCTATGTGCCACGATTCCCAAGGGGCTTGGTGACGCACAAACCTGTGAACACCCGCCACTTTAGGCTTGCTTAATTCAACGAAACTCTTTGTCTCTTCGAGCTTTGCGCCAGCCGGCCGCCGCCGGCCCCAGCAACACCTTCAGCCACACTCATGAGAAAACGTCCCATCCCGACGCGTCGTTTCATCAAGCCGTCGTTTACGTCGTTGATCGAGAAGAAGCGCGACAACGGCGAGTTCACCCAAGAGGAAATCCGCTACATCATCGACTCCACCCTCGACGGGGAAATGCCGCAGCACCAGCTCGCTGCCCTGCTGATGGCGATTTACTTCGCCAACATGTCGGCGCAGGAGACGGCGATCCTGACTGAGGAGATGATGCTTTCGGGCGAGGTGATCGACCTTTCGCACATCACCAAACCGAAGATCGACAAATACTCCACCGGCGGCGTGGGCGACAAGACTGCCCTCGTGCTCGCTCCGCTTGCGATGGCCAGCGGCGTCGTCGTGCCGATGATGGTGGGAGTCGAGCAGCAGTTTGTCATCAACGCCCTCGACAAGCTCTCCGCCGTCCCCGGCTTCAAGAGCCACCTCTCGATCCAGCAGTTCGCCGACCAGCTCGCCCGCGTCGGCGGCGCCATCGTCGAA
>PNKG01000018.1 GCA_013822585.1 Opitutus sp. | reverse complement strand
CCGCCGTGGCTGCGCGAGGAGCAGCCGATCGCCGAGGCGCTGCGCCACCGCGCGAATCGCTACGGCTACCAGGGCACCGCGACGCGCCGCATGCGCGTGACCTTTGCCTGGAACAACATGGCCATCGCCGAGCTGCGCGACCTCAACCGCCACCGCACCGGCCACCGCTGCACGCCCCTCATCCAGGCGGGTTTCTACCTGCCGTCGGAGATCTCCCACGCCGCGCATCAGGACCTGCTCGACGAGCAGGCCGCCCTCACGCGCGAGCTCATGCAGCGCGGCGCGGCGAGCTACGTCTACTCGCTGCTGCTCGGCGCCCAGACGCCGTTCGAACACAGCACGCAGGCCGACAAATTCATCTACGAGGCCGAGCTGCGCACGGGCATGGGCGCGCACTTCCGCTATGCGGAGCACCTCAGCGCCGTGCTCCGGGAATTTTTCAACCAGGTGCCCGCCGCCAAGCAGTGGGTGGTCGAAGGCACGGCTGAGCCGGAGTAAATTGGCTTGCTGCCGGTTTGGCTGAGGCAAACATCTCATTGCCCGCCCGCTAATTCCCCCCAATCCTCCGGGCCTCCGTTCGACGACGCCCCTTTGATCCCCCTGATGTCGGTCCGCTTCAAAGTTCTGCAGTTCAACATGCAGTTTGGCCAGGTCTGGCGCGATGTGGACCCCGACAACGCACCGCTCGATCTCCATGCCACGATCAATGAGATCAAGAGCCATGACGCCGACATCATTATCCTGCAGGAAGTGGAGCGGGCCCAACCCGGCGGCACGCAGCCCCATGTCCCGCCGAACTTCTCCCGTCTCCGGCACGAACTCAACGGCTACGACAGCTATTTCGCCTACCCGAAGGAGGACCCGCGCGAGCTGCCCTTCGGCATCGGCCTCGCGATCTTTTCGCGCACGCCGCTGACGGAGAAGCGCCGCTTCGACCTGCCGTCTCCGCCGGTGGAGTTCGATTTCTACGGCGAGCGCAAGACGCCCACCGACCGTCTGATGATCGGCGCGAAGACGAACATCGGCGGTCGCGACCTTCGCCTGTTCAACACGCACCTGCTCGCGCTCTTCATGCTGCGTTCCAGCAGCGAGTCTCACCCGCAGCAGCGCCAGCTAGTGCTCAACGAGGTCAGCCGCTGCAATGGCCCGACCCTGATCGGTGGGGACTTCAACGTCAGCAGGCACGAGTCGCTCGTGCGCCAGTTCGAGGAATCCGGCTTCCGCACCGTGCAGTCGACCGAAGTGACCTGGCGCCGCCGGCCCTACGTGCTCGATCACATTTTCCACAACTCCGCGTTGCGCCCCGTGGCCCACTCCGTGAAGCCCACACCCGCCTCCGACCACCACGTGGTGGTGGCGGAATTCGAATTTGCCTGAACCCCGGGCGAGCCCGCGCGCTCAATCGCGGCGCACGCGCTCCTTCTCACCCTCGCGTTCCTCCCCGAGCCGCGCCTTCTCGTTCGCGATCTGCTGGCGCAGCTTGTCGGCCTCGTCGAACTCCTGCTTGGCGAGCGCGGCCCCGAGTTGCTGCTGCAGGAAAATTTCCCGCTCGGCGATCTTGCCCTGATAGACGCGGTCGATCTCCGCCAGCCGCCGCTTCTGCTCCGCCGTCAGCGGCCGGGCGGCCGGCTCGGACTTGGCGAGGCGTTCCATGGCGAGTTCGTAGGCGCTTTTCATGGCGCCGAAGATTGCCGGCTTCAGACGAATTTCACGCCAAAAATCAACGCCGCCGCCAGCACCCCGGGCGGCAGCCAGTAGCCCGCGTGCCGGCCGGTGCGCGGATGCGCCGCCAACAGCATGGCGCCGAGCACGGCCACCAACGCCGCGGCGCCCATCCATGGGGCGCGGAACTCCGCGGAATAATACATGCCCGGCAGGTCCGTGCCGCGCTGGACCAGCCAGTCCATGGCCACGATCACGAGCCCCGCGGCGTGGTTCATCAGCACGGCGGGCAAACCGAACCCGGCCAATCCGGCCAGCAGCGCGACGAAGCCTGCGACGATCACGAGCGAGGCCAGCGGCACGACCACCAGGTTGGCCAGCAGGGCGCCGGGCGAGAAGAGACCGAAATTGCCGATGCTGCTCGGCACGCTCGCCAGCGTCGCGGTCCAGGTGACCGCGGCCGCCGCCAGGATGTTTCGTCCGGACCAGCGGACGAAGCGCCGGCCCGCGCCCCAGTCCGCCTCGGGCAGGTGGCGCCAAGGTTTCCACGCCGCCTGCCAGCGCTCCGCCAGCGGGGCGCCCATCACGACCAGCGCGGCCACGACGGAATACGACATCTGGAAACCCGAGCTGAACAGCTGGCGCGGATCGAGCAGCAGCGTGACGAGCGCCGCCCCCGCCAGACCGGCGAGCGGGTTGCCGGGCAGCCGGAACACCCGCGCCGCCACCACGAAGGCGATCATGAGAAAGGCCCGTTCCGCGGGCGTGCTCGCCCCCGTCACCTGCACGTAGAGCCAGAGCACCGCGAGCCCCGCCACGCGCGCCGCCCGCGGAGGCACGCGCAGCAGCGCCAGCCCGCTGAGGATCGCGACGGCGATCACGCCGACGTGCAGCCCGCTGATCGAGAAGATGTGGAAGACGCCGCTGCGCATGAAAGCGTTCTCCTGCTCCGGCGACAGCAGCGCCTTCTCGCCCAGCAGCATCGCCGCGTAGAGCGAGACCAGGCCGGGATGCTCCTCCAACCCCAGCCGCAGGATCCGCTCCAACCGGTCCTGCGCGGCGCCGCAGAAACGCCGGAATGCCGACGGCGCGCGCAGCTCCTCGCCGAGATGCCCGCGCCGCAACCGCACGCGGATGCCGAGGCTGTCGAGGTAGCGGTCGAAACCGAAGGCCCCGGCGCCGGGCGGCACGTTGTCGGCCAGCGCCGTGAACCGGTAGCGGCCGGAAATCCCCGGCGCCGTGCTGACGCGCCGGATCGCGGAGAAGTAGGCGCGCTGGCCCGCCAGCTCCGCGGCGGCGCCCTCGGCCGACACGATCCGCCCGAGTCCGCTGAACGTCTTGCGCTGCGGCGTCGGCGGAAAGAGCTGGTCGATTTCCAGCACGACCGTCACCTCCCGCGCCGGATGCGGCCAGCCCGGACTGGCCGGCGAGCGCAGCGGAAGCCAGAGATAGCCGGCGATGCCGCCGAGCGTGAACACGGCAAGGCCCCAGAGGTGCGCGGCGGCATTCTCTCCGCGACGCGCCGCGATCCAGCCGGCAAACGCCGCCACCGCCACGGCCGGCCAGATCCACGGCGCGGGCGGCAACGCAGTCCCGGACCTATCGGCCGCGATCAGCCCCGCCATGAAGGGCAGCAACAGCCAGAGGAGCGGGGCGCGCAACGAGCCGGACGGGGACATGCAGGTCGCCTCGGCCCGTGAGGAGGAACCACACCAGCAAAGCAGCCGCGCCGCCGCCTTCAAACTTGTTTTGCGGTCCGACCGGCGCAGAGTGGCGGTCCCATGGCGCGCGACGACGACCAAGACTCCCTCTTCGGCTCATCCGAACCGGAGCCGGCTGCCGCCGCCTCTGCTCCGGCGGCGCACCAGCCGCTCGCCGCGCGGATGCGCCCGCGATCGCTCGCCGAGGTCGTCGGGCAGGAGCACATCACGCGGGCCGGCAGCCTCCTCCCGCGCCTGATTGCGACCAACCGCTTCGGCAGCCTCCTCTTCCACGGCCCGCCCGGCTGCGGCAAGACCAGCATCGCCGAGGCCATCGCCCGCGAGACGGGCAGCCGTTTCGTGCGCGTGAACGCCGTGATGAGCAACGTCGCCGAGCTGCGCGAAATCCTCGCCCTCGCCCGCCGCCGGCCCGAGGCGCGCACCATCCTCTTCATCGACGAACTCCACCGCTTCAACAAGTCCCAGCAGGACCTGCTGCTGCCCGACGTCGAGGAGGGCAGCGTCCGCCTGATCGGCGCGACGACGCACAACCCCGGTTTCTACGTCAACCCGCCGCTGCTCAGCCGCAGCCACCTCTTCCGGCTCGAGCCGCTCGCGACGGCCGCCGTCGCCGGCGTGCTGCGCCGCGCGCTGGCCGATGCGGAGCGCGGACTCGGCGCGCGCGGCCACACGGCGGAGGACAAGGTGTTGGCCGACCTCGCCGTGCTCTGCGACGGCGACCTGCGCCGCGCGCTGAACGCCCTCGAGGTCATCGCGCTCTCGCTGCCCGAGCGGGCGCCGCTCACCGGGAGGGAACTGGAGGTGTTCGCCCGCGAGCGCCGCATCCGCTACGATGCCGACGAGGACGAGCATTACGACACCATCTCGGCCTTCATCAAGAGCTGTCGCGGCAGCGATCCCGACGCCGCCATGTATTGGCTGGCGAAGATGCTCGCCGGCGGCGAGGATCCGCGCTTCATCGCGCGGCGGCTGGTGATCCTCGCCAGCGAGGACGTCGGCCTGGCCGACCCGCAGGCCCTGCCGCTCACGGTGGCCGCGCACCATGCGTGCGATTTCATCGGCCTGCCGGAGGCGGAGCTCACGCTCGCCCACGCCACGCTCTACATCGCCACCGCGCCGAAGAGCAACTCCGCCACCCTCGCGCTCGGCGAGGCGCACCGCGTGCTGAAGGAGCAGCCGGTGCAGCCCGTGCCGCTGCCCCTGCGCGACAAGGGCGGGCAGGCGAGCAAGCAGGCCGGCCACGGCAAGGGCTACCTCTACTCGCACGATTTCCCCGAGAACATCTCCGGCCAGGCCTGCCTCGAAAAACCGCTGTCGCTCTACACCCCGAAGACCGCCGGCTGGGAGGCCAAGATCGCCGACCGCCTCGCGCGCTGGCGCGAACTCCGCGCGCAGCTGCGCCGCTGACGCGAATTCCCTGCTAAAAATCCCCCGGACGGGAGGGAGCTTGCCCGCGCGGCGGGGACAGATAAGTTGACCGCATGAAAATGCGGCTCCTGTTCCTGATCGCCCTCGTGTCCGGCAGCGGTTCGCTCCTCGCGCAGACCCCGCCGCCCGCGCCCGCGCCGGCCGCCCCCGCCAAGGAGACCAAGACCGCGCCGGCCCCGGCCAAGGCGGACGCGAAGGAGAAGGCGAAAAAAAAGGAGAAGCCAAAGAAAAAGGAGGAGGCGAAGATCGAGGGCACTGTCTTTAACCGCCCGGACGGCACGTTCCTCGGCCTCACCCTGCAGGGGGGGAAGTTCAAGCTGGCCTTCTACGACAAGGAGAAGAAGCCGGCGAAGGTCGACGTCCTCCACGCCATCGCGCGCTGGCCGAACGTCCACGGGCCGGGCAGCAACCGCACCGTCCTCAACACCGCCGGCGACGGCACCTTCATGCTCAGCAACCAGTTCGTGCGCGGCCCCTACGCCTTCAGGCTCATCATCACGCTGGTCGCGGGTGAGGATGGCGCCGGGACCGAGAACTACGCGGTCTATTTCCGCGGCTGAGCCCGGCCCGAACCCGGCGTCATGGCCCTGTGGCACATCGCGGGCGGCGTCGCCCTCATGCTCTTCGGCATCCGGTTCCTGCGCCGGGGGCTGGAGCGCGTCTTCGGCCACGCGCTGCACGATTGGATCGAGCGGATGAGCTCCAACCGCTGGACCGCGGCGATCGCCGGCCTGGGTTTCGGGTCGGTGGCGCCCTCGTCCACCGCGCAGACCCTGCTCACGATGCAGCTGCTCAACGCCGGCAAGCTGCCGGCGGAGCGCATGCTGGTTTTCCTGCTCGGCGCCAACGTCGGCATCACCGTCACGGTGCAGCTGATCGCGTTCCGGTTCTTCGAGCACAACGCGCTCTTCCTCATCGGCGGCGTGGCCGCCTACCTCTGGGCCAAGTCCGAGGGCTGGCGCGGCGCCGGCCAGACCGCGCTGGCGCTCGGGTTCATCTTTCTCGCCATGCAGCTGATCAGCGACGCCGCGGCTCTGCTGGCCGCCCACGCCGACTTTCAGACGCTCATGCTCGTCTTCGGCAGCCACCCCTGGCTGCTGGTGATCTTCGCGGCCGGCCTGACCTTTGCCACCCAGAGCTCGACCGCGGTCATCGGCCTCGTGATCGCGCTGGCCAACGCCGGCACCTGCGCGTTGACGACGGTCCTGCCGGTCGTGCTCGGGGCCAATCTCGGGCTCGGCCTCACGTCGCTGGTGGCGGGGTGGAAGACCCTTGCGGGCAAACGCCTCGCGCTGGCCAACCTGCTGCTCAAGTGCGCCGTGCTCGCGCCGCTGATGCTCGCCCTGCCGACGCTGGTCGACTGGATCGGCTGCATGCCCGGCACCGTCGCGCGCCACGCGGCGAATTTCCACACGACCTTCAACCTGCTCGTGGCCTTCGCCGGCGCCCTGCTGGCCGGCTACGTCGGGCGCCTCGTGGTGCGCACCGTGCGCGACACTCCCGCGCAGGTCCCGTTCGGCGCGGTCGCCACCCACCTCGAACCCAGCGCGCTGGCCAGCCCGGTCTTCGCCCTCGCCAACGCCGCGCGCGAGACCCTGCGCCTGACCGAGGAGGTCAGGGGCATGCTCATCGGCGCCTGGCGCGGCTGGGTGGAGCGCGACGCCGCGCTCGTGCAGCGCGTGCAGGAGCACGACAACCGCGTCGACGAGATGCACGCCGCGATCAAGCACTACCTCAGCCAGATCCCCGTCGACCAGATGACGCCGCGCGACAGCCAGCTCCAGTTCGGCCTCCTCCATTTCGCCAGCCAGCTCGAGACCGTCGGCGACGTGATCGACAAGAGCTTCTGCCACCAGATCCTGAAACAGATCGCCGACCCGGTTCCGCTCCACGAGAAAGACGAGGCCGACCTGAAGGAGATGCACCGCCGCACCGTGGCGCGGCTCGACATGGCCATCCTCGTCCTCACCACGCGCGATCGCGCCACGGCGCAGCGTTTCCTCGGGGAGGGCGACAAGCTCAAGGAGTGGTGCATCGAGGTGCAGAAGACGCATTACCAGCGGCTGATCGGCTGCGACGACCGTGCCCTCCAGGCCAGCACGCGCTTCCTCGACCTGATCAACGCCCTGCGGCGCATCAGCGGCCAGCTCAACACCATCGGCCACACCTTCGCGGGCGAAAAGCCGTCGATGTAAGTTCGCCGTCGCGCGCCTGAAGTGCCGCTGATGCCGCTCCGGCGGATTTGACAGCCGCGGGCCGCATGGGGATGCTCCGCCTCCCGTGTTCCTCCCCATGTCCGCCGCCACGTCCTTCGATACCGTCGAGCAAGCGATCCAGACCATCGCCGCGGGCGGCGTCGTGATCGTGACCGACGACGAGGGCCGCGAGAACGAGGGCGACCTCGTCTTCGCCGCCGGGAAGGTCTCGCCCGAGCTGGTCAACCTGATGATCCGCCACGCCCGCGGCCTGATCTGCGTGCCGATGACCGAGCCGGCCCTGAAGCGGCTCGGCATCAACCCGATGGTGCAGCAGAACCGCGAGGCGATGCGCACGGCCTTCACCGTGTCGGTCGACGCGGCGGAGGGCATCACGACCGGCATCAGCGCCTTCGACCGCGCCCGCACCGTCGCGCTGCTCGCCAACCCGGCCACGCGGCCCGACGAACTCGTGCAGCCCGGCCACATCTTCCCCCTCTGCGCCCGCCCCGGCGGCGTGCTCGAACGCGCCGGCCACACCGAGGCCGCCGTCGACCTCGCCGCCCTCGCCGGCCTGACGCCCGCCGGCGTCATCTGCGAGATCCTCAACGAGGACGGCACGATGGCCCGCCAGCCCGAGCTGGTGGACTTCAAGCGCCGGCACAACCTCCCGCTCATCTCCATCTCCGCGCTCATCGAATACCGCCACCAGCGCGAGCAGCTGGTCGAACTCGTGAGCACCCGGCCCTTCTCATCCGAATACGGCGAGTTCACCCTGCACGTCTTCCGCAGCAAGATCGACGGACGCCACCACCTCGCCTTCACGATCGGCCGGCTCGACGCCGCCCCGACGCTCGTGCGCGTGCACACCGAGAACCTGCTCAGCGACGTCTTCCACGCGCGCGACATGGGCAGCCACCGCTCGCTCGTCTCCTCGCTCCAGCGCGTCGCGGCCGCGGGCCACGGCGCGATCGTCTACATGGAGCAGAACGGCCGCATGCAGGCGGCCGCGGCCGACGCCAAGCCCAACGTGAACCTGCGCGACTACGGCATCGGCGCGCAGATCCTCACGGCGCTGGGCCTGCGCAAGATCCGCCTCTTGGCCCATTCGAACCGCCGCGTGGTCGGCCTCGAGGGTTACGGGCTGGAGATCGTCGAGCAGGTGCCCGTCTGATTCCGGCCCGGGATTTCGGGTTGCGGAATCCCGCCCGGCCCCCGCCAATTGACCCTCCCATGAGTCTCGACGCTCCCCGTTCCTCCCGCCTCTCCGGCGCCGGCCTGCGCTTCGGCCTCGTCGCGGCGCGCTTCAACGAGCGGCTCGTCGACGCCCTGCTGGACCGCGCGCGGGAGACGCTGGCCGAGGCCGGCGTGAAGCCCCGCGACGTGCTCGTCCTCCGCGTGCCCGGCTCGCACGAGGCGCCCTGGGCGGCCCACGAACTGGCCGCGAGCGGCGCCTTCGACTGCGTGCTCGCGCTGGGCGTGCTCATCGGCGGCGACACCAACCACCACGAGATGGTGGGCGGAAGCGTTTCGCACGCCCTGCAGACTGTCGCCGTGCGGACGCGCGTGCCCGTCATCAACGGCGTGATCGTCGCCGAAAACCTGGCGCAGGCCCGGGCGCGCTGCACCGGCCGGATCGACCGCGGCGCCGAGTTCGGGCGCGCGGCGCTCGAGATGGCGGCGCTCCGCCGCGCCCTCCGGGGAGGGAAAAAATCATGAGCAGCCAGTTCACCCAGCGCCGCGAAAGCCGCGCCGCCGCCCTGCAGTTCCTCTACGCGTGGAGCATCAACAAGCCCGCGAACGTCGCCGAGGACCTGCGGCTCTTCTTCGACGGCCTCGAGAAGCCGCGCGACCACTACGCCTTCGCCGAGGAGCTGATCCACGGCGTGCTGGCCCACGTCGACGAGATCGACGGCCACATCCGCACGCTCGCCCACAACTGGGAGTTCGACCGCATCGCCCGCATCGACCTCGCCATCCTCCGTCTCGCCATCTTCGAGATGCTGTTCCGCAAGGACATCCCGCCGGTCGTCTCGATCAACGAGGCCATCGACCTGTCGAAGAACTTCTCCACCGCCGACTCCAAGCGCTTCATCAACGGCATCCTCGACCGCATGAAGGACAAGCTCGGCCGCGACGCCCGCAAGCCCGCGGCGGAATAGTCGCCCGCGCATGACGCGACCGCCCCCGAACGAATTTTCGGATCCGCGCCGATTCGCGTGATTCGCCGGAGGATCCCCCATGTTTTCGCTCTTCAAGAAATTCAAGGACGGCCTGACAAAGACCGTCGCCGCCATCGCGGCGAAGACGCACGGGCTTTTCGGCGGCCGGAAGATCGACGCCGCCTCGCTCGACGAACTCGAGGAGGCGCTCTACACGGCCGACTTCGGCGTCGAAACCACGACCGAGATTCTCGAGGAAATCAAAACCACCCACCGCAAGGATCCCTCGCTCCAGGGCCGGCAGGCCGCCGAGATCGGCGCCGCGGTCTTGCAGCGCGTGTTGGCGGGCGCGGAAGGCCGGTTGGAAACCGCAGGAGCGGGTTTTCCCCGCGATGGGTCGGGGCATAAAGCCCCTCCTGCAGAGAAGAAGCCCACCGTGATCGCCATGATCGGCGTCAACGGCTCGGGCAAGACGACGACCACCGCCAAGCTCGCTCACAAGATCAAGGCCGACGGCCAGTCGGTCATCGTCGCGGCCTGCGACACGTTCCGCGCCGCGGCGGTGGAGCAGCTCAAGTCGTGGGCCACGCGCCTCGGCCTCGAAATCGTGGCCGGCCACACCGGCGCCGATGCCGCGGCCGTGGCCTTCGATGCGTGGCAGGCCGCCAAGTCGCGCGGGCACGACTGGCTGATCGTCGACACCGCCGGACGCCTGCACACCAAGAGCAACCTGATGGACGAGTTGGCGAAGATCCGCCGCGTCCTGCAGAAAAACGACCCGGCCGCGCCGCAGCACCGGTGGCTCGTGGTCGACGGCTCGCTCGGCAGCAACTCCATCGAGCAGGCGAGGGTCTTCCACCGGAGCTTCGGCTTGACCGGCCTCATCGTCACCAAGCTCGACGGCACGAGCCGCGGCGGCGCGATTGTCGGCATCTACCGGCAGCTGAAGATTCCGATCTACTTCATCGGCCTCGGCGAGCAGCCGGACGACCTGCAGCCGTTCTCGGTCGAGAATTACAGCCGGGCGGTCTTCGGGCTCGAGTGAGGGCGAAGGCGGTGCGTTGGCTTGTTGTTCCGCCCGCGATGCTGGGAGCCGCGCTCGGCGCGCGCGACAGCCGGGGGACAGCGGGCGGCGTTCGAGCGGGAAAACTTCGAGTCGGCCTGCGCCGGGTCGGCGGCGACCACCTTCCAGTCCGCTGGAATCCCAACGCCAAGGGCGCGTGACCCGATATCCCCTCTTGAGAGGAGTGCCCGAAGGGCGGGGTGTGTCGGATGCAGGGCGGTTTAAAACGTCAGCCGCAGGCCGGCGGTGATGCTGCGGCCGGGTTGCGGGGCGATGTCCTTCACGAAGGAGGTGTGCAGGCGGATCGTCTCGTCGGTGAGATTGGACGCGCGGGCGAAGACTTCGCCGTCGGTCGGGCCGAGCTTGAAGCGCCACGCGGCGGCGAGGTTGACCTGCGTGTAGCCCGGGGTCGGCAGTTCGCCGGGCGCGAGGCGCTTGGCCCGCAGGCCCTGGCGAACGTCGAGCGACGCGGAGAGGGCGCCGTGACGATAATCGATTCCGGCGCCGAGGCGCGTCGGCGTGATGCGCGGGAGCGGCTGGCCGGTGGTGCGGTTCGTGGCGCGCACGGTGTCGGTCACGAGGCGCAGGTCGACTTGGTGCGGCGCGGCGTCGTGCAGGTGCGCGATGAGCTCGAGCTCCGCGCCGCGGAAGCGCGCATCGTTCTGCACGAACCGGTAGACGGGCAACCCGGCGAGTTCCGCGCCGGTGGGCTCCTCGAAGATGAAACCGTCGAAGTCCGTGGCGAAGGCGGTGGCGACGCCCGTGAGCCCGCCGGTGCGTTTGCGCAGGCTGACGTCGATGCCGTGGGCGCGTTCGCGGCCGAGGGACGCATCGCCGATCTCGTAGCTGCCTGTGCCGGCGTGCGGACCGTCGGCGAAGAGCTCCTGTGCGTTCGGCGCGCGTTCGCTGCGCGAGAGCGAAACGGCGAGCGAGGTCGTGGCTGGCAGCTTCCAGATCGCGCCGGCCGACAGGCTCGAGCTGGTGTGCGTCCGGCTCGCCAGGCCGGTGCCGGCGGCGGGGGCGATCTTCTGGCGCTCGACCCGTCCGCCGAACTGCCAGGTCAGCGCCTTGCCCGGCACTTCCTCGTAGAGAAACACGGCTTGGTTGGTGGTGACCGAAGACGGCACGAACGCCTCTTCGCCCGCGGCCGTGAAATCGCTGCGCGAGACCTGGGCGCCGAGCGCGCCTTCGAGGCCGGCGAGCGGAGTGTGCAGCAGTTCGATCCGGCCTTCGTAGGCGCGGTTGCCCACGCGCGTGCCGATCTCGTCGCCCTCGAGTTCGGCGTGGCGATAGTCGGCGCGGCCGAACTGCAGCTTGGCGACGCGCAGCCAAGGCAGCGGCTCGTGCGCCTCGGCGTGGAGGTCCCAGCGGCGCTGGCGCAGGTCGATGCGCACGCCTTCGCCGTCCTCGAAAGCGCGGCTGGGCACGCCGTAGAGCGAGTCGAGGCCGCTGTAGGAGATGCCGAGGTGCCCGCGTGCGCCGTGATACGCGACGGCCGCGCCGGCGCCGGAGGTGTCGGTGGCGCTGTTGGGCAGGTAGCCGGACACGGGCCTCGCGCCGCCGGGGGCCCCGGCCGCTTCGCGCGCGGCGCGGAGCGCGTCGGATTCGAGGAGCCCCGGGATTTGCACGTCATCGGTGCGGCGGGTGAAACCGTCGAGGCGCCAGGCGAATTGACCGGCCTTGCCGGTGACGAGGCCCGCTGCGGCGCGCTCGTTGGCGGCGCCGCCGAGACGGACCTCGGTGCGGCCCTCGCGCGCGCGCGCCGGGAGTTCCTCGGGGATGCGGGCATCGATGACGTTGACGACGCCGCCGATGGCGGAGCCGCCGTAGAGCAGCGTGGCGGGGCCGCGCACGATCTCGATGCGGTCGATCAGCAGCGGATCGACGCTCACGGCGTGGTCGGGGCTGACGACGGAGGCGTCGAGCGTGCCGATGCCGCCTTGGAGGACGCGCACGCGGTCGCCGCCGAGGCCGCGGATGACGGGGCGGCTGGCGCCGGGGCCGAATGAACTCGACGAGATGCCGGGCTCGCCGGCGAGCGTGTCGCCAATCGTGACTTGGCGCGCGAGAGTGAGCCGCTGGCCGGCGAGAACGGAAGTCGGTTGGGCAACTTCGTCCTGCGCGCGCCCGAGGGGGTTGCCGGTGACGACGAATTCCTCGAGGTTGACGGGTTCGGAAGCCGGCGAGGGCGGGTTGGTTTGTGCCGACGCGACGAGCGCGCCGAGGGAAAGGAGAACGGGCAGGGAAATGGGTTTCATGTGGAATCGAGCTGGGGGGGGGCGTGCGGGCGCGGGGCGGGGCGCAGCGGGGGCCGGGAACGGAGCACGCGCCGCGCGCAACGGCGCGGCCGCGGACGAGCGACGGACTTTGATTCAGCGGCGCGGCGGGCCGCGACCGGGTTGCAGCCGCACGTCGGCGGCGGGGCGCGCGATCGAGTCGGTCGGCGCGAGCGTCGCGACGGCGAACTCCGCCGGGGCGACGGACAGGCGGGAGAACGCCAGCGGGTTCTCCGCGCCGTGTTGGAACAGCGTGACGGCGCACTCGTGGTGCGGCGCGGCGGCGTCCTCATGGACGTGATCGTGCAGTTGCGGGCTGATCGCCAGCACGCCGAGCAGCCAGACCGCCCCCGCGCACAGCGCCGCGATTCCGCGCGTGAAGCGGAAGGGGCGGGGGGCGACAGGGACGACGGCGGTCACGGCGGCAAGTGAGTGCAGCGCGGGCGATTCGTCAAGTGCGGCGCCGCGGTCTCCCACGCGTGAGAAACAAACGACCACCTGAATTTAGGTGCTTTTGGTCGTCCGCCCACAGGGGCTGGATGGGTATTCTCTGCGCCTGTTTTTCGTGCCCGGCAAGGGTGCGAGAGGTGACCAAACAGAGCCCGCAACCGTTCACCGGCCCGTGACGGTTGCGGGCTCTAAAATTTTCGGGCGATGAAAAAGGCGCGGCTCGACGCCGCGCCTGGTGCGGGGGAAGTGGCGCGGGGGCTATTTCACCTCGCCCATCAGCTTCCTCACCCACGGCGTCACGAGCAGGAGGGCGACGAACGCGACACCGACCCAGCCGGCTTGGTGAAGGAAGAAATTCGAAAGAGCCTTGGCGTCGGTCGCCGTGAATTCGCCGGCCAGCACGCCCGCGAGCTTGTTGCCGAGGGCGGCGGCAAGGAACCAGATGCCCATAACGAGGCCGACGAGGTTGCCCGGGGCGAGCTTGGTCAGCGTGCTCAGTCCGACCGGGCTGAGGCAGAGCTCACCGATGGTCTGAAGAAAGAAGAGTCCGACGATCCACATCGGGCTGACCTTGCCCTCGGCCGTAAGCTGGGCGGCGGGCACCATGAGCAGGAACGACAGGCCGAGGAAAAAGAGGCCGATGGCGAACTTCATCGGGCTCGAGGGTTGCTTGTCGCCGAGCTTGACCCAGGTCCAGGCGAAGAACGGGGACAGCGTGATGACCCAGATCGAGTTCACCGACTGGAACCAGGCCGAGGGGAATTTGTAGCCCAAGATCTCAAGGCGCGTGAGCTGGTCGCCGAAAAGCGCGATGGTCGAGCCGGCCTGCTCGAAGATCGCCCAGAAGATGATCGCGGCGAGGGAGAACACCCAGATGGCCGCGAAGCGTTTCAGGCTCGGGTCGTTCCGCGAACCGAACCAGAGGATCGCGAGGATCGGCACGACGACGTAGCCATAGCGGATCCACGCGAAGGCCGGGTTGGTGTCCGACACGCGCACAAGCGCGAAGAGCAGCGCGGCCCCGGCGAGCACGCCGAGGAGCTTGCCCCACGGCCGCGGCGCGCCCGCGGCGGGCGGGTGGCCGACATCGGCCAGCCGCTGCCACTGCACCAGGTAGACGACGAGACCGATCGTCATGCCGACGCCGGCCGCGGCGAAGCCCCAATGCCAGCTGCGGGCCGGGTCCATGCCCCAGCTTGTCAGCATCGACTTGAAGGCGTCGCTCTGCGCCAGCCAGCCGGTGATGAGCGGGGCGAGGAAGGCGCCGATGTTGATGCCCATGTAGAAAATCGAGAACCCCGCGTCGCGCCGCCCGTCTTCCCGGCTGTAGAGCGAGCCGACCATCGAGCTGATGTTCGGCTTGAGCAGGCCGGTGCCGCAGGCGACGAGCACGAGACCCGCGTAGAAGAACAGCGGGGAGTGGACCGCGAGCGCGAAATAGCCCGCGGCGATGATCACGCCGCCCCAGAGCACCGCCGCCCGCGCGCCGAGGAAATTGTCCGCGATGTAGCCTCCCGGGATCGAGAGCATGTAGACGCTCATCGTATAGGTGCCGTAGATGACGCCGGCCGTGCGGGTGTCGAACCCGAGGCCTCCGGCCGCGATTGGCGCGACCATGAAGAGCGTCAGCAGGGCGCGCATGCCGTAATAGCCGAAGCGCTCCCACAGCTCGGTGAAGAACAGGTTGGTCAGCCCGCGCGGGTGACCGAAGAGGCCGCCGGTGTCCCGGGCGGCGGAAGGGGCGGGGTGCTGCATAGACCGGCGATTCGGGCAAGTTCACTCGGAAAGCGCAAGCGCGCAGGCGAGCCGGAGGTGGACAAATGCGCCCCGGCCCGCTCAATGGCGGCGTGCCGGCCGGCCTCGTCATCCTCTACGCCACCGCCTCGGGCAACGCCGAGCAACTCGCGCACGCCGCCGCGGACGAGCTGGCGGCGGACGGCCACGCACCCGAGGTGCGCAACGTCGCGGACTTCCCGCCCGGGCGCCTGCACGAATGCTCCGTGGCGCTGTTCATCGTCAGCACCTGGGGCGAGGGCGCCCCGCCGCCCGACGCGGGGGCGTTCTGCGCCGCGGTGGGCGGCCATGCCCCGCGGGATTTGGGCTCTTTGCATTACGCGGTGCTGGCGCTCGGGTCGTCGGCCTATGCGGATTTTTGCGCGGCCGGCCGCCGGCTCGATGCCGACCTCGCCCGCCGCGGCGCCCGCCGGCTCGTGCCGCGCGTGGATTGCGACACCAAGTTCAAGGCCGGCTTCGCCCGCTGGCTCGCCGCGGTGCGGCAGACGCTGCCGATCCCTTCATGAGCAAACCCGGAAAATTGCGCGCCCGGCTCGGGTGGATTCTTTTCGGCTTCGGTGTGTCCGAGCTCGCCGCCCATGAGGAAGTGTTGCCGCCGCTGCCGCACGCCACGCTCGCGCCGCGCGAGATCCGGCTCTACGTGCCTGCGGGCGGCGTGCGGGCGGAGACCCCGGTGCTGCTCGCGCTCGACGGGCAGAACATGCCCGCGTGGAAACTCGCGGAAACCGTCGCCGCGCTCGCGCAAGCGGGCGAAATCAGGGCGCCGCTCGTGGTGGCGGTTCCCAACTCGCCGCAGCGCATCGACGAATACGGTCTCGCTGGCGCCCCCGACTACGCCGGCCGCGGCAGGCTGGCCGCGGAGTTCCAACGTTACCTGACGGACCAAGTGTTGCCGGCGGTGGTGGCGCGCTACGGGTTGCGTCTCGCGCCGGAGCGCACGGGCATCATGGGCGCATCGCTCGGCGGGCTGTCGGCCCTCGACCTCGCCTGGCGCCGCCCCGATCTTTTCGGCTGCGCTGGCGTGTTCTCGGGGTCGCTTTGGTGGCGCGGGGAGGACGGCGACTGGCAGGCGCACCAGCGCTCGCGGCTGGCCCATCGCCTCGTGCGCGAGACGAAGACCAAGCCTGCGCTGCGCCTCTGGTTCGAGGCCGGCACGGCGGACGAGAAGGACGACCGCGACGGCAACGGCGTGATCGACGCCATCCAGGACACCACCGAGCTGATCGACGAGCTCGAGGCGAAGGGCTTCCGGCGCGGACAGGATGTCGTCTATCACGAGATCGCCGGCGGAGAACACAACGAGCGCACGTGGGCGCAGGCTTTGCCGGTCTTCCTGCGCTGGGCGCTGCCCGCGGCGGGCGCGCGCTGACGCCGCCCGCTCAACGGTCGTCTTCGCTCAGGAACACGGCGCGGCCGGCGGGCTGCCGCGCGGTGGCCCCGCGCCGTCCTTCATCGTGCCGAGGGGTGAAGGCTGCGACGACCACGCCGATCAGGTTTTCCGCCATCACGGGTTCCATGTCGTGCGTGCGGTTGTTCAGGCCCCGCACGCGCCAGCCGTCGCGGGCCTTGGCGATCAGCACGTGGCCGACGGCGCGTTGATCGCGGTTGCGGTAGACGACCGTCTGCCCGCGCCGGAGATCGGCGTAGCGGGTCTCGCGCAAGATCAGGATCGTCCCCGCGGGATAAAGCGGTCGCATCGAATGACCGGCGCCGATGAGCAGGAAGGCGCCGGCCGTGGCGTCGACGACGTCGACAGCCTGGCGCCAGGCCTCGGCCTCGGGCAGGGCGCGGGCGCGGGGCGAGTTGCCGGTGAAAATGCCGCGGATCCAGTCGTCGCGCGTCTCGTCCGCCTGCGTCGCGAGGGGGGCGGCAAGGACGGTGAGCAGGAAAAACCGGAGAAGCCGCCGCGTGGATTGCAGCGCCATGTCGGATTATCGGACGCTGTTTCCTCGCGAGGCGAGCCGCGGATGTTGAGGTTCATTCCTCAAGCCGGACAGTGCGGCGGATGAGGTGCGCGCCTCAGGCCGGAATCCGGGGCTTCGGCGGCGCGCAGCCTGGCGGCGAGGAGCAGTGCGGAGGGAACAGGCGATTGGGTGGCGGATGGTCGTGGGTGACTCGAGGCAACAGAGCGGAGGGGAATGCGGGGAAGGGAGGTCAACGCGTGGCGTGGATGCTCAGGATGAGGGCGACGATCAGCGCGACGGCGAGGAGCAGTCCCAGGACGAAGTGGAAGTCGGCGCGGCGTTGCCGGTTCAGGCGGGGTTCGGATGCGGGCATGGCGGGTCAGATTGCGATCCGGGTTGGGGGTGGGGCAAACGCGGGGGCGGCCTGCACGAGCACGCCGACCCGCGCCTGCGGGCACAGGCAGGCGAGCCGGCAGACGAGGCACCAGACCCGTTCGCCCGGGCCGGCGGCCTCGGGCGGGAGCCGCAGCGTGATTTGGGCGGTCCCGGTCCCGCCCGACGGCAGCTGGAGAACAGTGGCGTGGATGCCGGCCTGGGCCGCGCAATAGGTGACAACGTGCTCCAATTCCGCGGCGAGCGCGCCGGTGGCCGCGCGAATCTCGCAGAGCATCGGAGAACGCGCGGCCCGGGTCATGGGCGGAGGGAGTGATGGCCCGCGCGTCCGGGTCAGAACGTGAAGCGCGCGCCGGTTTGGAGGAGGCGCGGCTGGCCGACCTGGATGCCGCGGGTGCGGTCGGTGATGTAGGTCTTGTCGCCGATGTTCTTCACCGTGGCGAAGAGCGAGAGGCGGGCCGTGGCGCGGTAGTTGAGCGTGGCGTTCCAGATCGTGCTGGCGGCGAGGAGTCCGCGCTGGCCGTCGGCTGTGGGGGCGATGGTGTTGGCGAAATCGGAGAACTGTTCGCCGACGTGCTGGGCTTCGAGTTCGCCGTCGAAGCGGTCGCGCGCGAAACCGATCGCGGCGGTCAGGGTCTGGCGCGGGGAGTAGGGCTGGCGGTTGCCGGCGACGCTGCCGGCGACGGGGGTGCGCGTGGCGACGTTGACGAAGGGGGAGGTCTGCTCCGCGGTGAAGACGTTGGTGTAGGCGAGGCGGGCGCGGAGGCCGTGGGGCAGGCGGGTGTTGAGGCCCAGCTCGAGGCCTTGAAAGAGCGCTTTGCCCTGCGACAGCGGCGTGCTGCCGCCGGCGATGGAGCCGACGGCGATGAGGTTGCCGAAGTCCTGGCGGAAAAGCGCGGCCTGCACGGCGACGCCCTCGAAGGGCTCGGCGCGGACGCCGAGTTCGGTGTTGAGGGATTTCTCGGCGTCGACGTCGGTGACTGTGCCGGCGCCGCCGATAAGATCCTCGACGCGCGGCGGAGCGAAGCCTTGGTGCACGCTGGCGAACACGGTGGTCGAGGGCGCGGCCTGCCAGGTGGCGCCCAGGCCCGGGAGGAAACGGTCGAGCGAGGTCGAGCCGGCGACGTTGGTGAGGCGGCTGAGGCGCTCGAAATCCATCGATTCGTAGCGGACGACGGGCGTGAGCGTGACGGAGCCGAGGTCGAAGCGGTGCGCGGCGAAGGCCGACCATGCGAGGGTCCTGCGGTAATTGTCCTCGGCGAGCGTGCCGGTGCGGGCGGTGGGCGAGTTGCCGTTGATCTGGCGGCGGTCCTGGGTCTCGCGTTGGAGTTTCAGGCCGGCTTGGAGTTCGCCTGCTCCCGTGCGGACGGTGACGCGCGGTTCGAGGCCGGTCGTCACGTAGGAGCGGAGGCGGCCCTGGACGCTGGCGAACTGCGTGTCGGGATCGACGCGGCGGCCGGCGAGGCGGTGTTGGAGGAAGGTGGCGCTGACGCCGTCGATGACTTGGATGACATTGCCGGCGCCGTGCTGGCCGTCCTGGCTGTTGCTCGACTGGCGCCACCAGTCGCGGTCGAAGGCGGAGTAGTAGAGGTTGGTGGTGAATTCGACGTCGGCGTTGGCCTTGAGCCGGTGGGTGAGCGAAGCGCCGGTGCGGCGGATGTCGAAGTCGTCGTTTTTGAAGGGATTGTAGCGCGCGCCGAGGTTTTCGAATTCGGCCTGGGTCAGGCCGGAATAGGTGACGGTGGAATCCTCCGTGTAGTAATTGGCGCGGAAGGTGAGCGTGTGGCGGTCGGCGAAGCGGAGGGTGAACTTGAAGTTCAGATCGTCGACACGGTGGTCGAGGTTCTCGCGCGCGCCGTCACCCTCCTTGCGCATGTAGTCCAGCAGCGCGCCCCCGCCGCCGAGGCGGACGTGGAGGTTGAGGTAGCCGCGGTTGCCGGCGGCCGCCTGGACGAAGCCGGCGAACTCGCGCGGGGCGTCGGGCGTGAGGTAGTTGACCACTCCGCCGATGGTCTGCGGCCCGAAGTAGAGGGCGTGCGCGCCCTTGAGGACCTCGATGCCGGTGAAGCGGTCGATGGGCGGGTGGTAATAGGAGGCGTTGTCGCCGTAGGGCGCGTAGGCCAGGGGCATGCCATCCTCGAGCAGCGTGACTTTGGTGGTGCGCGTCGGGTTGAGGCCGCGCAGGCCGATGTTCGGGCGGAGGCCGAAGCCCTCCTCGTCGCGCACGGTGATGCCCGGCACGCGGCGCAGCGCCTCGTTGGCAGTGAAGACGCGGCTCTGCTCCAGCGCGACCTCGCCGAACGTATCGGCCGAGCCGCCGATGAACGGCAGCCGCTCGCGGCGGCCGATGACCTCAAAGCGGGGCTGCACGACGATGCCGGGTTCGACCGTGGAAAATCCGGCGGCGGGAGCCGGAGCGGGTGCGGCGGCGGTCTGGGCGTGCAGCGGGGTCGCGGCGGCGACCGCGCAGGCAACGAGTGGAAGGAGGATGCGGGTGGAGTTCATACAGGTCGTGAGGAAAGGACGGACGCCAGCCGGGAAAGAACGAACCGAACCGGGAGCTGTGGGCTGGCGCCCGTTAAAATTGAGGGCGCGTGCTGCGATGGGGAGAGATGTGATGGCAAAGGTCATTGAGAACGATTCGCAGTGAGGATGAGACCAAATCTCACGTCAATGGAAAATATGAGAATTTGTCTCATTATCTGTCAAGAGAAGCGATTTGACCCATGCAACTATTTGGTCTTTAGGGATTCCGTGCCTAGCGAGCTCCAGTTGAAAGTAGCCGGTGGCGAAGTGCCCATTAGATTCCACGCCACTGCAGGTGCGGATGCGCTGGCGGCAGAGATTGCGGCGTTGGCGCGGGAGGGACGGCGGAGTTTTCTCCTCACAGACGAGATGGTGGCGGCGGCGCTCGGGGATTTTCTCGCGCGCGCCTTCGGCGAAACTCCGGTGTTGCACGTGCCGGCGGGCGAGGGGAGCAAGTCGCTCGCGATGCTCGGCCGGGTGTGGGATTTTCTCGCGGCCGAGCGGGCCGACCGGACCGGGGTGTTGTGGATGCTCGGCGGCGGTGTGGTGGGCGATCTCGGCGGATTCGCCGCGGCCACCTACATGCGCGGCATGGACTATGTGCAGGTGCCGACGACGCTGCTGGCGATGGTGGACAGCGCCATCGGCGGAAAGACCGGCATCAATCTCCCCGCGGGCAAGAACCTCGCCGGCCTCGTGCGGCATCCGCGGGCGGTGCACCAGTGTCTGGAGCTGCTGCGCACGCTGCCGGAGCGCGAGTTCGCCGCGGGGGCGGCGGAGGTGGTGAAATACGGTCTGCTGGGCGACGCGGACCTGTTCGCGCGCCTGGAGACCACCCCACTCACGCCAGCGCACGCGGAACTCGGCGCGATCATCCGCCGTTCCTGCGAATTGAAGGCCGGCATCGTGGCCGCGGACGAATATGAGACCGCCGCCGAGGGGGGGCGGGCGCTGCTGAATCTCGGCCACACGTTCGGTCACGCCATCGAGCATGTGGCGGGCTACGGCACCTACCTGCATGGGGAGGCGGTGGCCGTGGGATTAGTCGCGGCGGCGCGCCTGTCTCACGCGCTCGGCCTGGTCGACGCCACGGTGGCTGAACGCACCGCACGCTGCCTGGCCGCCCACGGCCTGCCGGCACACCTGCGGCAGCCGCTCGGGCTGGCGGCGCTGGTCGAGGCGATGACCCGCGACAAGAAAAACCGTGCCGGCCGCCTGCGCTTGGTCGTCTTGGAGGCGGTCGGTCGTGCGGTCACGCGCGGCGACGTGCCGACCGCGCTGGTCGAGCAGGTCTGGCGTGGGGTCGGGGCGGCGTGATTTTTTGCCTGCGCTGGACAGCGCGGCGTGTAGTCTGCTTCTCCCATGTCAGCCATCGACGAGGGCATCGTTCGCGAATACTTCGAACAGGCCGGCTTTTTCGTCCGGCAGGCGCGCAAATACGCGCTCACCGCGCGCAAGGGCGCGGGCGAGGAGGTGCTCGACCTGCTCGTGTTCAACCCGAGCTGGCAACGCGGATCGCGCCGGCCCGATTTCTTCCTTTTCGCCAACGAGCTCCCGTTCGTCCACCGCGCGGTCGTCAGCATCAAGGGGTGGCACGCCGGCGGACGCTTCACCCCCAGCACGCTGCGCAACCAGCCGGAAATTTTCCGCTTCCTCGAGCAAAGCGTGCTCAAGGAAGCGTCGCGGTTTTTCCCCACCGACCAGGAAGACCCCGACGGCGCCGGTCTGTTGAAGATTCTCGTGCTCCCCGGCCTGCCCACCGCGGAACCGTATCGCTCGCAGGCCGTCGCGATGCTCAAGGAGAAGGGCGTCGACGCCGTGATCTCGTTTCGCGCCATGCTCCTCGACCTGATCGACAAGGTGGAACTGAACCGCAACTACGGCAAGAGCGACACGCTGCAGCTCATCCGCGTGCTCAAGACCTACGATCTTCTCCGTGACCCGCAGCTCGATCTCCTGACCGAGCGCGTGACGAGCCGCCGGGAGAAGGAATGAGGTGCGGGGCGGCCACGACACCCGACGAGCGGCGACCCGAGCGAGCGCGTGCGTCGGCTGGCCGAACGCGAATCGAAAATTGAAACTCGAAAATCCCTTGATTCACCCCACCGCCCTCGTCGAATCCGGCGCCACGCTCGGCGCAGGCTGCGTGGTGCACGCGCACGCGATCGTCACGAGGCACGTGACGCTCGGCGAGGGCGTCGTCGTCCACCCGTTCGCGGTCGTCGGCGGCGACCCGCAATACCTCAAGTTCGACCCCGCCACGCCGAGCGGCGTGATCGTCGGCGCCGGCACCGTCATCCGCGAGCACTGCACCATCAACCGCTCGATCTACGCCGGCAAAAACACGGTGATCGGTGCGCGCTGCTTCCTCATGGCCAATGCGCACGTCGGACACGACTGCATCGTCGAGGACGACGTCGTGCTCGCCAACAACGCCATGCTCGGCGGCCACGCCACGATCGGGCGCCACACGTTTTTCGGCGGCGGCGCCGGCATCCACCAATTCGGCCGCGTGGGCGAAGGCGCGATGGTCGCCGGCCTCGCGCGCGTGACGAACGACATCGCGCCCTACCTGCTGATGTCGGAGCGCAACGAAATTTCCGGCTTCAACCTCATCGGCCTGAAACGCCGCGGCGTCAGTCGCGAAACGATCCGGGAACTGAAGGACTGCTACGCCCGCGTGTTCGGCGGCGGCAACCCGCGCGCGCACGCCCAAGCGCTGCTCGACGCCGGCGTGCAGAGCCCCGAGGCGCGCCGATTCCTCGAGTTCTTCCTCGCCGGCAAGCGCGTCGTGGCGCGCCCGGGCAAGTCGGCCGCGGCAGAGGAGGCCGATGAGTGACATGAACTCGAAACCGCTCGCGTTCACTTGCGGCGATCCCGCCGGCGTCGGCCCGGAAATCATCGCGCACTGGCTCGCCACGCACGCCGCCGAGGCGTGCGATGTCGCCGTGATCGGCCCGGAGCGCTGGTTGGAAACGTTGCCCGCTTGCGGCGCGAAGATTGCGGTCGGCCTCGAGGATTCCGCCGCAACCCCGGGCCAACCCGACGGAGACGGCGCCCTGGTCGCGTGGGCCGCGATGGAGCGCGCGGCCTCGGGCTGCAAAGCGGGCGAATTTTCCGGCGTCGTCACCGGCCCGGTCAGCAAGGAGCGGCTCGCCGCGATCGGCTATGAATTCCCCGGGCAGACCGAGTTCTTCGCCGCGCGCTGGGGCGGCGAGCCGGTGATGGGTTTTTGCGGCGGCAAATTGCGCGTCGCCCTCGCCACCTGGCACGTGCCGCTCTGCGAGGTGCCGCAGCTGCTCGGACCGCAGCTTCTCCACCGCACGGTCGCCGCGGCCGCCGAGCTCGCGCGCGCCGACGGCGTCGCGGCGCCGCGCATCGGCGTATGCGGCCTCAATCCCCACGCCGGCGAGAACGGCCTGTTGGGCGCGGAGGAGCGCGACTTCCTCAATCCTGCGCTGGCGAAACTGCAGGCGGAGTTTCCCGGCCTCTCGCCCTGCCAGCCGGGCGACACGCTCTTCGCCCGCGCGCTGCGCGGGGAGTTCGACGTCGTGGTCGCGCTCTACCACGACCAAGGGCTGGCCCCGCTGAAGGCCGTCGACTTCGATGAGGCGGTGAACGTCACCCTCGGCCTGCCCTTCGTGCGCACGAGCCCGGACCACGGCACGGCCTTCGGGATTGCAGGGCAGGGGAAGGCGGGCGGGCGCAGCTTTGCCAACGCCGTGACGGTCGCCCGGCGCTTGATTAATCGCCGGTCCGGACAATAAGTCTGCCCCGTGCCGACCGCCGCCATCATCACGCCGCCACCCGAAGGGGTCCGCGAGGGCAATGAAAACCTCGTGCGCCTGACCGCCGACGCCGGCGCGAAGGTCGCCTCGCTCGCCGCGCGCGAACAGCAGGGCGGCCTCCTGCGCATCGCCATCACCGGCGGCGGCTGCAACGGCCTGAACTACAAGCTCAAGTTCGTGTCCGAGCCGCGCCGGGGCGACATCCTGGTCCGCACCGCCGGCGCCACGGTGGTCGTCGACCCCAAGACTGCCCTCTACCTCAAGGGCACGGTGCTCGACTATTCCCACAAGATGATCGGCGGGGGTTTCAAGTTCACCAACCCCAACGCCAAGGCCTCCTGCTCCTGCGGCGAGAGCTTCAGCGTGTGAATTGCCGTCCCCGGCCGGACCGGCACCCGGATTCCCCTGCGAATACCCCGGAGATTGGGGTTGTCATCACTCGGGGCCTCGGCAAAAAGACCCGCGACCAACACTTGTTCAGCAACACCTAATTAATGGCACTCCCTTCCTCCTCCGGCGGCCCCCGCCAGCCCTACAATCGCGGCGCTCCGCGCAACAACGACCCTTACGCGCACATCAAGCGC
>PNKG01000017.1 GCA_013822585.1 Opitutus sp. | reverse complement strand
TAGCGGCGAGCGCCAGCGAACCGACGATCTTCCACTCGCTGGCGCTCGCGGCTACCGGGCGAGTCCAAAGTCTCATGACAAAGCTTAACTGGTATAAGAGGTGTTTTCCATCGCGCGATTCGGACCAAGAAATGCGCAGAGAGTTAACCGCAAACCTCGCGGGATTGCCGGAGACCCGCCGTCATGCCCGAGATGAAGCTGACCAGATTGCTCGTCGTGTCTCGTGTCGCGGATGATCGTCACCCCGCGGCGAGGGTGACTCGGGCGTGAGCGTCGTCATGCTTTCTTCGCCTAATTGAAAGGCGGCCCCTTCCGAAATCCACGATCGGATGCTTCATTATTACGGGCGATCCGAAGGCCTGTGAGTCAATCGTTGAGGAGCGCTGGCAGAAGAGTGGGTGGAGCAGTCGCGAATTAGCTCACAGGTGCAGCCTGCAAGACCTACGATCCGTGCCGGCTCTACGCTTTGTGGAGTGGGTCAATCGTGCTGCCGATTTAAAATGCTCTGAGTAGTCTGTCGGTTGTTTGTGAGTAAAAATCTGTGAGTTACGTTTGGTTTTTACTTGAGTGCGGGGAGGAAAATGGGGACAAATGGGGCGTTCTGGGGCGCATCGCAGTCGGCGGCCCGGACCTTCCCCGTTAATGGCGCAATCAGGCACATCCGTTTACTCCGGCCGTTTCGAGCACACGCTCGACGACAAGAATCGCCTCACGATTCCGTCGCTCTGGCGCTGGGTTCACTCGGACACGGAGACGTTCCTCGCGATGCCGCACCCGGACGGCTACATCGCGGTGCTGCCGCCGGCGCGGGTCGAAAAACTGCTCGCGCAGATCGGCGAGATGAAGCTCTCGGATCGCGACGCGCAGGCGGTGAAGGCACGCATCTTCTCGAGCGCGCTGCAGTTCACCTTCGACAAACAGGGCCGCTTCGGCGCGAGCGCCGACCTGCTGGCCCACGCCGGCATCGCGAAGGACGCGGTGCTCGTGGGCATGGGCGACACTTTCAACATCATGAGCCCGTCGCGCTGGCAGGATATGCAGCGAGCCACGGCGGGCGAGAACTTCGGCGACATGATGCGCCGCATCGGCCTTTGAGCGCCATGAAGACCTCCACGACCATGCACACCGCCCTCATCCGTTCCCAACCGTTGCCCAAACTGTCCATGGTCGCGTGCGCGCCGCGCCGCAGCTTGCGGGGAGCCCTCGTCCTCCGCCGCAGGAAAACCCATGTCCGCCGCAGCGCTTGAGATTCCCCCGCCCAAGATGACGCCGGGGCACCAGCCGGTTCTCCTTCGCGAAGTCCTCGAATACCTCGCGCCCGAGGCCGGCCGCTCCTACCTCGATTGCACGTTCGGCGGCGGCGGGCACACCCGCGAGATTTTGTGCAGTGGGGCTCGCGTGGTCGCGCTGGACCGCGATCCCGCGGCTCAATCCCGGGCTGCGCTGGTGCAGGCGCAGTTCCCGGGCCTTTTTCGGTTCGTCGACCTCAACTTCGGCGACCTCGCGTCGCTGCCCGATGCCGGTTTCGACGGCATCCTGTTCGACCTCGGCGTCTCGTCGTTCCAACTCGACGAGGCGGAGCGCGGCTTCGCCTTCCGCCACGACGCCCCGGCGGACATGCGCATGAACCCGCGCGAAGGCCAACCGGCCTCGCGCTGGCTTGAGATCGCTTCGCACGACGCGCTCGTTCGCGCCATCCGCGACTACGGCGAAGAACAATGCTGGCGCCGCGTCGTCACCGCCCTCGAGGCCGCCCGCGGCACCGGTCGGCTCGCGCGCACCGCTTCGCTCGCGGACGTCATCGCCGAAGCGATCCCCGCCGCGGTGAAGCGCGACAGCAAGATCCACCCGGCCACGCGCGCCTTCCAGGGCATCCGCATCGCGGTCAACGACGAGCTCGGCGCCATCGAGCGCGCGCTGCCCGCGGCCTTCGACCGCCTCGCGGTCGGCGGCGTGCTCGCCGTCATCAGCTTCCACTCGCTCGAGGACCGGCCAGTGAAGCAGTTCTTCCGCCGCCTGTGCGGCCTGCCGGTCGACGAGAACGACGCCACGCCCCAACAGCTGCGCGCCAAGCGCGCCGAGCTGCTCACGCGCAAGCCGGTCGTGCCCTCCGCCGCCGAGATTTCCGCCAATCCCCGCAGCCGCTCCGCCAAGCTGCGCGTCCTCCGCAAATTCTGACTCCGTCCCGCCGATGAAGCCCCCTCCGCCCAACGCGCTCGTCAACAAGCTCGTCGTCCTCACCCTCGCGCTCCTCATGTTCGCCGGCACCCTCGGCCTCGGCGCCGTCTGGGTGCGCCAGGAAATCTTCGCCACCGCCAACCGCAGCCGCGCCACCGAGGCCCTGCTGGCCGACGCCGGGCGCAAGCTCGACGAGATGCGCGCGCAGATCGCCACCGCCGAGAGCGTGGCCGCGCTGCTGCAGAAGAACGACCAGCTGCGCCTCGCGCTCGTCTCGCCGCGCGAGCTCCAGGTCGCCCGCGTGGCGCAGGACCCGTCGGTGGAGCTGAACCGCAAGCGCGCCGCCGAGGCGCTCTTCGGCCGCCCGGCCGGCGCGGAGGCCTTCCCGCAATTCCGCATCGTCGCCGCCTCCTACACCCGCTGAGCGATGTCCAAGGGCTTTGCCTCCAACTTCCGCATGACGCTGCTCGCGGCGGGCGTGCTCGCCTGCTTCGGCGCGGTCGGCGTGCGGCTCGTCTATTTGCACGTGCTCCACCGCGACGAGCTGCTGAAGTTCGTCGAGAAAGCTCGCCGTCAGATCGTCGTCGAGCACGCGCGTCGCGGCGCCATCCTCGACGCCAAGGGCAACGTCCTCGCCACTTCGCGTTCCTACGTCGTGCTCGGAGCCGACCCCGAAATGCTCCGCGAGGAGGACAGCGCGAAGTGGGGCCGCCTCGCCCGGCTCCTCGGCCGGAATTTTCTCGAGCTCGACCGCACCCTCCGCCGCGGCATCGCCGCCTCCCAACTCGCCCTGGCCGGCGCCGACCCCAAGGTGAAGGAGAAGCGCGTCCGCTACGTGAAGCTCGCCGACGAGGTCGACGAGCGCGTCTTCGACCAGATCATGGCCCTGCGGATCCGCGGCGTCTACGGCTCCCGCGGCTACAAGCGCGTCTATCCCGGCGGCCAGTTCGCCTCGCACGTCCTCGGCTACATCAACAAGGAGAACACGCCCGTCAGCGGCGCCGAGAAGCACCTCGACCTCTACCTCAAGGGGCAGGACGGCTGGATCGAATCGGAGAAGGACGGCGCCCGCCGCGAGCTCGCCCAGTTCCGCACCCGCGAGGTCGACCCGGTCGACGGCCACGACGCCGTGCTGACCATCGACTCCGTGGTGCAGAACATCATCGAGCGCGAACTCGAAGGCATCGCCGCGAAATACAACCCGAAGTTCGCCACCATCATCGTCAGCGATCCGCGCACCGGCGCCATCCTCGGCCTGGCGAACCACCCGACCTTCGACCCGAACCACTTCGCCAGGGCCCCGCTCGACACGCAGCGCAACTTCGCCGTGACCGACATCATCGAGCCCGGCTCGACGTTCAAGATCGTCGCCGCCGGCGGCGCGCTGAACGACGGCGTGGTGAACAGATTCTCCGCCTTCGACTGCGACAATCCGACCGTCTTCGTCAACGGCAAGGAGCGCAGGCTGCCCAGGGAGGACCATCCGATGGGCATGCTCAACGTCGAGCAGATCGTCAGCCACTCCAGCAACCGCGGCGCGGCGCATCTTGCGCTGAGGCTCGGCGACCAGCGCTTCTACGAATACGCCAGGGCCTTCGGCTTCGGCGAGCCGACGCGCTATCCGCTTGGCGCCGAGGTGCGCGGCATCCTCGACGAGCCGAAGCGCTGGGACGGCCTCACCATCACGCGCATGCCGATGGGCCATGCCGTTGCGGCCACGCCGCTCCAGATCCACATGGCGATGAGCGCAGTCGCCAACGGCGGCGTGCTGCTCCGTCCGCAGATCCTCCGCGAAATCCGCGATGTCGACGGCGCGATCGTCCGCCGCTTCGAGCCGGAGAAACGCCATCGGGTCCTCAAGCCCAGCGTCGCGGCCGAACTCGCGCAGATGCTCCACGGCGTCGTCGGACCCGGCGGCACGGGCGACGGCTTCGACATCGAGGGCTTCGAGATCGCGGGCAAGACCGGCACGACGCAGAAGATCGTCGACGGCAAATATGTGAACAACCGCCACGTCGCGTCCTTCGTGGGCTTCTTCCCGGCCAGCCGCCCCGAGATCGTGCTCTCCGTCATCGTCGATGACGCCAAGGTTCCCGGCGGCACCGCCTACGGCCGCGCCGTCTCGGCCCCGGCCTTCAAGCGTGTCGCCGAACAGCTCATCCAATACCTGGACATCAAACCCGTGCACGCCTCCGGCCGCGGCCTGCTCGCCATGAGCGGAGGTGCCCGGTGATCGGCTACCTCAATCCGAATTACCCGCTGGTCGCGGCGTTCCGCGCGCTGCCCGCCACGCGCCGGCGCCCGGCCGACCGCGTTGCCCGACAAATTTTCAAGATGGCCCCGAAACTCTCCGACCTGTTCGACGACAAGGAGATCGTCGCCAGCAAGGGCGGCCTCGACCGCCCGTTCTCCAGCCTCGCGATCGACAGCCGCCGCGTGATGCACGGCAACGTCTTCTTCGCGCTGCCCGGCCGGCGCGTCGACGGCGGCCAGTTCATCGACGAGGCGATCAACCGCGGCGCCGTGGCCATCGTGACCGAGCGCATCCCCGCCGCGACCTCCACTCGCGTCACCTACGTGCAGGTCGCGGATGCCCGGGCCTCGCTTGCGCGTGCCGCGCAGCGCCTCTTCAAGTTCCCGGACCGCTCCCTCGAACTCATCGGCGTCACCGGCACGAACGGCAAGACGACTGTCGCGAGTCTGGTCAGACACCTGCTTGCCTCCAGCCAGGAACGCGTCGGCCTCCTCGGCACCATCCACTACGACCTCGGGGCGCGCGTGGTCCCCTCGTATCGGACGACGCCGGAGGCGTTGGATTTGCACGGCATGCTCGCGCAGATTCGCGATGCGGGTTGCCGGCAGGCGGTGATGGAGGTCAGCTCCCACGGCATCGATCAGCAACGCGTGCTGGGTGTGCAGTTCGAGGTCGCGGTGTTCACCAACCTCACGCAGGACCACCTCGATTACCACGGCACGCTCGATTCCTACCTCGGAACGAAGGCCCGCCTCTTCAACGGCGGCATCGGCTCCGTGCCGCGCGCCGCGGCGATCAACGTCGACGATCCGGCCGGCCGGCGTCTGCTCGAGCTGGTCCCTCCCGCGATCCGGGTCCTGACCTTCGGCCAGGCGCCCGACGCCCAGGTGAGGGCCGAGAACGTGCGGCCGGGCTTCAAGGGCACGGCCTTCACGCTCGTCTGGCCCGAGGGACGGATGGAGATCGGCAGTCCGCTGCTTGGCGGCTTCAACGTCAGCAACCTGCTCGCCGCCTTCGCGGCCTGCCTCGCGCTCGGCCGGGATCTTCGGGTGATCGCGCCGCGCCTGCGCAGCTTCCCCGGCGTCGCGGGCCGCATGGAGCGCATCGAGGAGGGCCAGCCGTTCAACGTGCTGGTCGATTACGCCCACACCGAGGACGCGCTGCGCAACACCCTTTCCATGCTCCGGTCGATCACCCCCGGCCGGCTCCTCGTCGTCTTCGGCTGCGGGGGCAACCGCGACCGGAGCAAGCGGCCTCTCATGGCCGCGGCCGTCGGGCAATTCGCCGACCGCGCCTGGGCCACGGCCGACAATCCGCGCAACGAGGCGCTCGGCCGCATCTTCGCCGACATGAAGACGGGGGTGAAGGAAGCCGGCCGCCTCGTGTTTGTCGAGGATCGCTCCCGCGCCATCGGCCTTGCGCTCGACGAGGCGCGCGAGGGCGACTGCGTCGTCATTGCGGGCAAGGGGCACGAGACATTCCAGGAAATCGCCGACACGATCGTGCCCTTCGACGACCGGCAGGTTGCCCGCGAATTGATCGGCTTGAAGAAGCTCAAGCCGCTCTGAAAGCCGCGCCATGCCCTCCTTCGCCCCCGCTCAACTCGCCGCCTGGACCGGCGGCCGCTGGACCCGTTCCCCGGGCGGGGCGCTTGTCGGCTTCAACCAGGACACGCGCGCGCTGACGGCCGGCCAGGTCTTCGTCGCGCTCAAAACGGACAGGCGCGACGGGCACGATTTTCTCGGCGACGCTCAGGCGCGCGGCGCCGCGGCCGCCCTGGTCTCGCGCGAGGTCGCCGGTTCCGGTCTGCCGCTGCTGGTCGCGGACGACTCGCTTGCGGCCTTTCAGAAGATCGCCGCCGCCCACCGCCGGACCCTCGCGGGCCGCGTGATCGGCGTCACCGGCAGCGCCGGCAAGACCTCGACCAAGGACCTGCTGGCCCTGCTGCTCGGTGGCGCGCCCGGAGTCTTTGCGACGCAGGGCAATTTGAACAACTTCATCGGCGTCCCGCTCACGCTGACGCAGATCGATTCCGCGGTGCATCACGCCGCGGTCATCGAGGCGGGCGTCAACATGCCGGGCGAGATGGAGACGCTGGCCGCGATGATCCAGCCGGACCACGGCGTGGTGACGCTCGTCGGCCCGGCTCATCTCGAGAAGCTCGGCTCGCTCGAGGGCGTGGCGGCCGCAAAGGCGCGGATGCTGGCGGCCGTGCGCGCGGGCGGCCTCCAGGTCTTCCCGGTCTCCTGCTGGCAGTTCGCCCCGTTCCGCGCGCTGGCAAATCCGCTCGTGCTCGTGCCGGCCAACGAGTCGATGATCCGCGTCGAGGGCCGCGCGGTGGTCTTCACCGTGCTGCACCGGCCCGACCGCACCGAGGTCGCGCTCGGCGGCAGACGCACCTTCATCCTCCGCCGGGTTTCCAGCGGCATGGCGCAGAACGCCGCGCTCGCGCTCGCGCTCGCCTCCGAGCTCGGCGTGGACGACGCTTCGCTCCAGCGGCGCCTCGGCGGCTGGCAGCCTTCGAAGTGGCGCGGCGAGATGCGGCGGGTGGGGGAGGCGGAGGTCTATTGCGACTTCTACAACGCCAACCCGGCCTCGATGCAGGACGCGATCCAGGCGTTCACCAGTCTCGCGCGTCCGGAATTGCCGCGGCTCTTCGTCCTCGGCGGCATGGAAGAGCTCGGCGCGCACGCCGCGGAATTTCACCGCCAGCTCGGCCGCACGATGTTGCTGCGTCCGGGCGATTATCTCTTCGCCCTCGGCACCCACGCGGCGGCGTTGCGCGAGGGCCTGCTCGAGAACGGCAACGATCCCGCGCAAATCGCCATTGTGGACGACCTCGCGCCCGTGCGCGAGCGGCTCGCGGCGTTCAGGGGCGCGGCCTTCCTCAAGGGCAGCCGCCGTTACCGCCTCGAAACCATCCTCGATCCCCACGCCCCCGCGCATGCGCACTAAGCCCGATGCCACTTTGCCGCGGTGGAGCGCATCGACCCCGATGCGCCTCGCCCCCTGCGCAGGTCGTGAGCGCGCCGGGCTCAACACACTCCACCGCGCCCTCTGCCCATGCTGAGCTACCTCGCAGAATTCGAGCACCACTTCGGCCCGCTGCGCCTGCTGCGCTACCTGACCGTCCGCACCGGCGGCGCGATGCTGACCGCGCTGGTGATCGGCTTCGTCATCGGCCCGTGGCTCATCCGGCGCTTCCGCGAGCTGAAGTTCGGCCACGGCTACATCGACGAGCGCACCGGCGCGCTCGGCGCGACCTATTTCGACAAGAGGCACACGCCCACGATGGGCGGCCTGATCATCTTCCTCGCCGTGTTCTTCTCCGCCGTGCTCTGGGCCGCGCCCAACATCTGGGTCGTCGTCGCGCTCTTCGTCTACACGGCGCTGACCGTGCCGGGCTGGCGCGACGACTACCTGAAGGTCGTCCACCAGAACAAGGACGGCATCAAGCCGTGGGAGAAGATCGGCTGGCAGTCCTTCGCCACGGGCGTGGCGCTCGTGGCCCTGCTCTGGCACCCGACCAGCGCGGCCAAGATCCGCGAACTCTGGGTCCCGTTCTTCAAGGAGGCGGTCATCGCCCACATGCCGTGGGGGCTGCTGCTCGTGCTGATCTACCTCTGGATCGTCGGCTTCTCCAACGCCATCAACATCACCGACGGACTCGATGGCCTCGCCATCGGCTGCACGATCACCGTGGCGCTCGTCTTCGGCCTCATGGCCTACGCGGCGGGCAACAGCATCATCTCGCAATACCTGCTCATCAGCTACGTGCCCGGCGCGGGCGAGCTGACGGTCATCTGCGGCGCGCTCATCGGCGCGGGCATGGCCTTCCTGTGGTTCAACTCCCATCCGGCCGAGGTTTTCATGGGCGACACCGGGTCGCTCGCCCTCGGCGGCCTCATTGGCGTCATGGCCTTCATGATCCACCAGCCCCTCACCCTGGTGATCGTCGGCGGCGTGTTCGTCATGGAGCTGCTCTCCGTCGTCCTGCAGGTGGGCTGGTTCAAATACACCCGGCGCCGCTGTGGCGAAGGCCGCCGGCTCTTCCTCATGGCGCCGATCCACCACCATTTCCAGAAGCGCGGCTGGCCGGAAACCAAGGTCGTGCTGCGCTTCTGGGTGCTCTCCCTGGGCTTCGCGTTGCTCGGCCTCGCGACGCTCAAGCTGCGCTGACGCGCCGCGAAGCTCCAAGCTCCAACATCCAAGCTCTGATGACACACCAATCCATGCTCCCCGAGCGCCTGCATTCCGGCCTGAGCTTGGGATTTGGAGCTTGGAGTTTACGTCCGCTCGCCGGACTGACGACTGAACAACCCTAAGCTCCCGACTCAAATGCCCCTCGATTTCAGTTCCGATCTTGCCCCCAGTTTCCGCGATCTCACCCACACCGGCCTCGTGCTGCTCCAAAAGCCGCTCGTCCGCTCGGCCGGCAAGCTCCGCCGCCTCCGCCGCGGCGGCAACCTGCCCGAGCTGCCCCTGAAGACCGCCCGCACTTTCGCAGGAGTCCGCTGACAGGTTCTTTATTCCTCCATCAACCGGAACCAAACCACGGCTGCCAACGGACCCCTGCTCGTTTCCCCCTCCGCCATGATCGCCACCGTCCTCGTCCTCTCCCTGCTCTCCCTCCTCGTTTCGGTGGATGTGCTCACCCCGCAATCGGAGCCTTGAAACACCGGTCGTCTCCGGCGCGCCGGAGGCGAAACGTGTGAACAAGCCCCATTTTGGGATAGCAAATCTCCAACCTCACTCCGCATACTCCCTCCATGAAAATCCTGCAGATCTTCGGAGCCGTGGTCGCCGTGCACGTGCTCGCGTTTATCTTCATTTTTGCCAGCCCGGGCTGCTCGTCCTCGCCGCGCAACATCCCGACGCCCGACGCGACCACACCCGTGTCTGCAGGCCCTGCAGCTGCGCCCGCTTCCAGCGGCGTCAGCTACTCGCCCTCCGCGGTCGACCTTGGCTCCGCCCCGGCCTACACGCCGCCGGCCGCCTCCGGCCGCGCCGAGCCCACCCGCCCGGGCTCCCCCAATGCCGCCGCGATCACGCCGGCCAAGGCGCCCGCCGAGGACGTCGCCCCGGTCACCACCTACACCGTCACACGCGGCGACTCGCTCTGGAGCATCGCCAAGAAGAACAAGCTCACCGTCGCCGAGCTCGCCAAGGCCAACAGCCTCCCCGCCGGCACCACGCTGCAGCCGGGCAAGAAGCTCATCATCCCCGGCAAGGCCCCGGCTCCGCAGGATCTTTCCACCGCGCCCGCCACGCCGGCCAAAGCGGCCGAGGCGAAGCCCGCGCCCGCCCGCGGCAGCGAGGCCGTCCACCACACCGTCGCCGCCGGCGAGAGCCTCGGCACCATCGCTCGCAAGTATCAGGTGACCGTCGGCGAACTCGCCGCCGCGAACAACATCACCGATCCCGCCAAGATCCGCGCCGGCCAGCAGCTCGTCATCCCCGGCTTCAAGGCCGTCGGCGGCGCCAGCACGGCGAAAAAGCCCGCGCCCGCCGCTCCGCAGCCCGCCGCTCCCGCCCCGGCCGAGCCCACGGTCAAGACCCCGCATTTCGAGATCGCCCCGCCGCCGCCCGGACAGGACCTCGACGCCGGCCTGAAGGACACGGCGACCGACGTCCCGACGATCAAGGTCGAGGAGCCCAAGCCCAAGGGCTGACGCGCCCGGCCCCGCCATGGTGAGCCCGACGAGCGACGCCCCCGCTGCTCCCCGCCGCCACCTCACGATCACCCCCGCGAGCGTCATCCTCGTCTGCGTGGCCGCGTTGCTGGCCATCGGGCTGACGGTGCTGTTCAGCGCGAGTTCGACCGTGAAGGGCGCGGCGCCGACCACGTTCCTCTACAAGCAGCTCATCTTCCTCGCGCTGGCCATCGGCGCGGCGTGGATGGTCGTGCGCGCCGACCTCGAGAGCCTGCGGCGCTTCGCGTGGCTCATCGGCCTCGCCGCGCTCATCGGCCTGCTGCTCGTGCTCATCCCCGGCGTCGGCGTCACGGTCAAGGGCAGCCGCCGCTGGCTCAATCTCGGCTTCACGCGCTTCCAGGTTTCGGAATTCGCCAAGCTCGCGATGGTCTTCGCGCTCTCGCACTACCTCGCGCTCCACCAGAACAAGATGCACGGCCTCGTGAGGGGCTTCCTCGTCCCCTGCGCGGGCATCGGCGCGTTCTGCCTGCTCATCATCCTCGAGCCCGACTTCGGCACCGCCTTCCTCTGCGGCGCCATCGGCATGATCCTGCTCTTCCTCGCCGGCGCGCGTCTGAAGTTCCTCCTGCCCTCGGTCGCGCTGGCGCTGACCGGCTTCGTCGTGCTCGTGCTCAACAACCCCAACCGCCTCCGCCGCATCACGTCGTTCATGGACGTCGAGGCCAACCGCAGCGAGGGCGCCTACCAGCTCTGGCAGGCCATTCTCGCCTTCGCCGCCGGCGGCGTCGACGGCGTGGGCATCGGCAACGGCCGGCAGCAGCAGTCCTTCCTGCCCGAGGCGCACACCGACTTCATCTTCGCCATCCTGGGCGAGGAGATGGGGCTCGTTTTCACGCTGCTGACCGTCGCGCTGTTCATCACCATCTTCGTCGCCGGCCTCATGCACGTGCGCCGCGCGCCGAACCTCTTCCAGTTCCTCCTCGTCACCGGCTGCCTGCTGCTCATCTGCCTGCAGGCGATCATCAACCTCGGCGTCGTCACCGGCATGATGCCGACCAAGGGCATGTCGCTGCCCTTCATCAGCGCCGGCGGCTCCAATCTCCTCCTCATGGGTCTGCTCGTGGGCATCATCATCAACACCTCGCGCACCTGGGAGCGGCCCAAGCCGCTCCAGCGCAAACGCGAGCTGGCGGAGGTCGTCGCCTGACGGCGGCGAAAGCGCCAAGCGCCAAACTCCAAACTCCAGTGAATCTCCAACGCGAACCAAACACCAATCCGCGCCTCCCCGAGTCGAGCGCACGCGCCAATTGGGAGTTTCGCGATTCTTTGGTGCTTGGCGCTTGGAGCTTGGAACTTACCCCGCGCCCCTCGCGACCATGAGCACGGCATCGAAATTCCTCATCGCCTGCGGGGGCACGGGCGGCCACCTCGCCCCCGGCATCGCGCTGGCCGAGGCCCTGCGCGCGCGCGGCCACGACGCCCGGCTCTTCATCTCGCACAAGCGCGTCGACTCGCGCCTCTCGCAGAAATACCCGCACCTCGCCATCGAGCGCGTGCCGGGCGCCCCCTGGGGCCTGCGGCCGGACGTGCTGGCCAAGTTCCTCGTCCGCCAGACGCAGGGCCTGTTCTTCAGCCTGAAATTTCTCGGCGCCTTCCGGCCCCACGCCGTCGTCGGCTTCGGCGGCTTCACCAACGCCGGCGTCACCACCGCCGCGCGCCTGCTCGACATCCCCGTCGCCCTTCACGAGGCCAACCGCGTGCCGGGGCGCGCCGTGCGCGTGCTCTCGCGTTGGGCGCAACGACTCTATCTGCCGCCGGGTGTCCGCTTGCCGGGCCGTCTCGGCCTGACCGTGCGCCACACCGGCCTGCCGGTCCGCTCCGAAGTGGTGCGCCTGCCGCGCGAGGCCACCCGCGCACAACTGGGCGTCGATCCCGTCCAGAAGCTGCTCGTCGTGCTCGGCGGCAGCCAGGGCTCCGGCCGGTTGAACGCCTGGGTCGAGGCCAACCTCGGGGCCTTGGCCCAGGAGGGCGTTCAGGTCTGGTGCGTGACGGGCTTGGGCAAGGGCGAGGCCTCCCTGCGCGAGCTGCGCTCGAAGACAGGCGCGGTCGTCCGCGCGTGGTTCGAGCCGTTCACCGACCGCGTCGGCCAGCTCCTCTCGGCGGCGGACCTCGTCGTCAGCCGCGCCGGCGCCGGCACGCTGGCCGAGCTGGTGCGCTGCGAGACGCCGGGCGTGCTCGTGCCCTATCCCTTCGCGGCCGACAACCACCAGTGGGCCAACGCGCGGCATTTCGAGCAGCAGGGCGGGGGGCTCGTCATCGACCAGGCCAATCTCGGCGCGCTCCGCCAGGAGGTGCTCGACGTGCTGTTCAACGACTGGCTGCTGCACAAATTCCGCGAGAATCTCCACCGCATGGCGCACGAGAACGCGATCGACACCATCGTGCAGGACCTCGAGGAGCTCGCCCTGCGCATCCCGCCGCGCCGCCACCAGCGGCACGCACCCGTGACCGTGCCCGCCGCATGAGCGCCGCCGCCCCAGCCGCCCGCGAGGCCGCGTGGTCGGAACTCCTTTCCGCACTCCGCGGCAAACTCGCGCCCGCGAGCAAACTGGCCGAGCGCGAGGCGCTCGGGCCCAAGACCACGCTGCGCGTCGGCGGCCCGGCCCGGCTCTACGCCGAGCCCGCGACCGAGGCCGACCTGCAGGCGCTGCTCGCCGAGTCGCACGCCCGCGGGCTGCCGGTCTTCATGCTCGGTCGCGGCTCGAACCTCGTCGTGCCCGACGACGGGGTCGACGGGCTCGTCATCAGCCTCGCGCATCCGCACTGGCAGGCCTTCGAGCCGCGGGCGGACGGCCGGGTCTGGGCCGGCGCCGGGCTGCGCCTGAAGAACCTTTGCGGACTTGCGGCCAAGGCCGGCTTGCAGGGCTTCGAGTTCATGGAGGGCATCCCGGCCACAGTCGGCGGCGCGCTGCGCATGAACGCCGGCGCGATGGGCGGCTGGACCTTCGATGTGGTCGACGAGGTGCGCCTGGTGACCCTCGCGGGCGAAACGCGCGCGATGAAGAAGGCCGAGATGCACGTCGACTACCGGCATTGCGCCGAGCTCGGGACCGCGGTGGCGCTCGGCGCCTTCCTGCGCCCGCGCGCCCACGCCGATGGCGAGGCGATCAGGCGCCAGATCGAGGCTTACCAGAAGAAGCGCCAGGAGGCCCAGCCGCGCGAGCCGAGCGCGGGCTGCATCTTCAAGAACCCGCCCGGCACCTCCGCCGGCCGCGTGATCGACGAGTGCGGCCTGAAGGGCGCGCGCGTCGGCGGCGCCGAGGTCTCGCCGGTCCACGCCAATTTCATCGTCAATCGCGGCGGCGCGACCTGCGCCGACATCCTTGCCCTCGTGCGCCAGGTGCGCGCCCGGGTGAAGGAGGCGCGCGGCATCGACCTCGAGCCCGAGGTCATGCTCTTCGGCCGGAACTGGAGGGACGTGCTGTGAAATGCGGAATGCGGAGTGTGGACTGCCGAATGAGCGGCTTCAACCGATGTGGGAGCGGCTTTACGCCGCGACGCTCGGGCCTGGTAGCGTGCCGCTTTGGCGATTCAGCGTCGGGGCATAAAGCCCCTCCCACCTTGCCCGATCCGCACTCCGAATTCCGTAATCCGCAGTCTCCATGAACTCTCCCATCATCGCCGTCTTCGCCGGCGGCACGTCCCCCGAGCGCGAGGTCTCCCTCGGTTCCGGCAAGGCGGCCGCGCTGGCGATGAGCTATTCGCACCCGACCGAGCTGGTTGTCGTCGAGCGCGACGGGATCCCCGCGGGCGTCGATCCGCGCCGCCACGTCGTGTTCTCCACGCTGCACGGCGTCTTTGGCGAGGACGGCGCGATGCAGCGCCTGCTCGACGGCGCCGGCATCCACTACGCCGGCTGCGACGCGAAGGCCAGCGAAGTGTGCTTCGACAAGTGGCGCACGCGCCAGGCCGTGTCGGCCATGGGCGTGCGCGTGGCGCCGGGCCGGAACTTCGAGGCGGCGCAGAAGCCCAAGGCCGCCGAGCTCGCCGCCCAGCTGGGCGAGCAGGTCGTCCTCAAGCCCAACCGGCAGGGCAGCAGCGTCGGCCTGCAAATCGTCACCTCCCGCGCCGGGCTCGAGATCGCCCTCGGCGGCATCCGCCAGGGCGACTGGGTGGCCGAGAAGCGCATCCTCGGCCGCGAGTTCACCGTCGGCATCCTCCGCGGCCGCGCCATGGGCGTGGTCGAGATCGTGCCGAAGTCCGGCGTGTTCGACTACACGAGCAAATACACCAAGGGCCTGACCGAATACCTCGCCCCGGCGGTCATCCCCGAGGAAACGGCCGCCGAGATGCGCCACGCGGCCGAGACGGCCTTCGCCGCCTGCGGTTGCCGCGACTACGCGCGCATCGACTTCATGCTCTCCGCGGAAGGCGAGGTTTATCTGCTGGAAATCAACACGCTGCCCGGCATGAAGGAGACCAGCTTGCTGCCGATGAGCGCCCGCTGCGTGGGGCTCGACTTCAACGCGCTTTGCCGCGAACTGGTCGCGCCCGCGATCGAGCGCTGGTCCGGCCGGGTTGCCACGCCAAAAGCATGACCGAAGGGAAGGACAACGAGCGTTCCGGAAGCTCCTGGCGCACCATCCGCCAGGACGTGACCGCGCGCGCCATGTCCAAGCGCGGCCGCCAGCGCCAGGTTTTCGCCTGGATCAGGATCGCCGTCCTGTGCGTCCTCGTCGGCCTCTCGACCTGGGGCATCTATTCCATCGTCCACACCTGGGAGAGCGACCGCGCGGCCATCGCCTCCGCGGTGAAGAGCGAGCCGGTGCGCGAGATCGTCGTCCTCACCAACGGCGTGCTCAACCGCGATTGGGTGGCCAGGACGCTGGCGCTCCCGGCGCAGACGACCCTCATGGCCCTCGACCTCGTCGCGTTGCGCGAGAAGCTCATGGCCGGCGGGCAGATCAGCGTCGCGGTGCTCACGCGCAATTTCCCCGACACCCTCGTCGTCACCCTCCAGGAGCGCACGCCGGTGGCCCGCATCCAGGTGGCAGACGGCCTCGGCGCCCCGCGCCAGCTGCTCGTGGCCAGGGACGGCGTGGTCTACGACGGCGCCGGCTACGACAAGGCCATGGTCGCCGGCCTGCCCTGGCTCGCCGGCTTCTCGCTCCGCAGGGGCGCGGAGGGCGGCTTCGAGCCGATCGAGGGCATGGACGCCGTCGCCAATCTCCTCACCACCGCCCAGCTCCAGGCCCCGCACCTCTACCGCGACTGGCTCTTCGTCTCCCTCGAACGCCTGCGCGACCAGCGCGAGTTCGTGGTGAAGTCCCAGGAAATCCCCGAGATCGTGTTCTCCGCCAGGGAGGACTATTTCCGCCAGCTCGCGCAGCTCGACTACATCATCGACGCGACCAAGCGCCAGCTCGGCCAGCCCGCGCTCCAGTCGGTCAACCTCGCGCTCGGCCCGCAGGTGCCCGTGAAACTCGCGCAGACGCCCGACGAGCTGGCCAGGCCCGTCGGCCAGGCCGCCCCCGCTTTCAATCTCCAACCTTCCAATCCCCGTAGGACGAATCGTGATCTCTAATCGCGGCAGGATCGTCGGCGCCGTGGAAATCGGCACCGGCAAAATCGCGGTGCTCGTGGGCGAAATCGCCCGCGGGCGCGGCCTCAACATCATCGGCGTCGGCCTGGCTCCCTCGCGCGGCGTCATGAAGGGCGAGGTCGTCGACTACAAGGCGGCCAGCGAGGCCGCCCACCACGCGCTTGAGATGGCCGAGAAGAAGGCCGGCGCGCGCATCGAGGAGGTCTGGCTGGCCCAGACCGGCCCGCACCTCGACGGCTTCTACAACGAGGCCTCGGTGAACGTGAAGTCCGCCGACAACACCGTCACCTCGCTCGACATCGCCACCGTCTGCGACCTCGCCAAGGAGAAGGAGCTGCCGCCCGGCCGCTCGCGCATCCACGAGATCCGCCGCCCCTTCCGCCTCGACGGCCGCGTCGTCGCCGACCCCGAGCACCTCTCCGGCCAGCGCCTCGACGTCGGCTACTGGATCGTCCACGGCCAGGAGAGCAAGGTGAGCGACAACATCCACGTCGTCGGCGGCTACCACCTCGAGGTCCGCGAACTCGTCCTTTCCTCCCTCGCCAGCGGCTCGCTGCTCACCACCCCCGAGGAGCGCGTCCACGGCGCGCTGGTCCTCGACGTGGGCAAGGGCATCACCGACTACGTGCTCTACCGCGACGGCCATGTGCTCGCCACGGGCACGCTGCCCGTCGGCGGCGAGCACGTGACCAACGACCTTGCCATCGGCCTCCGCGTCACCACCGCCCAGGCGGAGATGCTCAAGCTCCGCCACGGCCGCGCCACGGTGCAGACGCGCGACAAGTCCGAGAAGGTCTGGCTCAACGGCGACATGTCCTTCGGCGACCGCCAGCTGCCCAAGACCGCCCTCGAGACCATCGCCGCCGCGCGCGTGCAGGAGATCTTCGAGATCGCGCAGAAAAAACTCGGCCCGAAACTCTCCGCCGAGCATTGCGGCGCGGGCGTCGTCCTCACCGGCGGCACCGCGCGCCTGCCGGGCATCGAGGAGGCCGCCAGCCGCGTCTTCGGTCTGCCCGCCCGCCGCGGCGAGGCCCCGGGCTGGGTGAAGGACGACCTCAAGGATCCGATGTTCAGCACCGTGCTGGGCGTCTTCCAGTTCGGCCTGCGCACCATGCACGAGCATTCCGTGCCGGTCCGCCGCAAGCCGGGCGGCGTGCTCAGCCAGCTGACCCGGCTTTTCTCCTGAGGAACCACCCATGAACAACGAACTTCCCCTGGAGGCCCTGGCCGACCGCGACGTCGGCATCAAGCTCATCGGCATCGGCGGCGGCGGCTCGAACGCCGTCGACCGGCTGAAGATGGAGAACCTCGACCGCCTCCAGCTCGCGGTCATCAACACCGACTTCAAGGCCCTCGGCAGCTCGCCCGTGCAGGACAAGATCCTCATCGGCGCCGGCCTCACCCGCGGCCTCAGCGCCGGCGGCGACCCCTCGCTCGGCTACTCCGCGGCCGAGGCGGACCGCGACAAGATCGCCGAGATTGTGCGCGGCGCCGACCTGGTCTTCCTCGTCGCCGGCCTCGGCGGCGGCACCGGCTCGGGCGCGACGCCGCTCGTGGCCGACATCGCCCGCGACGCGGGCGCGCTGGTCATCGCCTTCGTCACGATGCCCTTCAGCTTCGAGGGCGGCCGGCGCCGCAAGCAGGCCGAGGAGGCGCTGCACGAACTCCGCGCCAGTTGCCACGCCGTCATCCCGCTCTCCAACGATCTGCTCCTGCAGGAGGGCACGGAGCAGACCAGCGTGCTCGACGCCTTCGGCCGGGCCGACGAGTGGATCGGCCGCGGCGTGAAGTCCATCTGCGCCATGCTCTCGCGCACCGGCCTGATCAACCTCGACTTCCAGGCCCTGCGCACCGCCTTCCAGACGCGCGGGGGCAAGACCCTCTTCGGCCTCGGGGTGGGCGAGGGCGAGGGCGCCGCGCTCGCGGCCTTCGAGGACCTCAAGCACTGCCCGCTGCTCGCCACCCCGGAGTTCGCCCGCAAGGCCGACCGCCTGATGGTCAATATCGCCGGCGGCCCGGACCTCAGCCTCACGCGCGTCAACGAGCTGATGACCCTCGTCACCGAGGAGTTCGGCCGCGAGGCGCACGTCATCATGGGCGCGGTCATCGACGAGAGCCTGCAGGGCAGGGTCGAGGTCTGCGTCCTCGGCGCCACCGATCTCGGCGGCCGCACCTTCGTCCGCGCCAAGCCCGCCGCGCCGGCCCGCCGGCCGGAAAAGGACGCCGCGCCCGCCGAGTCCGCCCCCGCGCGGCCGGCCGCCGCTCCGCGCGCCGCCACGAACCCGAAGAACCCCGCGAGCCCCGCCAACGGCGCCCAGCCGCAGCAGGAGGAGTTCGGTTTCGGCGGCGCCGAGCCGGTCGCCAACCGCGGCGAGTTCGACAAGACCGAGCGCAATCTCTTCGAGGGCCAGGACCTCGACGTCCCGACCTATCTCCGCCGCGGCATCAAGGTCACGGTGTGAGCCCGTCGCTTGACACCCGTTTTGTGTGGGGCAGTGTGTGGCCGTGCCTACAAACCTCGAGATCGACGACCGCCTGCTGGCCAAGGCCCAGAAGGCCGGCGGACATAAGACCAAGAAGGCGACGGTGAACGAGGCACTGGCCGAATACATCCAGCGCCGCGCGCAACGCGGGGTCACGCGGCTCTTCGGCACGATCGCGTTCGATCCCTCCTTCGACTACAAGGCGGAGCGCGCGAAACGATGAGGGTGCTGGCCGACACGCCGGTCTGGTCGGCCGCATTCCGGCGGGCCCGGGACTATTCGGACCGAACCCGCCGCGAGCTCGAGTGGCTGATCGAGCACGGGGCCGTGACCATGATCGGCCCGATTCGGCAGGAACTGCTTTCGGGCATCCGCACGCCCGCCCAAGTCGAGGAGGTGCGCGCGGCCCTGCGCCATTTCCCCGACCAGCCGATCCTGGCCGAGGACTACGAGCGGGCCGCCGAGTTCTTCAACACCTGCCGCGCCGCCGGCGTGCAGGGCTCGATGACCGATTTCCTGATCTGCGCCGTGGCCAGCCGCCACGGGCTGGAGATCTTCACCACCGACGCGGATTTTGGGCGCTACCGCGGGCACCTGCCGATTGCACTTTACGCCGCGGAACAGCAGTAGAGTTTAGCGCCATGTTCATCGACGAATGCACCATCAAGGCCCGCGCCGGCGACGGAGGCCGCGGCTGCGTGAGCTTTCGTCGCGAGAAATACGAGCCCTGGGGCGGCCCCAACGGCGGCGACGGCGGCCGCGGCGGCCACGTCATCCTCCGCGGCGACGACGACCAGAACAACCTGATCGATTTCAAATACAAGCCGCACTGGAACGCCGGGCGCGGCGAGCACGGCCAGGGCAAGGACTGCAACGGCCGCGAGGGCCGGCCCGCCGTCCTCCGCGTGCCGCTCGGCACCGTCGTCCACAGCCTGGCGACGGGCCGGATGGTCGCCGAGATCCTCGAGGACGGCCAGGAGTTCATCCTCTGCCACGGCGGCAAGGGCGGCTTCGGCAACACGCGCTTCAAGTCCTCCACGAACCGCGCGCCGCGCCAGCACGGGCCGGGCGAGCCGGGCGAGTCGGGCGAGTTCCGCCTCGAGCTCAAGAGCATCGCCGACATCGGCCTCGTCGGCTTCCCCAACGCCGGCAAGTCCTCGCTCACCGGCCTCATCACCAAGGCGCACCCGAAGGTCGCCGCCTATCCCTTCACCACGCTGCAACCGCAGATCGGCATCATCGAGTTCCCCGAGGAATACGACCGCCTCATCCTCGCCGACATCCCCGGCCTCATCGCCGGCGCGAGCGAGAACAAGGGCCTCGGCCACCGCTTTCTCCGCCACATCGAGCGCTGCGCCGTCCTGCTCATCATCCTCGACATGGCCGGCGCCGACGGCCGCGACCCGCGCGACGACTACAAGCAGCTGCTCAAGGAACTCGGCCTCTACGACCCCGCGCTATTGGAGAAGCCCCGCCTCGTCGCCGCGAACAAGATGGACGAGGAGGCCGCCGTCGCGAACCTCAGGAAGTTCAGGACGCGCTACAAGACCGCCGAGCTTGTGCCCATCTCCTGCCTGAGCGAGGAGGGCATCCCGAAGCTTAGGAAGGAACTGTTAAAACGGGTGCGCCGCCTGCGGAAAAAAGAAAAGAATTCGCCAACGCGCCGCGCCTGAACTTAGCTTGCCCCAGCCATGACGGAACACCGGCCCCTGCTGATGCGCGCCAACCGCCTCCTCGGCTCCGCCCTCGTCGAGCACAACCTCGTGAAATTCGAGGACCTCGAGGTCGCCAATGAGCGCGTGCTCGAGCTGGCGGGGCAGGGCAACTACCGGCAGGCCTCCGTGCTCGGCATCCTCGCCTTTGAAAAGAAGGCCCTCCGCGAGGAGGACGTCCTCCGCACCGTGATGGAGGAGCAGGGCCTCGGCGTCGTCGACCTCCGCCATTACGACGTGCCCGAGGAGATCCGCAGGGAGCTCGACCTCGGCATGTGCTGGGCCACTTGGACCGTCCCCTACGACACAGAGGAGGAATTCTGGTTCCTCGCCACCGCCTACTACCTCAGCCCGGCGGTGCGTGCGCACTGGGAGAAGAAGTTTGAGGGCCACCCCATCATCTGGCACGCGACGACGATGGAGATCATCGCGGAGTTCCTCGACCGCCAGCAGGCCGAACGCGACTTCGCCGCCACCGGCCAGCCCGTGCCGCGCACCGGCACCCGCGCGCCATTCTCCCGAGCGTCCAAACCACCCTTCCCGCCGGCCCCCGCCACCTGAGCCATGCCCCTCGGACGCGTCCAGACCCAGATCGTCGACAAGCTCGTTGAGTTCGGCAAACTCGACGCGGCGCAGCGCAACACGCTCGTCAACCGCCCCGACGAGGCCACCGGCGACCAGCTCGACCAGCAGCTGCAGGCCGACTTCAAGATCACGCCCTTCCAGCTCCACCTCGCCAAGGGCCGCGCGCTGGGCCTCACGCCCTTCAACGTCGCGCGCTACAAGCTGCACAACGCCACCTTCGAGAAAATCGACCTCGAATACTGCCAGAAGAACACGATCCTCCCCGTCGGCCAGGTGGGCGACGTGCTGCTCGTTGCTTTCGCCAACCCCTTCGAGACGCAGATCGCCGCCAAGATCGCCGAAAAGACCGGCCTCCGCGTCGCCCGCCTCCTCGGCTCCGAGCGCGACATCAAGGAGAAACTCAAGAAGGACAGCGCGGCCGAGCAGGTGCAGTTCTCCGACGTTGTCGACCAGCTCGGCGCCCAGTTCACCGAGGAGGAGACCGAGATCAAGGACGAGGACCTCACGCACGAGGACTCCGCCCCGATCATCCAGCTCGCCAACCGCATCATCGAGGACGCTTATTTCGGCGGCGCCTCGGACATCCACATCGAGCCGCAGGAAAAGGACCTCGTCGTCCGCTACCGCATCGACGGCCTCACTCAGGAAAAGCTCCGCCTCCCCGCCAAGGTCGCGGGCGCCCTCGTCGCGCGCCTGAAGATCATGTGCAACCTCGACATCGCGGAGCGCCGCCTGCCGCAGGACGGCCGCATCGTCTTCAAGCAGTTCAACAAAAAGGGCGTCGACATCGACCTCCGCGTCTCCACCGCCCCGCTCAACCACGGCGAGGGCGTGGTCATGCGCATCCTCGACAAGCAGAAGACCACGCTGCCGCTGCCCGCGCTCGGCTTCACCGAGGCCAACCTCGCCAAATACCGCGACTGCATCCGCCAGCCCTACGGCATGATCCTGCACTGCGGCCCCACCGGCTCGGGCAAGTCGATGACCCTCTACTCGGCGCTCAACGAGATCAACACCTCCGACGTCGTCATCCGCACCGCCGAGGACCCGATCGAATACACCCTGCCCGGCATCAACCAGATGCAGATGCACCGGCAGATCGGCCTCACCTTCGCCGCCGCCCTCCGCGCCTTCCTCCGCCAGGACCCCGACATCATCCTCGTCGGCGAAATCCGCGACAAGGAGACGGCCAACATCGCCGTCGAGGCCGCGCTCACCGGCCACCTGCTCATCTCCACGCTCCACACCAACGACGCGCCCAGCACCGTCGCCCGCCTGACCGACATGGGCATCGAGCCGTTCATGATCTCCTCCTCGCTCGTCTGCGTCTGCGCCCAGCGCCTCATGCGCCGCGTCTGCAAGACCTGCCGCGTCGCCTACGAGCCCGAAGGCCGCGAGAAGGACATCCTCCAGCGCGCCATCGGCTGGAGCGGCGCCATCTACAAAGCCCACGCCAAGGGCTGCCCGAAATGCAACGGCACCGGCTACAAGGGCCGCGTCGGCATCCACGAGCTCATGGTGACCAACGAGGAGCTGATCGAGGGCATCAACAAGGAACTCGAGACCGCCGAGATCAAGAAGATCGCCATGCGCGGCGGCATGAAGACCCTGCACCAGGATTCCGTGATCAAGGTCAAGGAAGGCCTCACCACGCTCGCCGAAGCCCTGTCCACCGTCCCCCAGGACATGGAGCTCCGCGGGTGAGGGTAGGGCGAGTCGTCCCCGACGAGCCGCCCCGCACGACACGGCAATGGTGGAGGGCGTGGCTACTGCCGCGCCGCGAAACTCCCGGCGGCTGCGCACCTCAACGGCGCGGCGGTAGCCGCGCCCTCCATGCTGCGCCACGTCCGTCCCTCCGCGCTTCACCTGCTTTCCCCTCCGCTCGCCCCCGCGATTCGCCTTGTTCCTATCCGCGCCATCCGTGAAATCCGTGGCTCAACTTCTGCCCCGACCGCATGTCCTACTGGACTGAATTCCTCACCATCGTGGTCGCGCACGCGCTGGCCGTGGCCAGCCCCGGGCCCGACTTCGCCCTTGTGCTGCGCCAGAGCCTCGCGCACGGCCGGCGCGTGGCGGTGTGGGCCAGCCTCGGCATCGGCAGCGGCATCGCCATCCACGTCGCCTATTGCTCGCTCGGGCTCGGCCTGCTGCTCCGCGATTCGCCCACGGCCCTCAACCTCGCGAAATACCTCGGCGCCGCCTACCTCGCCTGGGTCGGCGTGCAGGCCCTGCGCGCGCGGCCGCGCGAGGGCGACCTCGACCTTTCCGAGGGCGACGCCGCCCCGACCGACGGCGCCGCCTGGGTGCAAGGCTTCGTGGTCAACGTGCTCAACCCGAAGGCCGCGCTCTTCTTCGTTTCGCTCTACACCCTGCGCGTGAACCCCGCCACGCCGGCCCTGCTCAAGCTCGGCTACGGCGCGTGGCTCGTGCTCGCGACCATGGCGTGGTTCTGCCTCGTATCGGTGCTCTTCACGCAGGCCGCCGTGCGCCGCCGCTTCCTCCGCCACGGCCACTGGATCGACCGCGCCCTCGGCCTCGTCTTCCTCGGCTTCGCCCTCGCCCTCCTGCGGGCGAAGCTCGGCTGACCTCTCCGCCTGGGCCCCGGCCCCACCCGGTCTGTCAAACATCACCCCATGACGCTCTTCGTCCGCCCCCGCGGCGAGTCCTCGCACCGGTTTTTGCGCCGTCCCGCCCGATGACGCCGGCGGAGCTTTGCCCCCCCAGCACTGGCGGCATCTGCACACCACCCATGTGATCGAGTCGAACTTCGCGACAATCCGACCCCGGACACGCCAGACCAAGGGACCCGGCAGCCGGCCGGCCGCGCTCGCTCTGATGTTCCAACTCTGAGCATGCGACGCGTGACTGTAGGACCGTCTTTGTGCCGCGACAGAAAAGTCCGTCGCGGCGGATATGGGATCGCGGCGTAAAGCCGCTCCTCCAGGTCCGGCAATCGCGGAATCCGGGTTCAATGTGGCAGGGACTTCATACTCCGACAGGCGCGTCGCACGTGCACCGTCGGGGCGTGAAACCCCGCCCACCGATTACTGCACCGGCAACTCGAGCGAGCGCCAGAGATACCAGCTCGCGACGCTGCGATAGGGCGACCAGCGGCGGGCGTGCTTCAGGATCGCTTCGGACGAGGGATCGCAGCGCTTGCGATAGAGTTTCTTGAACGCGAGGCGGATCGCGAAATCACCGGTGGGCATCACGTCGGGCCGGCCGAGCGTGAAAATGAGCAGCATGTGCACCGTCCACGGCCCGATGCCGCGCACTTCGGTGAGGCGTGCTTCGAGGGCCTCGTCGGAGAGCGCGGCGGCGGCGGCCAGCGTGGGCACCACGCCGTCGCGACACTTCGCGGCGAGGTCGAGGATGGCGGCGAGTTTCGCGCGGGAGAGTCCGGCCCCGCGCAACTCGGCCTCGGTGGCGCGCGCGACGGATTCGGGAGCGATGCCGCCGTGCGCAGCGAGCACCGCGAGCACGCGCGCGTGGATCGTGGCCGCGGCCTTGCCATGGAGTTGCTGATAAACGATCGAGCGCAGCATCGCCTCGAACAACGAGCCCGCGAGGTGCATCTCCAGCGCGAACGGCCCGATGCGAGCAATCACGCGGCCGAGCGCAGCGTCGGCCGCACGCAGGTGCGCGACGGCGACGAGAGGGTCGAATTGCAGAGGGGAGCGCGGTTTCATGGCACGGGGTAGGGCAAGGGCAATGTGGGAGGGGCTTTATGCCCCGACAATCGTTTCGCGCGTGCAACGTCGGGGCGTAAAGCCCCTCCCACAATATTCTTCACTCGGAAATCAGCTCGGCACCCTCC
>PNKG01000016.1 GCA_013822585.1 Opitutus sp. | reverse complement strand
AGCACCTCGCCGCCTCGGTCTGATGCCAGTTACGACAAGCTTTGAGCCTTCCTTATGACCGTAGCGGCGGGCGCCAGCGAACCGACGATCTTCCACTCGCTGGCGCTTGCGGCTACCGGGCGAGTCAAAAGTCCCGGGACGAAGCGTAACTGGTCTGCGTCTGCGCCCCCCCAGCGTCCACCGCCCGCGCCTTGGCCCGCTGCACAGGACACGCCTATCGGCGGCAGGGGCATGACCGTCCGAACATCGCCACTCCCTGCTTCCTTATGGCTTCTCGCAATAACCTCCACTGACCGATTGTCGGGTGGAGCCCACCCCTTGGGTGGGCCGCAGCCCGGCGAGACACTTCTCCCCACGTCGTTCCAATGGCCGGAGCTCCCAGGGGCTTCTGCTTCGCATTGTCCTAAACTGCCGCCGCGGCGCGTCGATGGTTGTATTGCGCGCGGTGTGCCCAGGGCACCCCTCGTTCGGCCGGCTGTGCATTCGGCACGGAAGACTCGGAGCTGCTCGCAAACGTCCAATCCACCCCCTCCCGGTCTCCCCGCCGGGCAGTTCAGTCCTGCAGCCCTGTCATCCATGAGCACCCTGACCATTGCCAAACGCATCGCGCTCGGCTTCGCCGCCGTTGTTGCCGTGGTTCTTTGCTTCGGAATTCTCGCCCAATTCAACCTGCGGAGCATCAATGAGGAGGCCCATTCAATCGCCAGCAACAGCATCCCCGGGCTGGCGACGACCGGCCTGATCTCCAACATCGTCCAGGAGAACTACATTCTGACCCTCAAGCATGTCCTGACCGAGGATGCCGCCGGCAAGCGGGCGCTCGCCGCCGAGGTGCAGAAGAATGTGGCGGAGATCGACAAACTCGTCGCCGTCTACGGAAAAACCATCACCCAACCGCGCGACCGCGAGTTGTTCGAACAGTTCAAATCCAGTCGCGCCGGCTACGTCGCCGCCTTCAAGGAGGTCGTGGCCATCAGCGACCGCTTGGATACCACCGCCGCCATCGCCTCCATCCGGTCGCGACTCGAACCCGCCTACCAGCCGCTCGACGGCGCCATCCACGCGTTGCTCGACTTCAACCGCTCCAACGGGGCCTTGGCGGGCCAGGACATCATCGCCCAAGCCTCGTCCACGGAAAAGGAAAGCTTCGCGGGGATGACCGCCGCCTTTGTCCTGAGCATGGGTATCGGCTGGTGGATCACCCGCACCACCACCCGCGCTCTTGGCCGCGCCATCGGCCAGATCGATGCCGGCGCCCAGCAGACCGCGTCCGCCGCCCAGCAGATTTCCGCCTCCAGCCAGTCTCTCGCCGAGGGCTCCAGCGAACAGGCCGCCTCCCTCGAGGAGACGAGCGCCTCGCTCGAGGAAATGTCCGGCATGACCAAACGCAATGCCGAGAACGCCAGCCGGGCCAAGCACACCGCCGGCCGGACCCGCCAGACCGCCGACGCCGGCGCCGGCCGGATGCAGACGATGCAGCAGGCGATGGAGGGCATCAAATCCGCCAGCGAGGACATCACGAAAATCCTCAAGACCATCGACGAAATCGCCTTCCAGACCAACATCCTCGCGCTGAACGCCGCCGTCGAGGCCGCCCGCGCCGGCGAGGCCGGCGCCGGCTTCGCCGTCGTCGCCGAGGAGGTGCGCGCCCTCGCCCAGCGCTCCGCCCAGGCCGCCAAGGAGACCGCCGAGAAGATCGGAACCTCCGTGGCGCAGAGCCACCAGGGCGTGGGCATCAGCGCCGAAGTCGCGAAGAACTTCACTGAAATCCAGACCCAGATCCGCGAGCTCGACGAGCTGGTCGCCGAGATCGCCACCGCCTCCAACGAGCAGAACCAGGGCATCGGCCAGGTGACCACCGCCGTCTCGCAGATGGACAAAGTCACCCAGGCCAACGCCGGCGCCGCCGAAGAGACCGCCGCCGCGGCCGAGGAACTGAACAGCCAGGCCGCCATGCTCAAGGAGGCGATCACCCAACTCCAGGCGCTCGCGGGCGGACGCAGCCACGCCGCCGCTGGCGCGATCGTGCGGCGACCGCAGATCGCCCGGCCTGCCTCCGAACCCCGCCGGCCGGCGAAGACCATCGCGAAACCCGTGCCCGAGCCCGAGCCGCATCTCCTCGAAACCTGAGCGTGAACCCGCGCTGCCCATTCTCGCGCCTGGGGGCGGCGCGCGCCCGCTGGATGCCTTCGATCCGCGGCCGTTGGCGGATCGTCGGGCAGCCGCTGGCCGCCCGCACGGCCACCCTCCTCGACGCCGCGGTCGACGGCAGCAACGCCACCGACGCGGCCGGCCGCGAGATCGCGCGCTCGATGTCCGGTCGTGATGCCCTGCATGGTCGGCGCAAGGACCGCTCGAGCGTGCCGGTGGAAATTTCCCTCGCCAAACCCCTCCGTCTCGCCGACCCGGGATCCGCCTCGCGGAGAATCGCCTGCGAACGCAACCGCGGTGCTTGGGCGGCGGACGCCTGAGGTGGATTTGCGGAAAAAAAGGGAATTTCCCCCTAAAGTCCCCGCGGAGATCACCGATAGACAGCACTGCGTTGCGGCGTGCATCCACGCATGGCCGCCGATTCGGGCAGACACCAGCAGGTCTGCAAGGAGAGGAGCGACGCGACCGACCTCGCGTCGGTGCTCCAGCTCTTTCCTTTCCCACACACCGGCGCGTCCTCACCCCCTGGCGGACGCGTTCCCAACCCAATCGAAAGCAACGTCCCTGTCATGAAACTCAGCAGCAAAATCATCCTCGCCGCGACACTGGCCGTGGTCGCGACCGCCGTCGGCGGCACCGTCACCGTCTATTATCTCTCCGCCGCCAACCGCGTGGACGCCCTCCGCCACCAGATGCAGGTCGTCCTCAAGCAGGCCGAGACGGTCGCGGAGAAGATGGATGCGATGCATCGCAACAAGTCCTTCGACCTCGCCGGCATGGTCGCCCGCGCCAAGGCGGAGAGCGGCGGCCGCCCGCTCATCGAGACCTACCGCAACACCGCGCTCTACAGCACGATTCCCATCGTCGCCTCCTGGCAGGCCGCCGAAAAATCCGCCCGCGACGAAGGCTACGATTTCCACACGCCCTCGCGCCCCGACCTGCCCCCCCGCAACCCGAAGAACAACGACGGCGCGCAGTTCGCCGAGGCCTTCAAGGCCTTTGCCCGCGGCGAGGAGGAGTATTTCCAGCACGACAAGGCCGCCAACAGGCTCGTTCTCATCCGTCCCGTGCGCCTCGCCGAAAGCTGCCTCTCCTGTCACGGCGACCCGAAGAACAGCCCGACCGGCGACGGCAAGGACATCCTCGGCTTCGCCATGGAAAACATGAAGCTCGGCGATGTGAAGGGCGCCTTCGTGCTCGAGGCTCCGCTGACCAACGACGCCGTCGTCGGAAAGACGATGCGCAGCATGAGCCTCGTCAGCCTCCTGCTCCTCGGCGGCGTCGCCACCGGCTTCTATTTCTTCAACCGCCAGTTCGTGAACAAGCCGCTCGATCTCGCCATCTCCCAGATCGACGCCTCCGCCCAGCAGACCTCGGCGGCCGCGGGCCAGATCTCCGCCTCCAGCCAGTCCCTCGCCGAGGGCTCCAGCGAACAGGCCGCCTCCCTCGAGGAGACCAGCGCCTCGCTCGAGGAGATGTCCTCCATGACCAAACGCAACGCCGAGGGCGCGCTGCAGGCCAAGCAGACCGCCGGGCAGGCCCGCGCCTCCGCCGACGCCGGCGCCGACCAGATGCGCGCCATGCAAAGCGCGATGCACGCCATCAAGACCGCCAGCGAGGACATCACGAAAATCCTCAAGACCATCGACGAAATCGCCTTCCAGACCAACATCCTCGCCCTCAACGCCGCCGTCGAGGCCGCCCGCGCCGGCGAGGCCGGCATGGGGTTTGCCGTCGTCGCCGAGGAGGTGCGCGCCCTCGCCCAGCGTTCCGCCCAGGCCGCCAAGGAGACCGCAGCCAAGATCGAGGACTCCGTCTCCAAGAGCCAACAGGGCGTGCAGATCAGCGCCGAGGTCGCCAAGAGCTTCGAGGACATCCAAAACCGGATCCGTCAGCTCGACCAACTCGTCGGGGAGATCGCCACCGCCTCCAACGAGCAGAGCCAGGGCATCGGCCAGGTGACCACCGCCGTCTCGCAGATGGACAAGGTCACGCAGTCCAACGCCGGCGCCGCCGAGGAAACCGCCGCCGCCGCCGAGCAACTCAACAGCCAGTCGCTGCTGCTGCGCGAGGCCGTCGGCCAACTCCAAGCCCTCACCGGTGGCAGCTCCGGACCTCAACACCAGTCCGAGCCCAACCGGACGCCCCCGCCCTCGTCCGCGAACAAGAGCAGGGCCAAACAGCCCGTCCGGACCGCCATTTCATCGCCCGCCCACGCCGCTCAACCCTCAGCCGACTTCATCGACGCCTGAGGACGGGCACGGGCTCCCCAATTGCCAGCAGGGAAAACGAACGGCCCGTCCGGTGCGTAGCACCGGACGGGTTTTCGCCCTGCAACCCGAAATCAGCCTCGCATCCATCACAGGCACTTCACCACAGTGTCTGCCCCACAAGATTCCATAACCTCTGGTGCCCACCCTGATTCAAACCCACCGGGCCATCGGTTTGAATGAAGTTTGTCACCTCACTTTGTTGCATAACCAGTCTGCTGGTCGCCATCGCCGCAATCCTGTCTTGGTCTGAACTGGGCGGGGTTGCGCGCTCTTCCCTGGCGACGGCCGCCCTCGCCACCGGCGTCTCGGCATGGCTGGCCGCCCGCCTCACCGCCCGGCCGGCCGCCGGCGAACTGCGCTTGCAACGCCTGATCGGATCCAACGGCCAGGGGATTTGGGACTGGGACATCGCCGCCGGGAAGGTCGTGTTCTCCGGACATTGGGCGTCGATGCTCGGCTACCGGCTGGATGAGATCGAGCACTCCTACGCGACGTGGGAACGCCTGCTCCATCCTGAGGACCGTCCCCACGCCCTGACCGCGCTGCAAGCCCATCTCTCCGGCGCCTCGCCGCACTACGAGGTGGAGCACCGGATGCTGACCGCCGACGGGAAATGGAAGTGGATCTTCACCCGCGGCGTGATCGTCGAGCGCGATGCGCAAGGCCATGCCATCCACCTGACCGGCACGCACACGGACATCGATCAGCGCAAACTCGCCGAGGAGGGGCACCGGCGGCAGGAAACCCTGCTCAGGCAACTGTCCGACAACCTGCCGGAGGGCGCGCTCTACCAGTTCGTCGTCGGCCGCGACGGCAAGAAGCGGAACACGTTTGCAGGGGAGGGCTTCAAGCGCATCCTCGGGATCGAGAACCGGCAACTCCTCGATCGGCCCGGCTGGATGCGGCAGCACATCCTCCCGGAGGACACGGCCCGGGTTGTCGCCCTCAGCGAGAAGTCGATCGCCGCGCGCCTCCCCTTCCGCTACGAATGCCGCGCCCGCACCACCGGCGGGGAAATAAAATGGCTGAGCTTCCGCTCGCACCCGCGCGAGGGCCCGGACGGCGAGGTCATCTGGGACGGCATCATGCTCGATGTCACCCGGCAGAAGGAAGCCGAGAACGAGGTGGCCCGGCAGATCGACTTCCACTCCGCGCTGAACCAGACGACCATCGACCTGCTCAACCGGCGGGAAAAGGAGCCCCTGCTCCAGACCATCGTTGAACGCACCGCGCGCCTGCTCGACACCCCCCACGTGGAGCTGGCCTTCCTCGAAGGAGACGAACTCGTGACCCGCGCGTATGCCGGCCCGTTCAAGCAGACGCTCGGCGACCGCGCCACTCGTCAGGTCGCCCCCATGTCCTGGCGCGCCCTCGACTCCGGCCTGCCCGTCATCGTCGACGACTACGCGAGCGAGACCGGCAACCGGCCGCTCTACGTCGACATGGGCTCGCGCGCCGCCGCCGTCTTCCCGATTCTGCACGGTGAACGCCGCCTCGGCATCCTCGGCCTCATCCGCCACCGGCCGGGTCATGTGTTCAATCTGGATGACCTGCAGAAAGGCCAGCTCCTCGCCCGGCTCGTCACCCTCGTCCTGCACAACTCCGCCATCTACGAGGACGCCCTGCGGGTCGCCGAAGCCCGGACCTCCGCCCTGCGCGACAGCGAATGGCGGCTCCGCGAGGCGCAGCGCATTGCGCACATCGGACACTGGGAATACTCCTTCGCCGACGGCCACAATTCCGGGCGGTGGTCGGACGAAGCCTTCCGCATCCACGGACTCGAGCCACAGAGCGTGGCGATCGACCGCGCCCAATTCGACCGCCTGATCCATCCCCAGGATCTGTCCGCAATCCGCGAGGAGATCGCGGCCGTCTGGCAGAATCCCCGGCAGATCGTCCTCAACTACCGCATCATCCGGCCCGACGGCACGATCCGCCACATCCATGACGAAGGTGAGCCCAAACGCGACGCCCAGGGGCGGGTCATCGGCATGCAGGGCATCGTGCAGGATGTCACCGAGCGCACGATCGCCGAGACGGAGCTGCGCGACCGCGAGGAACGCTTCCGCTCGGTCTTCGACCTCAGCCCCATACCCGTGGTGCTCGCGAGCGTGCCCGAGGGCCGGATCGTCGCCGCCAACGCCGCGGCGATGCAGACCTTCGGCTACTCGCTCGCCGAATCCATCGGCCGGACCACCCTCGAACTCGGCATCTGGGAAGACCCGGCGGCGCGCGACGCCTTCCTCCGTCTGCTGCAGGAGCGGGGCTCCGTGACCGGCCACGAGGTGCGGATGCGCAACCGCCGCGGCGAATCGCTCCGCATGCTCTACAGCGGCTCGGTCATCAGCCTGGCCGGCAAAGTCTACTCGCTCAGCTCGCTGCTCGACGTCACCGCCCAGAAGCGGGCCGAGGATTCGCACCGCGAGAGCGAGCTGCGCTTCAAGCGCGTGGTGGAGAACATCGGCGATGCGCTGATGGTCGACGATGCCGACGGCCGCATCGTCTTCGCCAACGACCGCTTCCTCGAGATGTTCCGTTTCACCCGGGCCGAGCTGGAGGGCCGCACCATCTTCGATCACATGCGCCCCGAGGACATCGGGCAAACCCGCGCCAGGCACCGCGCGCGCCTTGCCGGCCGGAACGTGCCGGCCCTGTTCGAGACCGAGGCGGTGCGGGCCGACGGCTCCCGCTTCTGGATCGAGCTCCGTGTGACCCCCGTGCACGAGAACGGCCGCATCATCGGCACGCAGGCCGCGGTGCGCGACATCACCGAACGCCGGCTCATCGACCAGACCCTGCGCCTGCTCTCCACCGGCGCCGCCCGGCTCTCCGGCGAGCGCTTCTTCGACTATGTCGCCCTCCGCCTGGCGGAGCTGCTCGGCGGCGAGACCGGCGTGATCGCCACTTTCATCCCCGGCCCCAGGACGATCGTCCGCAGCGTGGGCCTGAGCATCGACGGACAGCCCGCGCGCCACGAACAGCCCCTGGCGGACGGCACGCTGGCCGCCGCGGTGCTCCGCGCACGCGTGAGCCTCTTCGCCTCGGCTGCGGCGCAGGCGTTCCCCGGGGACGAACTGATCCGCCGCTGCGGCGCGGCCGCCTGCGCCGCGGTGCCGCTCTTCGGAAGCACTGGCGAGATCGTGGGCTTCGTCGCCGTGCTCGGCCGCCAGGAGCTGCCAGCACTCGCGCAGGTCGAATCGGTGTTGCAACTGGCGTCGGTGCGCCTCGTCGCGGAACTCGCGCGCATGCGCAACGAGCGCCAGTTCCAGGATTTCTTCGAGTTCGCCCCGGACGCGATCGTGCTGCTCGACCCCGCCGGCCGCATCGCCCGGGTGAACCATCGGGCCGAAAAGCTCTTCGGCCAGCGCGGCGAGGAATTGATCGGCCAGCCGATCGGGCGATTGGCCGCCGACGCCGGACGCACGCTGCTGCCGATCCTGCGCGGCCTGCGGCCGGGTGCGGGCGCCCAGTGGCGCCAGCCGGTCAACCTCCAGGCCCGGCGCTCCGACGGCACCCTGTTCGCGGCCCAGATCAGCCTCGGGGCGGTCGAGACCGACACCGGCGTGCTGGTCGCGGCCGCGGTGCGCGACATTTCCGAGCAGCAGCTCGCCGAGTCCCACCTGCGCCAGCGGCAGAAGATCGAGGCGCTCGGCACGCTCGCCGGCGGCATCGCCCATGATTTCAACAACATCCTCACGGGCATGTTCGGCTTCGTCGAGCTCTCGCGCGCCGAGCTGCCGCCGGGCCACCCCGCGGCGCACTGGCTCGAGAACATCGCCACCGCGGGCCGGCGCGCGCGCAACCTCGTGCAGCAGATCCTGACCTTCTCGCGCCAGAACGAGGGCCCGCGCGAGCCGGTCGATGTGTCCGCGGTCACCCGCGAGGCGCTGCGCCTGATCCGCTCGACGCTGCCGCCGATGGTGCGCATCGAGCCGCAGCTCGCGGAGAACGCCCCCCCTGTGCTGGCCGACGCCACCCAGCTTCACCAGGTGGTGATGAACCTCTGCACCAACTCCTGGCAGGCGCTGCCGGAATCCGGCGGCGTCATCTCCGTGTCGGTCGAGCCCCTCGTGATCTCCGACGAGGCGGCGGCCGGCCGGGGCGAGATGCCGCGCGGCCGCGCGGTGAAGCTCACGGTCGCCGACAACGGCAGCGGCATCCCGCCCGCGATCATGGAGCGGATTTTCGACCCGTTCTTCACCACCAAGCCGGCGGGCCAGGGGACGGGCCTCGGGCTCGCCGTCGTGCACGGGGTCGTGCGCGCGCACGGCTGCGAGATCGCCGTGCGCAGCGCGCCCGGCGAGGGCACGCGCATCGAGATCTTCCTCCCCGCCATCGAGTCCGTGGCCGGCCGCGAGCGCGCCGCCGCCCCCCTGCCCCGCGGGCACGGCGAGAAGGTGCTCCTGATCGACGACGAATCGATCGGCCGCACGGCGCTGGCCGCCCTGATCGGGCACCTCGGCTACTCCGTGGAGCATTTCGAGCATCCGCAGGCGGCCGTCACGCAATTCGCCTCCCAGGCTGCGGACTATGCGGCCGTGATCACCGACTTTGCCATGCCCGACATGACGGGCGCCGCGTTGGCGCGGCAAGTGCGCCACATCCGGCCCGACATCCCCGTGCTCGTGATCTCCGGCTTCATCGATCCTGACCAGCAGGCCAAGCTCGAGCAGGCAGGCGTGATGCACCTGCTCCGCAAACCTCCCACCCTGGAGGAACTCGCCCACGCCATCGCCCGCTGCCTGCAACCCGCTTCCCCCGGCATCTGAATGTCGCCTGCGCCCATCGAAGGATCACGCGCCAGCCTCGCACGCCAGGGTGGAACGGCGCCGGCGCGGGAGCCGTCCGGCCCTGCCATCGCCGCGGGTGCAAGCGCGGCCCCTCCGCCAATGCCACGGCAAGATGCACGATTGGGGCCTCTCTCATTGACTGCCCGCCGGGAACCGGCAACAGATTCACCAGGAGGTTTTATGGCGTTCCGTTCCCTTTCACCCGCGCCGCATGTGCTGATTGTCGACGACGATCCCGAATCCATCGCGCCGGTGCAAATCTGGCTGCAGCGGAACGGCGCCCGCACCACTCTCGCCGTCACTCCGGACGCAGCCGAGGCCATCCTGGGGCGCGATCCCGTCGATGTCGTGCTGTGCGACATCCACATGCCGGGCAACAACCGGTTGGAGTGGGTGCGCCAGCTGACCGGCATGGCCGGCTCCCCGCCTGTTTTCATTCTCACCGGCCAACCCGAGATGGACACCGCTCTCGTGGCCGCCAACCTGCCCCTGGCCGGCTACCTGGTGAAACCTCCCGACTACAACGAGCTGGCCGGGCGTCTGGGAATATGCATCCACCGCTGGCGGTTGCGCCACGACCTGCTCGGCCGCTTGGAGGAGCTCTCCCGCAATTCCACCTTCGGCGAAAATGAACCGGGGCTGGCCGCGCAGCTCCGGCGCCTGGCCTCCCTGCTGCAGAAGAGCCCCCATGTCTCCCGCCATCCCGATCCTTCGGTCGATTGGCCCGCCGTGATCCGCGACACCATCGGCGTCCTGGTGAAAACCAAGGGCAGTTTCCACTCCAAGGAGCTGGCCGCACTGCGCCGGAAGCTTTCCCATCTCCTGACATTGGCGGACGGACGGACGGACGAGCCGGTGGCACCATCCGAAGGGAAAAACTGAGTTGAACGCCGCCCTTCCGCCCGCGCTACTCCCCGGAGCAAGCTCCGGGGATGGCGGATTTCCCGCTGGCGCTCGGAACTACGCGCGGCTGGCCCAGCCCCGCCCGCGCGGGACTGCCCGGGCGGCATCCCAATCTCACTTGGGAAACCCCGCCGCAAGCTGCGGGGGATGGGGCCGCATTCAACCCGGACTCCGCGATTGTCTGAAGTGTGGGAGGGGCTTTACGCCCCGACTCCGGCAATCCATCCCGCACCCGGCCGCAATCCGCTCCCGCGCCGCCGCCCCGCGGCCCTCCTCCCCACGCCCGTGAAGATCGCCACGCAATTCTACCTCGTCGCCGCGGCGGCCGTCGCCGCGGTCCTCGTCGATGTCACGAACCACCTCCTGCTGTGGCGCCGCACCCGGCAGGCCACCCTCGCCCACCACGAACAAACCGAGCGCGCCAGCCGACTCGTCCGCGCCTCGCGCCTGCAGTTCGGCGCCCTCGCCGGGAGCCTGCGCCACGCCCCCGGCGCCCCCGACCCCGACCGCCTCATCCCCGCCGCCCTCGAATCCTTCCGACTCGCCCTGCGCGAGATCGAGGCGGTCGAACTCTCCTCCCACCCCGGACAACGCAACGCCACCCGCGCCCGACTCGCCCGGCTCGAGGCCGGCGCACGCAAATTCACCGCCACCTGGGAACATTACCACCGGCTCCCCGCCGGCGACGACGCCGAAACCTTCCTCCGCACCCACCTCCTGCCCGGCATCGAAGACGACCTGCTCGCCACCCTGGACGAGTTCGAAGACCACCTCGCCGCCGAGCACACCCAAGCCGAGCTGGAGGCCGCCAACGCCCTCCAGCATGAAATCTTCGAAATGGTGGTCACCTCCACCGTCTCGCTGTTCGTCATCGTGACCGGCGTCTTCCTCGCCCACCGGCGCTTCGTCCGGCCGCTGCACCGCATCGCCAGCGAAGTCAGGGCCGTCTCGACCGGCGAACACCGGAACGTTGGCTACACCTACACCAGCAACGACGAACTCGCCGCCGTCGCCCGCGCCGTCAACGACCTGATCGACCGCCTGCGCTCGGCCGCCTTCTCGCGCGCCGAACTCGAGAAGCTGGTCGCCCGCCGCACCGCCGATCTCCGCGAACGCGAACTCGAACTCAGCGAAAGCCGCGCCCAGCTCCAGCGCGCCATCGCCGGCAGCCGGCTCGCCGTGTGGGAATGGACCCTCCCGACCGACCACATCGAATTCGACGGCCTCTGCACGGCGATGCTCGGCTACGCCCCCGGCGAAATCGAGCCGACCCGCCAAGCCTGGGAACGCCTCGTCCACCCCGAAGACCGGCCCCTCGTCACCCAGGCCAGCACCGCCCACCTCGCCGGCGCCACGCCCGAATACCGCGCCGAACTCCGCATGCGCACCCGCCACGGCGACTGGCGCTGGATCCGCACCGCCGGACGCATCGTCGAACGCGACGCCACCGGCCGCCCGCTCCGCGTCTCCGGCACCCATGCCGACATCGACACGGAGAAAACCGCCCAGCTCCAACTCCAGCGCCGCGACGAGCAGCTCGCCCTCGCCCTCGCCGCCTCCGACAGCGTGCTGTGGGACGTCGATCTCGCCACCGGCACCGTCAGCCTCGACGAACGCTGGCCGCTCATCGTCGGCGGCCCGCCCGGCCCCAGCACGGTCACGATCCGCGACCTCTACCGCCTCGTGCCCGCCGAGGAGCGCCACGCCACCCTGCAAGCCTTCGCCGACGTCCGCGACGGCCGGCGCGACGACTACGCCATCGAACACCGCGTCCGCCACGCCGACGGCGACTGGCGCTGGGTGCGCAGCCGCGGCCGCGCCGTCACCCGCAACCCCGACGGCAAGGCCACCCGTCTCATCGGCATCAACGCCGACATCACCGCGCTGCAGCAATCCGCCGCCACTGCCGCCCGGCAGGCCGAACTCTACGCCGCCATCAACGAGACCGCACTCGACCTCCTCGCCCATCGCGCCTCGGCCGACCTCCTCCAAGCCCTCGTCCACCGCGCCAGCGCCCTGCTCGACGCCCCCTTCGCCGCCGTGGCGCTCTTGGAAGACTCCCAACTCTTCACCCGCGCCCAGCACGGCCCGCTCCCCGCCGACGACCCCGGCAGCCCCGCCGGCCGGGAGGCCCCCCTCGCGTGGCGCGCAATCGACACCCGCCAACCCGCCATCGTCGGCGACTACGCAGCCCTCGACAATACGCGCGAGCCCTACCGCCGCGTCGGGTTTCGGGCCGCGGCCGTTTTCCCCATCATCCATGCCGACCGCGTCGTCGGCGTGCTCAGCCTGGGCCGCCAGCGCCGCGACCACCCTTTCACCCTCGACGACATCCAGAAGGGCCAGCTCCTCGCCCGGCTCGCCGCCCTCGCCCTGCACAACGCCTCCATCTACGAGGACGCCGTGCGCGAAGCCGAAGCCCAAACCATCGCCCTGCGCGAAAACGAACAGCGCTTCCGCGCCGTGTTCGACAACAGCCCGGTGATCATCGGCCTGCTCAGCCTGCCGGCGGGCGAATTCGTGGCCGTCAACCACGCCGGCGAAAAGGCCTTCGGCTACTCCTTTGCCGAAGCCCGCGGCCGCACCTCCGTCGAACTCGGCCTCTGGGCCGACCCCGCCGACCGCGAGAAATACCTCGGCCTTCTCCGCGCCCACGGCCGCATCGACGGCTACGAGGCCCGCATGCGCCGCCGCGACGGCTCCCTCTTCACCGTGCTCTACAGCGGAACGCTCATCGTCATCGGCGGCCAGCGCTACAGCCTCAACATCCTCCAGGACATCACCGACCGCAAGGCCGCCGAAGCCGCCCTTGCCCTCGAAACCAGCAAACTCCGCGCCATCTTCGAACAGAGCCCCGCCCTCATCTCGATCTCCACCGCCCATGAAGGCCGCCTCGTCCAGCTCAACGCCGCCGCCCAGCGCATCCTCGGCTTCACCGTCGACGAGATGCTCGGGCGGACCACGCGCGAACTCGGCCTGTGGACCGACCTCGCGCAACGCGCGAGAATCCTCGCCGAAGTCGACACCACCGGCCGCGCCGACAACCACGAGGTGACCCTGCGCCGCAAGGACGGCGGCCTGGTCGAGATCAGCTACAGCGCGCGCCGGATCGAGATCGAAGGCGCAGCCCACAGACTGAACATCCTCATCGACATCACGGCCCGCAAGCTGGCCGAGCGCAAACTCGCCGAATCCCTGCGCGAAAAGGAAATCCTCCTCCGCGAGATCCACCACCGCGTGAAGAACAACCTCCAGATCATCTCGGGGCTGCTGCACTTCCAGGCGAAGAAGCTGGGCGACGCGGAGGCGATCGAGGTCTTCGGCGCGGCCCGCGGCCGGCTCAAGTCGATGATCCTCGTCCACGACAAACTCTACCGCTCCGGCAACCTCGCCGACGTGAACTTCGCCGACTACATGGTCTCCCTCGTCGCCGAACTCACGAGTGCGCGCGACGCCCGCGGCCGGCTGATCCCCTTCGACGTGTCGACCGTGCCGCTGCACCTGCCCATCGAGACCGCGCTGCCCGCCGGCATGATCCTCGCCGAACTGCTCACCAACGTCGTCAAATACGCCTTCCCGGGCGAACACACCGGCGCCGCCACCGTGCGCCTCGCCGTCGCCGACGGCCGCGTGCAGCTCGCGGTCGAAGACGACGGCGCGGGCTTCCCCGCCGGTTTCGATCCGCACACCGCCAGCTCCTTCGGCTGGAAACTGATCACCGGCCTCGTCGCGCAGCTCGGCGGCGGATTTTCCCTCGGCGCCGGCCCGGGCGCCCGCGTCACGGTCACATTCCCCCTGCCCGGCCACAACGGTGCCGGCCGCCATCCCTCGTCCTGACTGGCTCCCATGTCCTCCGCCTTCTGCCCTCACCGCTCCCCCCGCGATCGACCTCGGTCCTGCGCCCATGCAACGCAGAGGAAACCCTGATCATGATTTATCCACTTGCCTAGGGTTTACTCCCCATTCTTCTTTCGGGAATGCCTCGCTTTCACCCTGCCGAATCCATCATGCAGTCCTGTTCTTCCCAAGTCTTGGATGCCGGGCGGCGGGGCGCGCATCCCGGGAGACTACATGCAGGCCGACCGCAGATTCCGGGCCGACCGCGTGTCGTGGAAGCCGTTCGTCTACTCCGAGCTGGACGCGCTGCTGCACGAGCGCGTGGCGCCACCAAAGGCTTGATAGTGGCAGAGGTGTTCCGACCTTTTGCAAACCTCGGGCCAACGTCGGCACGGACGGTGCGGGGCCAGTGCGCAATGACCGCCGCCGACTATGTGGCGCTGGCCCGGAAGCCGGATTGCTTCAGGCGTAACGCCCGCTCCGTTGAAGGCGTCGTGCCCACCGATCGCCCCGCCATGCTCTCCGCAACCTCCGCTCCGTCCCCGAACCATCCCGACTTGAGCGGCGATTCCGGCGGCAGGATGCGACCGGCGCCGGCCATCGGCGGACGGGGCGCTGCCCGGAGTTTCGCCTGCCCGGGAAGCCACGCATGAACCGGTCCCCGTGGGCGAACCTTGGGAAGATCGTCGCCACCATCTCGGTGGTCTCGCTGCTGGCTGGCGCAATCGCGGTCTGGCTGCTCTATGCCACCGCCCGGCGGGAGCGTCTCGACGAGATGGAGCGTGCCGCCGAGACGCTGGCCGGGGTGATGGAGGCCGTGGCCCGCTTCGATGCGAAATACAGCACGGCCGCCCACCCCCACGGCGCCCGCGGGGCGACGTTGCACCAGATCGAACAGGGTCTGGCCGGCTACATCGGCCGGCGGGGCGGCGAGGAATTGGTCATCGGCCAGAAGGTCGGCGACCGCCTGCAGGTTCTGCGGGCGACGCCGGCCGGCGTTTTCGAAACCGCCGCCGAATTGGACTACGATGGCTATCGAGGACCACTTTACCACGCCTTGGAGGGCCGGCGGGGCAGGGGCGAGTTGCGCGATTACCGCGGCGTCCGCGTGCTGGCGGCCTACACGCCGGTGCCCTCGCTCCGGATCGGCATCGTCTACAAGACCGACCTGCGCGTGGTGAACGCCCCCTTCCTCCGCGCCGGCGCCTGGGCGCTGGCGGTTTATCTCAGCCTGCTGGCCACTCTGGCCGCAGTCTACTGGCGCAGCACCCGGCGCCTCCGGGAAAAACTCGAAGCCACCGAAGACCGCTACCGCCAGATCGTCGAGTCCGCCGGGGAGGGCATCTGGACGACCGATGCCGGATCGCGCACCACCTACGTCAACCCGGCCCTGGCCCGGATGTTGGGCTGGACGCCGGAGGAGATGCTCGGGCGGCCGCCGTCGGATTTCATGGACGGGGAAGGGAGGGAGTTCGCCGCAGAGAACGCCGGGCGCGGCCAACGGAGCTCCGGCGAATCGCTCGAAATCAAGCTGCTCCGCCGCGATGGCGCACCGCTCTGGACCCTCTTCTCGATCAGCCCGGTGGCCGACGCCCGGGGCGCCCACGCCGGCGCGCTCGCGCTGGTGACCGACATCACCGAGCGCAAGCGCACGATCGAGGCGTTGCACCTGAGCGAAACCCGGCTGCGCCGCGCCGAACGCGGCACGAATGACGGACTCTGGGAGTGGGATGTCGCCACGGGGGAGGACTATTTTTCGGACGGCTGGCTCGGGATGCTCGGCTACCGGCGCGGCGATCTCAGGCCTCATGTGGATTCCTTCGCCAGCCTCGTCCACCCGGACGACCGGGACCGCGTCTGGGCGGCGGTGCAGGCGCATCTGCGGCAGGGCGAGGTTTTCGACGTGGAGATGCGGCTGCGCGGCAAGGATGGCGGCCACCGGTGGGTCCGCTCCCGCGGCCAGGTCGAGCGCGATGCCGCCGGGCAGCCGACGCTGATGTCCGGCACCATCAGCGACATCGAGCGCCAGAAACACGCCGAGATGGAGACCGCGCGCGTCCTGCGCGAGCTGCATGACATGAAGACGGCGCTCGACGAACACGCGATCGTCGCCATCACCGACGCGCGCGGGAGGATCACCTACGTCAACGACAAGTTCTGCGCCCTGTCGCAATACTCCCGCGAGGAGCTGCTGGGGCAGGACCACCGGATCGTCAACTCGGGGTTCCATCCCAAGGGATTCATCCGCGGACTGTGGGCGGCCATCGGCCGCGGGCAGGTCTGGAAGGGCGAGATCTGCAACCGCGCCAAGGACGGCTCGATCTACTGGGTCGACACCACCCTCGTGCCCTTCCTCGGCGCGGATGGGAAACCGTTGCAGCATGTGGCCATCCGCACGGATATCACCGCGCGCAAGCACGCGGCGGAGCTGCTGCGCTTGGAAAAAGAACGGACGGATCTGGCCACGGAAGCCGCCAAGGTCGGCTTCTGGGAATGGCAAATCGGGAGCGGCGCGCTCGCATACTCCGAACATCTTGGTCCGTTGTTCGGGCTCCCGCGGGGCGCCAGCCATGCCAACGTCGCCGAATTCAGCGCGGCCATCCATCCCGACGACCGCGCCGAGGTGGACCGCCGGATCGAGGAGGCGCTGGCCGGGAGCGATCTCTTCGTCATGGACTACCGCGTGCGCTGGCCCGACGGCTCGATTCATTGGCTGGGCGATCACGCACGGGTGTATCGCGACGCCAAGGGCCGGCCCGAGCGCATGCTCGGAGTGGTCGTGGACATCCGGGAGCGGAAACAGACGGAACTGGCGCTGCGCGAGCGCGAGGCGGAACTGGCCCGGTTCAAGTCCGCGCTGGATCAGACCTTGGACTGCGTCTTCATGTTTCGCCCCGACGATTTCCGTTTCGTTTATGTGAACGAAGGCGCGCGGCGTCAGGTCGGCTACAGCGAGGCGGAACTGCTCGGCATGACGCCGGTGCACATCAAGCCGGAGTTCACGCCCGCGCGGTTCCGCGAAATGGTGCGACCGCTGGTTGACGGCCGCGAGCAGATGCATGTGTTCGAGACCCTCCACCGGCACAAGGACGGGCAGGATGTCCCGGTGGAAATCAATCTCCAGTTCGTGCGCACGGCCGGCGGCGAGGAGCGCTTCGTGGCCATTGTCCGTGACATCGCGGAGCGGAAGCGTGCGGAGGCAGCCCTGCGCGCCAGCGAAGAACGGCTCAACGAGGCCCAGCGCATTGCGCGCCTGGGCAGTTGGGAGCTGGACCTGACGGGGAACAAACTCCACTGGAGCGACGAGATCTTCCGCCTCTTCGAGATCGATCCGGCGCGCTTCGGCGCCTCCTACGAGGCCTTCCTCAACGCCGTCCATCCGGACGACCACGCGGCGGTGAACGCCGCCTACACCGGCTCGCTGCGCGACCGGAGGCCCTATCGCATCACCCACCGTCTGCTCATGCCCGACGGGCGCGTGAAACACGTCGAGGAGCAGTGCGAGACCGACTTCGCGCCCGACGGCACGCCGCTCCGGTCGCGCGGCACCGTGCAGGATGTGACCGAGCAGGTGCGGGCGGAGGAAACCATCCGCCGGGCGCTCGCCGAGAAGGAGATCCTGCTGTGCGAGATCCACCACCGCGTGAAGAACAATCTCCAGATCGTCTCCGGCCTGCTCTTCTTCCAGGCGAAGAAAGTGCAGGGCTCCGAGGCGGCGGCCGCCTTCGAGGAGGCCCGCGCGCGGCTCAAGGCCATGATCGTCGTCCACGAGAAGCTCTACCGCTCCCGCGATCTCGCCGCCGTGGATTTCGCCGACTACCTGCAGGCCCTCGTCGCCGACCTCGCCGCCGCGCGCGACGCCCGCGGCCGGCGGATTCCGTTCGCCGTTTCGGCCACGCCGGTGAAACTGCCGGTCGGGACCGCTCTCCCCGTCGGCATGATCCTCGCCGAACTCGTGACCAACGTGATCAAATACGCCTACCCGGGCGAACATCCCGGCGGCGCCGCCGTGCGCCTCGCCGTCGCCGACGGCCGCGTGCAGCTCGCGGTCGAGGACGACGGCGCGGGGTTCCCCGCCGGCTTCGACCCTCACACCACCGACTCCTTCGGCTGGAAGTTGATCGCCACCCTCGTCGCCCAGCTCGCCGGCGAGTTCACCGTCGGCGCCGGCCCCGGCGGGCGCGTCACGATCTCCTTTCCACTCCCCACCGATCCCGCCCCCGCATGAACCGGAATTCCGCCATCTATCTCGTCGAAGACGAGGCCGTCATCGCCCTGCAGCTCAGGGAAATCCTCGGCCAACTCGGCTACCATGTCTGCGGCCATGCCATGCACGGCGAGACGGCGCTGGCCCAAATCCCCCGCTTGCGCCCCGATCTCGTGCTGATGGACATCAATCTGCCCGGCCGGCTGTCGGGCATCGAGACCGCCGCGCGCCTGCGCGCCACCAGCACGGCGCCGGTGGTCTTCCTCTCCGCCTACTCCGACACCGCGACCGTGGCCGACGCGGTGCGCACGGGGCCGTTCGGCTACGTCGCCAAGCCCGTGGACGAAGGCGAGCTGCGCGCCACCATCGAGGTCGCGCTGCACAAACACCGCGAACACGAGGCGCTGCGCCGCGCCGGCCCGCAGCCGTCGGACGACGCGAAGATGACGCTGGACGTGTGCCCCGTTTGCCACCGCATCCAGGATCACACGGCCCGCTGGCGCCCGCTCGGTGACCACTTGACCGCCGCGGATCCCCGTTTCGTCCCCACCCGCTGCCCGGATTGCACGACCCCCGCGCCGCAGCCCGCCACCTGCTGAACCGCCCGCTCTCCCCGCCTTCATGCCCGCGCCGTCCACACCGCCCATCCGGATCTACCTCGTCGAAGACGAGGCGCTCATCGCCATGGAAATCGGCGACCGGCTGGCGCAATTCGGCTACGCGGTGTGCGGCCAGGCCGCCCACGGCGAACAGGCGCTCGAGGAAATCCTCCACCTGCGCCCCGACCTCGTGCTGATGGACATCCGCCTCGCCGGGCCGATGAGCGGCATCGAGGCCGCCCGCCGGCTCCGCGCGCAGCGCGACATCCCCGTCATCTTCCTCAGCGCCTTTTCCGACCCCAAGCTCGTCGACGAGGCCGTGCAGACCGGCTCCTCCGGCTACCTCGTCAAACCCTTCGAGGAACGCGAGCTCCACGCCACGCTCCAGGCCGCCCTCTACAAACACAAGGTCGAGCAGCTGCTCCGCGCCGACAACGAACGGCTCGAGGCCGCCGTCCGGCAACGCTCCGCCGAGTTGTATGCGAGCGAAGCCCGGCTGAAGTTCCTCCTGTCCGCCTCCCCGGTCGTCGTCTATTCGTGCCGTGCCTCCGGCGACTACGGCGCGACCTATATCTCCGACAACATCAAAGCCCAGCTCGGTTATTCGCCGGAAGATTTCACCCGCGACCCGGGATTCTGGGCCGCGCATGTCCACCCCGAGGGCGCCCCGCGGCTCTTCGCCGACCTGCCCAAGCTCTTCCAGCAGGATTCGCACGTGCACGAATACCGCTTCCGGCATGCGGATGGCGCCTACCGCTGGATGCGCGACGAATTGCGCCTCGTCCGCGACCCGGGCGGCCACCCGGTCGAGATTGTCGGCGGATGGTTCGACATCACCGAGCGCAAACAGGCCGAGGCTTCCCGCCGCGAGAGCGAGGCCCGCCTGCGCGACCTGTTCGACAACACCAGCGACCTCATCCAGAGCGCCGCCCCCGACGGCACCCTGCTCTTCGTCAACCGCGCCTGGTGCGAGATCCTGGGCTACACGGAGGACGAGGCCAAAGGCCTGAGCGTCTTCTCGATCATCCATCCGGAGTGCCGGGAGCATTGCACGGCGATATTCCGCCGCCTCATGGAGGGCGAGCAGGTCGGCCTGGTCGACGTCGCCTTCGTCGCCCGTGACGGGCGCCGCATCGAGCTCGAAGGCAACCTCAGTGTGCGCATCGAGGAAGGCCGCCCCGTCTCCACCCGCGGCCTGTTCCGCGACGTCACGGCGCGCAGACAGGCCGAAGCCGCCCTGCGCGAGCTGAACGCCAAGCTCGAACGCCTCGTCGAGGAGCGCACGCGCGCCCTGCGGGTGAGCGAGGAGCGCTTCCGCCTCGTCAACCGTGCCGTCTTCAATGTCATCTGGGACCAGGACCTCTCGACCGGCGCCATCTGGTGGAGCGAGCGATTCAAGACAATCTACGGCCATGACAGCGAGGCGGCTTCCCGCAACGGGGATTTCTGGCGCGCGCACCTGCACCCCGATGACCGCAACCGCGTCACCGCCAGCGTCACCGCCGCCTTGGAGGGCAGCGGCGACGTCTGGCGCGCCGACTACCGCTTCCGCCGCGCCGACGGCACCTACGCCCACGTGGAAGACCGGGCGCACATCGTGCGCGACGCGGCCGGGCGCGCGATCCGCCTCCTCGGCGCCATGCAGGACGTCACGCTCCGCAAGCAGGCCGAGCAGGCCCTGCGCGAGAGCGAGAAGCGCTACCAGCGCGTGGTGGAAAACATCAGCGACGCGCTCATCGTCGACGACGTGAACGGGAGGGTTGTTTTCGCCAACGACCGCTTCCTGGAGATGATGGGCCTATCCCGGGAGGAACTGTCGCACGTCTCCCTGGAGTCCTACGTCGCCCCCGAACACCGCTCCCTGCTCCGCGACCGGCACGACCGGCGCATCGCGGGCGAGTCCGTCCCGACGCTCTACGAATACATCGGCCAGCGGCGCGACGGCGAGCGCCGCTGGTTCGAAGTGCGCGTCTCGCCCGTGCTCGAGAACGACCGCATCGTCGGCACCCAATCGGCCATCCGCGATGTGACGGACCGCAAACAGGCGGAACTCGAGCTGCAGGAGGCCGAACGCCGCCATCGCACCCTGCTCGGCAACCTGCGCGGCATGGCCTACCGCTTCCAACCCGGCCAGGAAAATGCGCTCGCCTACGTCAGCGAAGGCGCCCGCGAGCTCCTGGGATATTCCCCGGCCCAGCTGATCGCCGCCCGGCCCGGCTACCACAGCCTCATCCACCGGGACGACCTGCGCCGCATCCTCGACGGCACGGAGGCCGTCCGCGCCTCGCACCGTCCCTACCAATTCGAATACCGGGTGCGCCGCGCCGACGGCGCGGAGCGCTGGGTGTGGGACCAGGGCTGCGGCATCTTCGAGGGCGAGCGGCTCATCAGCATCGAGGGCTTCGTCGCCGACATCACGGAGAGCAAGGAGGCCAAGCAGCAGCTCGCCGCCAGCGAGGAGAACTTCCGCCAGCTCGCCAACGCCTCCCCCGCCGGCATCTTCGCCACCGACGCGCGGGGGCTCTGCCGGTTCGTCAGCGCCCGCTGGACCCAGATCACCGGGCTCGACCTCGACCAAGCGCAGGGCCCCGCCTGGGGCGCGACCCTGCATCCCGACGACCGCCCCCGGGTGCTGGCCGCCTGGGACGCCGCCAGGCGCAGCGCCGCCTCCTTCACCCTCGAATACCGCTTCGTCCACCCGCAGACCGGGCGGACCGCATGGGTGCTGGGTCAGGCCGAGCCGGTCATGCCCCCGGGGAGCCGGGAAGTCAGCGGCTACATCGGCACCGTCACTGAAGTCACCGAACAAAAGCTGCTCGAGCTGGCGCTGCGCGCGCTTTCGACGGAACTCGTGCAGCTCAGCGGCACCGAATATTTCCAGGCCGCCGCGCGGAGGCTGTCCGAACTGCTCGAATCAGAGGACGCCTTCATCGGTCTGTGGGATCCGTCGAAACCCGAGCTGATCCACCTCGTGGCGCATTGCCACGACGGGCGCTTTTTGGCCGAGCAAAAGCACGAACTCGCGTGCGGCGCCTGCGCCGAGGTCCTCCGCCGCGGCCAGCCGATCATCACCGACGACGTCAGTGCGCGCTTCCCGGTCGGCGCCTGGGTGCGAAGCTCGACCCCGCGCGGTTACGGCTCGGTGCCGATCAAGGACAACAGCAACCACATCCTCGGCCTCGTGGGGGTGGCGAGCAACAGCCATTGGGCGAATGTCGGCCGCGTCGAGTCGATCCTCGGGCTTTTCGCCGTCTCGCTCGGGGCTGAGCTGGAACGGCAGCGCAGCCACGCGCGCTTCCGCGCCCTCTTCGAGTTCTCCCCCGACGCCATCGTCATGACGGACCGCGCCGGCATCATCCGCCAGATCAACCAGCGCGCCGCGGACCTCTTCGGCTGGACGCGCGAGGAGACGATCGGCCAGCCGGTGGAGCTGCTCATGCCACAGGACGCGCGGGCCAGGCACGTCGCGCATCGCGACCACTACGTCGCCCACGCCCGCCCGCGCCGCATGGGCGGGGCGGAGTCGCAGCTCCATGCCCGGCGCAAGGACGGCTCGGTGTTTCCCGCGCACATCAGCCTCAGCCCGATCGAAACCGAGGAGGGCATGCTCGTCGCCGCCGCCGTGCGCGACATCACGAAACAACTCGAGGCCGAGGAGCTGCGCCGCCGCGCCGAGCAGGAGATCCGCCAAGCCCAGAAGATGGATTCCCTCGGCACCCTGGCGGGCGGCATCGCGCACGACTTCAACAACATCCTCACCGGCATGCTCGGCTTCGTGGAGCTCGCCCGCTTGGACGTCCCGGAAGCGCATCCGGCGCGGCAATGGGTCGAGCAGATCGGGGCCTCCGGACTGCGCGCCAAGAACCTCGTCCGGCAGATCCTCACCTTCAGCCGGAAGGACATGCACAAGGAGCTCGTGCCGACCCGGCTGCAGGCGGTGGTCGACGAAGCGCTCGACCTGCTGCGCTCCTCCCTGCCCGCGATGGTGAAGATCGAGCGCCGGGTGGCCAGAGACTGCCCGCCGGTGCTGGCCGACGCCACGCAGATCCACCAGATCGTGATGAACCTCGGCACCAACGCCTGGCGGGCGCTGCCCGAGTCGGGCGGCCGTGTCCTCGTGGAACTCAACACCTGCACGGTCACGCCGGAGGAGGCCGCCGGGCTCGCCCCGCTGCGCCCGGGCACCACCCTGAAGCTGTCGGTGACGGACAACGGTTGCGGCATGGAGCCGGCCGTGCTGGAGCGCATCTTCGAGCCGTTCTTCACCACCCGCCCGGCGGGCGAAGGCACAGGGCTCGGCCTCTCCGCGGTGCACGGCATCGTGAGGGCGCACGGCGGTGCCATCCGCGTGGCCAGCACGCCGGGACAAGGCACACGCTTCGACATCTACCTGCCGGCCATCCTGAGCGATGCACCGCCCTCCGCCCCGGGCCCCGCCTACCCTCGCGGCCGCGGCGAGCGCGTCCTGCTGGTGGACGACGATCCCCAGGGCAACGCCGCGCTTTCCGCCGTGCTGGCCCGCCTCGGCTACGAGGTGGCGGCATTCCGCTCGCCGGTCGAGGCCCTGGCCCACATCCAGGGCGACGACCCCAGACGGATCGATGTCGTCGTGACGGATTACGCGATGCCCGCGATGTCGGGCATCGTGTTTCTCCAAAAGCTCCGGCAGTCGCACCCGGGGCTGCGCGCCCTGCTCGTTTCCGGCAACCTGGGCCCGGCCCAGCGGAGCGAACTCGCGAAGGACCCGCTCACCCGGGTCCTGGACAAGCCGGTCGAGCTCGCCGGGCTGGCATCCGCGCTCGGGGAAGTGCTCCGGTCGGCCGGCCGCTGAGAAGCCGGCCCGGCGACTCAGGAAGCGGCGGCCAAGGCGGGCGTTTTGGCCAGGCTGGCCTTGGCCTCGTCGAGGTTCTCGTAGAACGACCACGAGCGGGTGTCCTCGAAGCCCTTGCACTCGGTGGCGATCTGGCTGTTGCCCACGAGTGCAAACTGCATGCCGAGCTCGCGGCAGGTCTGCATCGCATGGACGAGGAGCTTGATCACGCCCATGTGGAGCGACTTGAGCTGGTGCACGTCGATCACGGCCTTGTTGTGGCCGGCGTCGACCGCCTCGGCCATCTTGGGCTTCATGTAGGTGGTGACCTCGGCGATGGCGGACTGCGAGCAGTTCTCTGGCACGCGCATGACGAGGCACTCGCCCTCGATGGCGAAGTAGCGCTGGGAGGTGTCGAGGTTCATCGCCTTGGCGACCTTCGTCTCGAGCTCGCCGAGATCGATCGGCTTGGTGATGACGGTGGTGAAGCCGACGGTCTGCGCCTGCTGCTGCGGGCCGGTCTCGGTCTTCACGACGAGGCCGAAGACGGGCGTGTATTTCGTCTTCACGTTCGTGCGGATGAGGCGGAAGAGCGTGAACGCCGCCTCCTCGGGCAGCGACAGCGAGATCATGATGAGGTCGGGCGGCGTCTTCGTGCAGAAGTCGATCGCCTCGCCCTGCGTGCTCACGCCGTGGATCTTCCACGGGGTGTGCTTCAGGCCCTCCTGGATCTGCTGCACGATGGCGGGCTTGTCCTCGACGATGAGGAGCGTGGCGGGATCGAAGATGGAGCGGGCCTTGGCCGGGCCGTCGGTCAGCGGCTTGAGCTCGATGATGCGGCCGGCCTTCTCGACGAGCACCTCCTCCTTGAAGGG
>PNKG01000015.1 GCA_013822585.1 Opitutus sp. | reverse complement strand
CTACGGTTACTTCGACAACATGAACCACTTCTTCGGCGAGAACGGCTACCGCATCATCGACCGCAACAGCGTGGCCGCAGCGGACGTGACCTTCGCCAACGCCTGGGGCGCCTGCGACGAGGATCTCTACCGCTGGACGATGCGCGAGGCCGACGCCTCCGCTGCCGCGGGGAAGCCGTTCCACTTCTTCGTCATGACGACGTCGAACCACCGTCCCTACACCTTTCCCGAGGGGCGCATCGACCTCCCGTCGAAGATCTCCGGCCGCGCCGGCGCGGTGAAATACAGCGACTACGCCATCGGCAAGTTCCTCCGCGACGCCCGGTCGAAACCTTGGTTCAAGCACACCGTCTTCGTCATCGTCGCCGACCATTGCGCCTCGAGCGCGGGCCGCAGCGAATTGCCGGTCGAGAATTACCACATTCCGCTCCTGATCTACGCGCCCGGCGGCCAGGTCGCGCCCGGCCGCATCGCCACGCTCACGAGCCAGATGGATTACGCGCCGACGCTGCTCGGCCTGCTCAACTGGAGCTACGCCTCGCGCTTTTTCGGCCATGACGTCCGCCGTGCCGCCCCGGACACCGCGCACGCGCTGATCGGCAATTATCAGCGCTTGGGGCGCCTCGGGAACGGTTCTTTCGTCGTGCTGAAACCGCAGCGGGGCATCTCCTGCTATCGGGTCGATCGATCCACGCGCCAGATGCGGTCCGCGGAGCGCAACCCTGAATCGGAGGAGGAGGCGATCGGGTTCTACGAGTCGGCCCACTATCTTTACGTCAACCGCCGCTACCGCAGCATCACCCCGGAGGAATACGCCGCGGCCTCCCGGGCGGGCGCCGCCACCACGGCCACCACCGCCGACGCCCACTGAGCCGCGATGAAACGCCTCGTCGCCGTCTCGCTGGCGCTGCTGCTCGCGCCCCCACTCTGTCTCCGTGCCAATCCGGAACTCACCGACAGCTCGCTGAGGATCCAGGGCATCTTCAACGCCCAGCTGCCCGGCACGGAGAAAAAGAGCTCCCTGCGGCTCATCGTGCATCCGCGCCTGGGTGATCTTTCCAACCGCGCGCACATCCGGACCCCTCTCGGTCTCCGCTACGGTTTGACCGAAAACTGGGAGGCGACCCTCGACGTCGAAAGCTACTTCTCGCACGGCCTGAAAGAAGTGCCCTTCCTCGATGACGCCGGTTTCTCCCAAATCCATTTCGGGACAAAATACCGCCTGGGGCATCGGCCGTTCACGAACTGGGATACGGCTGTCGGCCTCGATTACACCCACCCGCTCGGTTCGCCGCCGAGCGACATCAGCGACGGGCTCGTGCACATCGCCCCCTATTTCACCCTGGCGCGCCCGCTCGCGCGGCATCCCGACGTGCGCGTCTTCTGGGGCTTGGGCGCCAATCTCGTCAACCGCACCTTCCGCCCTGTGACGCCGGGCAAAAACGAACTGGGCGACGACACCGCCACACTGAGCGGCGGCCTCGTCTGGCGCGTGGCGCCCTGCACCTACACGCTCGAAACCTCCTGGACCACGAGCGACCGCATCGGCGGCCCGCTCGACGGCAACGTCGTCAGCCTCCGGCCAGGCGTCGTTTGGGAGGTGCCCCAGCGCTACACCTTCGGCGCCAAGGGCCAGTGGCTGCTCGGCTTCGGTCTGCGCGCGACCCGCGGCCCCGACGGCGCCGACTTCGGCGCCACGGCCAAGGTGCGGCTGAACTTCGACTTCAAGCGCTTGCTCGGCCGCAAGAAAGCGCCAGCCTCGGCCCCATGAGCCTGCGGCCAGTGCGCGATCTCCTCGACCGTAGCCTCCGGCCGGCCCTGCTGGCCTTGGCCGCGTCCGTCGCGCTCTTCGAATTCACCCCGCTGGATCTCCTGCTGCAGGACCGTTTCTACGATTCCGCCCAGCGGCAGTGGATTGTCGACGCGCGCGAACCCATCGGGAGACTCGTTTTCTATAACGGCCCCAAGATCGCCCTTTTCGCCGTCGCCACCGCTCTGCTGCTTTTTGCCTTCGGCCCCGCCCGCTGGCGCGAACGAGCGCGGTTCGGACGACGGGAGCTTTTCACGGCCATCCTCACCCTTGCCACCGTCCCCGCCCTGGCCGGCCTCGGCAAGAGTGCGACCAACACCTTTTGCCCTTCGGAAATCCGACGCTACGGCGGCGATGTGCCGTATGTGAAGCTCCTCGGGCGTTATCCGACTGACGACCGGCCGACGCGGCGCGGCCATGGGTTCCCCGCCGGTCATGCGAGCGGAGGCTTCGCGTTGGTCGCGCTCGCCTGGCTGCGCCGATCGCTGCGGTGGCGGCTGGGCGGGCTGACGCTCGGACTCGGTGTCGGCTGGTGGATGGGGGGCTACCAAATGCTCAAGGGCGCGCACTACCTCAGCCACACGATCACGACCATGCTGCTGGCCTGGATCGTCGTGCTGTCGTGGAGACGCGCGCTGCGCTGTGAAGGAGCCGTATGCGCCTCCGTCTGATCTTCAATCCCGCCGCCGGCCACAACCGGCGCACCCCCGGACTCGTGCGCCAACTCGGGGAGTTCCGCGCCCGCCACTCCCCGCAAATCGAACTCGTCGCCACGCGCGCGCCCGGGCACGCGACCGAGTTGGCGAAGGACGCGGCGCAACGGGGCTTCGGCGCCGCGGTCGCCGTCGGCGGCGATGGCACGGCCAACGAAGTCGCCCAAGGCCTGGTGGGCACGGAGTGCGCGCTCGGTTTCGTGCCGCGCGGCTCCGGCAACGGCCTCGCCCGGCACCTTGGCATTCCGCTGCGCGTCGCGCCGGCGCTGGATCTGCTCGTCAGCGGCCAGGCCCGCCTCCGTCCGATCGACACCGGCGCGGCCAACGGCCGGCTCTTCATCAACGCGATGGGCTGCGGCCTCGACGCCGAGATCGCCCAACGCTTCAGCCGACTGGAGCGGCGCGGATTCCTGTCCTATTTGCGGCTCTGCCCGGCCTTCCTGCGCGACCTCCGCGCGGAGCACTGCGAGATCACGGCTGCCGGCGAAACGCTGCTCCTCGACGCCCTGCTGGTCTGCGTCGCGAACTCGCCCCAATACGGCAACAACGCCGAGATCGCGCCCGGTGCGCGAGTCGACGACGGCCGACTCGACCTCGTTGCCGTCCGCCGCCTCGGCGCCCTCGCCGGTCTCGGTCTCGCCCCGCGTCTCTGGCTCGGCAATTTCGACCGCCATCCGGCGGTGCGCCGCCTCGCCGGGGCTGGGTTTCTCATCCGGCGCGCCGGCCCGGGCTGGATTCACACCGACGGCGAGCCGCACGCCGAGGCGGCGGAGATTCGCGTCTCTATCCGGCCACGCAGCCTTCAGGTCATGGCCCCGCCCTAGCACCGCCCTAGCGCCGCCAGCGTTGCAGGGCCCATCATGCTTCTTTCAGCGCCGCGGCGAGCGCCGCGAGCTTCGCGCGGTCCTTCACGCCCGGCGAGGCCTCCACGCCGCTGTTCACGTCCACGAAACGCGCCTGGCTCTGCGCGAGCGCGTCGCGGATGTTCGCGGGGTTGAGGCCGCCGGCGAGCACCCAGCGGACTTTCTTGAACTTGCCCTGCAGCCAGGCGAACGCCGCCCAATCGCCGGTCTTGCCGGTCCCGCCATGCCGGTTGGGATCGTAGGCATCGAGCAGGAACGTGTCCGCCAGCGGCACGAAGCAGGGATCGAGTTCCCGGCCCGGCGGCACGCGCGGGGCGAGCCAGAGCTTCGCCGGCGCCACGATGTCGGTCCACAGCGCCGCCTCGAAGAACGGCGTCTCGTTGGGGAAATGCAGCTGGAGGCAGTCGAAGCCCGCGTCGTGCGCGCGCTTCAGCGCGTCCACGTCCGAATAGACCAGCACGCCGACCTTGGGCAATGCCGGCAACTCGGGCTGGAGTTGGGCGAACCTCTCGTAGGTGACGTGGCGCGGCGACGCCGGATGCAGCACGAAGCCCAGATAGTCCGCGCCGATGCCCGCCGCCGCCTGGGCGTCCGCCACCGACGTCAGACCGCAAACCTTGAGCTGCACGCCGTTGATCATGGGCCGCGGGCGATGTTCCTATTAAGCAACAAAGGAATCCACCGCGGCGATCACGTGCGCGACCTGTTCGTCGGTCAGTTCGGGGAAGATCGGCAGGCTGACGCAGCGTTCGCTGGTGCGCTCCGCCACGGGCAGACTGCCCTTGGCGTAACCGAGCGCGGCATAGCAAGGCTGCCGGTGCATCGGGCCGGGATAGATGATGTCGGTGCCGACGCCCTGCTGCTCCAGATGCGCGCGGAGCGCGTCGCGGCGCGGGTGCAGGATCGTGAACTGGTGCCACACGCTCTCGCCGTAGGCCGGCACGATGGGGAGCGTGACGTTCGGATTCCTGATTCCGGCGCGGTATTTCGCGGCGATCGCGCGGCGGCGCGCGGTGTAGGCGTCGATGTGCTTGAGTTTGATGGTGAGGATCGCGCCTTGGAAGCCGTCCATGCGGAAGTTGAAGCCGACCTCCGTGTGCAGGTAGCGCCGCGGCGAGCCGTGCACGCGGAGGAGCTGCGCCTTGTCCATCACGGCGGCGTGCTTCGACACGAACGCCCCGCCCTCGCCGCACGCGCCGAGATTTTTCGTCGGATAAAAGCTGAACGTGCCGCAATCGCCGATCGCGCCGACCGGCCGGCCCTGGTAGCGCGCGCCGACGGCCTGCGCGCAATCCTCGACGACGAACAGCCGGTGTTTCTCCGCCACGGCCATGATCTCGTCCATCCGCGCGGGCTGGCCGAAGAGATGCACGACCACGATGCCCTTGGTGCGCGGCGTGATCGCGCGCTCGATCGCCTCCGGGCTGATGCACCAGGTGTCGGGCTCGATGTCGACGAACACCGGCTTGGCGCCGACGTAGCTGATGCCCCAGCAGCTGGAGGCGAAGGTGAACGGCGTGGTGATGACCTCGTCGCCGGGACCGAAGCCGCCGCAGAGCGACGCGATGTGCAGCGGCGAGGTGCCGCTGTTCATGCCGAGCGTGCGCGGGTAGCCGAAGTGCGCGCTGAAGGCCTTCTCGAAATCCTCCACGTCCTTGCCGAGGCAGAACCGGGTGGCGTCGTAGGTGGCGGCGAGCGCGGCGAGCGCCTCGTCGCGGATGGCCTGATGCTGGGGCTTCAGGTCGAGGAACGGGACTTTCATGGGAGAGGGATTGGGGGCCACGAATGCACGCGAATCGCCGCGAATCCAATCCGAGATTCGCGAGGATTCGCGTCCATCAGCGGGCGAGTTTCCGCAGGAGCACCTCGACCAGCGAATCGAGGTTCGCCTGCGCCGCCTCGAAGTCGACCGGCAGGCCGAGCTGCTTCATCGCGGCGGTGGTGGTCGCGCCGATGCTGCCGGAGAGCGGGCGGCGGGCCTTGGCGCCGGGCTTGAGCACGGCGGCTTGGTCGAAGAACGACTGGACGGCGGACGGGCTGGCAAACAGGATCGCGTCGGCGCCCTTCTCGCGGAAGTCGCCCGCGATCGGATCGGCGGCGAGGTTCGTCTCCTCGGTCCGGTAGATGGGCAGCCGGTCGACGATGGCGCGCGCCTCGTGCAGTCTGTCGACGAGCGTGTCGCGGTTGAGGTTGCCGGTGACGACGAGGATTTTGGCGCTGTCGATCGATTCGCGCGCGATCAGCTCCTGCGCGAGTTCCTCGGCGTTGGCTTTCCTCGGCTGGAGGTCGACGCGCAGGTGCAGGCCGCGCACGACGTCGGCCGTCGCCTCGCCGACGCACGCGATGCGCACGAGGCCGAGCGCGCGGATGTCGTCGAAGCCCTTGAAGAACTCCTCGAAGAAGAAGCGCGCGCCGTTGGCGCTGGTGAACACGATCCACTCGTATTGCGTCAATTCGGCGAACACCTCGACGAGCGTGTGTTTGTCGTAGTGCTTGGTGACCTGGATGAGCGGCAGTTCGATCACCTCGGCGCCCTGCGCCTCGAGCGCGGCGCGCCATTCAGCGGCGGATTCGCGCGGGCGGGTGACGACGATGCGGCGGCCGGCGAGCGGCAGGTGGGCGGTGGGCGTCGGGGCCATCAGAAGCCGAGCTCCTTGAGGATGCGCGCGGCCGTCGCCGGCGGCGCCGCGAAGTCGGCGGCCGTGAGCGGAAAGCGGCGCAGGCCGGTGCGCTCGTGGAAGAAGTGCAGCGTGTCGTCGGTGGCGTGCGCGGCGAAAGCCACCTGGCAACCGCCGCCGATCTGGTTCTGGAAGGCGCGTTCGAGCGTCACGTTGCGGAAGGTCGCCGCGTCGAGCGCCGGCGCCAGCTGCGGCGCGAGTTCGGTGCGGCACTGGATGGCGATGGCGCCCTGTCCTACGGCCGGCACGCTCTCCTCGAACTTCAGCGGGCGGAACACGACTCCCGGCCAGCTGGCGATGCCGAGGCGGCGCAGGCCCGCGGCAGCGAGGATGGTCGCGTCGGCATCGCCGCGCGCGATCTTGTTGAGGCGCGTGTCGACGTTGCCGCGGATTTCGGTGAATTGCGCCTGCGGAAACAGCTTGGCGATCTGCAACTGCCGGCGCGGGCTGCCCGTGCCGATCGTGGCCGGTGTCGTCACGCCCTCGCGGAGCACGAGCACGTCATGCGTCAATTCGCGCGGCAGGAAACCCGCGACGGTGAGGCCCGCGGGGTTCTCGCCGGGCAGGTCCTTGCAACTGTGCACGGCGGCGTGGGCGTCGCCGCGCAGGAGCGCCTGTTCAAGCTCGGCGGTGAAGAGCCCCTTGCCGCCCTGCTTGATCAGGGACCAGTCGGTCTGCCGGTCGCCGGTGGTGACGATTTTCAGCAATTCGCAATCGGCGCCCAGCTTCTCCTTCAAGCGCGCGGCGACCATGTTGGTCTGCGCGAGGGCGAGCGGGCTTTTGCGGGTGGCGAGCAGGAGCTTCATCGATGGGTGGGAAATGGTGGACGCTGAGGGACTCGAACCCCCGACCCCCTCGGTGTAAACGAGATGCTCTAACCCACTGAGCTAAGCGTCCGAAGTTCGGACGACGAAACGGCAGGCTTCCGCCCCCGGCAAGGAGAAAGCCGGGGCGGAAACAGTCGGGCGAACGATGAGTTTTGGAGGGCGCGGCTACCGCCGCGCCGCGAACGTCCCGACGGCTTCGCGCGTTGACGGCGCGGCAGTAGCCGCGCCCTCCACGGGGCCATCAGACGGTGGAACGCGTTGACCTCAACACGTTCCGAGCGGGTTGAGGCATACCCGCTGCCACGCCGTTGACGTTCGACGCCGCTAGGATGCTCGTGGCGCTGTGGCAGCCGCACCCTCCACCGAAGCCACCGGCGCCCGGAAGCGACGATCGGCGGCTCGCGGGGCCGCCGACGCCCGCCTTACGCAGACGGCTTGAGCGGGATGCCCTCGCGGATCATCGCCTCGGCGATCTGGATGGAGTTGAGCGCGGCGCCCTTCCAGAGGTTGTCGCCCGCCACCCAGAATGCCAGGCCGTTGTCGAGGGCCGTGTCGACCCGGATGCGGCCGACGCCGCACTTCACTTGGCGGCTGAAATCCAGCGGGGTCGGGTAAGCTTTGTTGGCGGGATCGTCGACCAGCGCGGCGCCATCGAACTGCGCCACGGCCTCCCGGGCCGCGGCGGCATCGACCGGCCGTTCGAACTCGGCGCTGACCGCCACCGAGTGCGCCCGCACCACCGGCACCCGCACGCAGGTGGCGGAGACCTTCAGCGCGGGCAGCCCCATGATCTTGCGGCTCTCCTCCCGCATCTTCGTCTCTTCGCCCGTGTAGCCGTCGGGTCCGAACGAATCGACCTGCGGGATGAGGTTCTGGAAAATCTGGCAGGGATAGACGCTGCGCGGGAGCGGCTCACCGCGCACGTAGGCGCGCGTCTGCGCCTCGAGTTCGTCGATCGCGTCGGCGCCGGTGCCCGAGACGGACTGGTAGGTGGCGAAGAGGGCGCGCTTGACGCCGAACAGCCGGTGCAGCGGCCAAAGGCCCATCAGGGCGACGGCGGTCGAGCAGTTCGGGCTGGCTATGATGCCCCGGTGCGCCCGGGCGGCCGCGAGATTGATCTCGGGGATGACCAGCGGCACCTCGGGCGACATGCGGAAAGCCGAACTCTTGTCCAGCACGAGGCAGCCGCGCTTCGCGGCCTCGGGCGCGAGCGCCTTGGCGATCGCGCCTTCCGCGGCGAAGAGCGCGAGGTCGAGCCCCTCGAACGTCCCGGGTTTCGCCTCCACCACCGTGAGCGTCTTCCCGCCGAACCCGACGCTGCGGCCCGCGGAGCGCGCGGAGGCCATCAGCCTCAACTCCGCGAGCGGAAACTGGCGCGACTGCAGCAGGCCGATCAATTCTTGACCGACCGCTCCCGTCGCCCCGACGATGCCGACCCGATAGGATTTCGTATTCACGTGAGGGAGTTATTGGAACGGACCAAGGAAAAGTGTGCCGCTCTTGGCCGCAAGCCGACAGAGCGTGTCATGGCCGTCTCCATCGCCCGCCAGCTGATGGCCTTCTATCGCGGCGGGCGGCTGGAGAGAAGTTACGTCATATCGACCTCCCGGCGGCCGCCCTCGAACGTCAAGGACTCCCTCGGCACCCCGCGCGGGCTGCACGAGATCGCCGGGCGCATCGGCGCCGGGGCGGCGCCGGGCATCGTGTTCAAGGCCCGGATCAACACCGGCCGGCACTTCCGCGAATTCGATCCGGAGGAGCAGCTGCAAAATCTCATCACCACCCGCATCCTGTGGCTGCGCGGCCTCGAACCCGGGGTGAATGCAGGCATCAACGCGGCCGGCGAGTCGGTCGACACCTATTCGCGCTACGTCTACATTCACGGCACGAACCACGAGGAGAAGATCGGCACGCCCGCCAGCAGCGGCTGCGTGCAGATGCGCAACCTCGACATCATCGAGCTCTACGACGCGGTGCGCGCGGGCGACCTCGTCTGGATCGAGGACTGAGGCGCGTCGACACGCCCCTTGGAATATTATTCGTTGCGGCCGAGCAGCAGGCGCAGCGAGTTCAGGCAGACGACGACGGTGCTGCCCTCGTGGGCGATGACGCCGAGGCTGAGCGGAATCGTGCCGGACAGCGCAGCGATCACCATGACGACCACGGTGCCGAGCGAGATCACGAGGTTTTCCCTGATGATGCGCCGGGCGCGCCGGCTGAGCCGCAGGGCGGCGAGAAAGTTCTCGATGCGGTCGTGCATCAGCACAACCTCGCTCTGCTCGAGCGCCGCGTCGCTGCCGCGCGCGCCCATCGCGACCGACACGTAGGCGGCGGCGAGGCTCGGCGCGTCGTTCACCCCGTCGCCCACCATCGCGACCTTGCGGCCCTGCCGCCGGTAGCCGTCGACGATCTCCACCTTCTGCTCGGGCGAGAGGCCGGCGAGCACCTCGTCCAAGCCGAGTTCCCTCGCCACCGATTCGGCGGTGTGCCGGCGGTCGCCGGTGAGCATCACGGTGCGGATGCCGCCGGCCTTGAGCGCGGCGAGCACGCCGCGGGACTCGGCGCGCAACTGGTCCTTGAGCAGCAACCGTCCGACGAGGCCCGGAGCCACAACCCAGACCTCGGAGAATTCCGCGGCGGCGGGCGGCACCCTCTCGATCCACCGGGCGAAGGGCCCGGCGGCGACCAGCTCCCTCCGGCCGAGGTAGACATGCCCCTCCCCGACCTGGGCGCGCACGCCCTGGCCGGTGATGGACTCGAAGCGCGCGATCTCGCGGACGAAGACGTTCGCCTTGCGGGCATGGTGCGCGATGGCGCGCGCGATCGGGTGGTGCGAATGGCGCTCGAGGGCGTAGGCCAGCTCGAGCAGCTCGCACTCGCGGCCGTGCGGGAAACTCTCGACGGCCGCCACGGCCAGTTCGCCCGTGGTGAGCGTGCCGGTCTTGTCGAGCGCCACGAGGTCGATCTCGGCCAGCTTCTCGATCGCCGCGCCGCCGCGGAACAGCACGCCGTGCCTTGCGCCCCAGGCGATGGCCGCGAGGATGGCCGACGGGATGGAGAGCACCAGCGCGCACGGGCTCGCCACGACCAGCAGCGTCATGGCGCGGTAGAAGGCCGAGGCCCGGCCTTCCGCGCCCTTGAACGGCGGCAGGCCGAAGCCCAGCCACCAGACGAGGAACATCAGCGCCACGGCCCCGAGCACCAGCAGCGTGTAGTTGCCGCCGAAGCGGTCGGTGAAACGCTGGCTCGGCGCCTTCAGCTTCTGCGCGGTCTGGATGAGCCGGACGATCTTCTGCAGCGTGCTCTCCGCCGGCAGGCGCGTGACGTTCACCTCGACCGAGCCCCAGAGGTTGATCGTGCCGCTGAAGACCGGCGAACCCACGCTTTTCCCGACGGGCACGGACTCGCCGGTGAGATTCGATTCGTCGCTCGCCGTCTCGCCTTTCGCGACCTCGCCGTCCGCCGCGAACATCTCGCCGGGCTTCACGGCCAGCCGCTGGCCGATCTGCAGTTGCCCGACCTGCACGACCCGGTGGCTGCCGTCGGCCGCGATGACGGTCGCCTCCTTCGGCGCGGTGTGGAGCAGCGACGAGACCTCGCGCTGCGTGCGGTCCATCGCATACGCCTCCATCGCGCCGGCGCCGGAAAACAGGAACAACAGCAGCGTGGCCTCGCCGTAGGCGCCGACGGAGACCGCGCCGACCGCCACGGACAGCATCAGGAAATGGATTTCCAGCCGCCGATGCCGGATGTTCCCCCACGCATCGACCGCCGCATCCCAGCCGCCGGCGACAAGCGCCACGCCATAGAGGGCATACTGCAGCCAGTCCGGCGCGCCGGACTTCTCCGCCGCGAGGCCCGCCAGGCCCGCCAGGCCGCAGGTGGCCGTGAGCGTGCCGAGCAATCTCCACTCCCCCTCCCCGCCGCCATGTCCGGGGCCATGCCCCCCGTCGTGAGCGTGCTCCTCCTCGCCGAGGGAGTATTCCTTCCATCGGTAGAAGCGCGGCGCCGTTTCGCAGGTCGGGCGCTCGACCGTGGTAGTGCTGCCGGCCTGGCGCACGACGAAACCCGGCGGCGTCACCGGTCCGCCGCCGCGCCGGTTCTCCGCCAGCCTGGCCTCGATCGCGAGCAGCACCTGCTGGATCTGCGCCTCGAGCCGGCCGGCGTCGACCTGGCCCAGCGTGGCGACGGAAACCTTCATGTCGGCCGTGTTCAGGCGGACCGCGGCGACCCCGGGCTGCTCCTGCAGGAACCGGATCAACTCCCTCGTCCACTCCGCGCTGTTCCGCTGCTCCGCTGACATGCGCCGAGGGTGCCTGCGTCCGCCGGCCCCGCAAATAAATTTGCGCCCGCGGCGCGTCATCAGCTGATTCGCCCGCGATGATAAGCTTGAACGAGGGAGGCGGTCCCGCCGCCTCGCAGGCGGCCGCCCTGACCGCCGCCGTCTTCGCGGACGGCGGCTGGCTGTGCCGCGCCCTCGGACTCGAGCACCGGCCCGAACAAGAGCGCATGGCGCGCGCCGTGGCGGCGGCGATGGCCGGCGACCGCAGCCTGCTCAGCGAGGCCGGCACGGGCGTCGGCAAGAGCCTCGCCTATCTCGTGCCGGGCATCATCCACGCGGTCGACACGCGCCGGCAGTTCCTCGTCTCCACCCACACCAAGACCCTGCAGGAGCAGATCCGCGACAAGGATCTGGCCAATTGCCGCCGGCTCTTCGCGTCCGTGCCCGAACTCGCCGCCTACCGCGGCTTCACCAGCGCCGTCCTCATGGGCAAGGGCAACTACCTCTGCACGACGCGCCTCAAGCGCGCGCGGGCGGACCGGCATGCGCTCTTCGCCACGCCCGAACAGGAATTGCTCGCGCGCATCGAGGCCTGGAGCCGGGATTCGGCGACCGGCCTGCTCCTCGACTTCAAGGAGCGCATCCCGGCCGCGCTGCACGACGAAATCTCCGCCGACTCCGACGCCTGCTCGTCGAAATTCTGCGACCCGCAGGCCTGTTTCTATCAAAAAGCCAAGCGGCAGCGCGAAGCGGCCCACCTCGTGATCGTGAATCACAGCCTGCTCTTCACGCTCATGGCGGTGAGCGGCCAACCCGATGGCGAGGGTCCGCTTGGCCTCCTGCGGCTCGGCGACTTTGGCGTGCTCGACGAGGCCCACACCGTGCCCGACATCGCGACCGACCATCTCGGGCACACCCTCGCGTCAAGCGGCCTCGACCGGCTCCTCGCCGGGCTGTTCAACCCGGCCACCCGCAAGGGCCTCTTCAAGCGCCACGAACACACCGCCGGCCAACGTGCCGTCGAGATCGCCCGCGAGCAGGCCGCGCTGTTCTTCGGCGAGATCGCCACGCGGCTTGCCCCCGGGGAGAAACTGCTCCGCTGGCGCGAAGCCAACGCCCTCCCCAACCTGCTGCAAGGGCCGCTCGACGGCGTGGTCGCCCAGCTCGAAAGCCTGCGCGGCAGTTTCGCCCGTGAATCGGCGTCCTATGCCGAGGTCGGCTCCAAGGCCCGCCGCGTGGCCGCCTTCCGCGACGCCCTCCAGGCCTGGGTGCGGCTCAAACCCAAGGACCACGTCTTCTGGGTGGAACTCGCCGAGCGGCGGCGCGAACTGGCGCTCCATCTCCGCTCCGCCCCGCTCGACGTCTCCGCCGAGCTGCGCGAGCGGCTCTTCTCGCGTCACACCTCGGCCGTGCTCACGAGCGCGACGCTCGCCACGGGCAGCACGATCGAACCCTTCCGGGAGCGCGTCGGTGCGCAGACCGTCGAGGTGCTGATCGAGAAGTCGCCCTTCGACTACGAGCGCCACATGCGCGTCTATCTGGCCGAGGACGTTCCCGAACCCACCGCGGCCGGGGGTCGGCTCGACCTCGACGCGCTGACCGACTACGTGCGCTTCTGCACGCTCGCCGTGCCCGGCGGCTCGCTGGTGCTCTTCACCAGCCATCGCGACCTGCAAGCTCTCGCGCGCCGCTTGGAAGCGGATTACCGCAAAGCAAACCGGCCTCTGCTCGTGCAGGAGGCCGGCGTGTCGCGGTCCGCCCTCGCCGAGCGCCTGCGGCGGGCCGGCAACGGCGTCCTGTTCGGCACGGAGAGTTTCTGGACTGGCATCGACGTGCCCGGCGACGCGCTCTCGCAGGTCGTCATCACACGCCTCCCCTTCGAGCCGCCCAACCATCCGGTGGCGCAGGCCCGCGCCGAATGGGTCGCATCGGAGGGCGGCAACCCCTTTGCGCAGCTGGCGCTGCCGGAGGCGCTCGGCAAGTTCCGCCAAGGCATCGGCCGCCTGATCCGCAACAAGACCGACCGCGGCATCGTCACCATCCTCGATCCGCGCGTGTTGACCAAGGCCTACGGCCGCGAGTTCGTCGCCTGTCTGCCCCAACCGGAATTCGAGCGGTTGAACCGCGCCAACCGGGAGGAAATTTTTCGTCCTTTCATTTAGCGCGCGGCACGGCAAGGTTTGCGGCGCATGAAGTTGCACTCGTTCGCCCTGAGTGACATCGGCTGCCTCCGTTCCGAGAACGAGGACAGCTCGCTCTGCGACGACGCCCTGCAACTCTACGCGGTCGCCGACGGCATCGGCGGCCTGCCCGGCGGGGCCCAGGCCAGCCACAAGGCCCTGGCCTTCCTCCGGCACTGGTTCGACACCCACCGCAGCTTCGACACCCTCGACTACCCCGCCGCCCTGCGCGAAGCCAACGACGCGGTATTCCTGCTCGGCCGCCAGCTCAGCCCGCGGCACGGGATCGGCACGACCCTGACCCTCGCCCATTTCGCCCACGATGCCCTGCACACGCTGCACGTCGGCGACAGCTCGATGTTCCGCCTGCGCCACGGCCTGCTCGATATCCTCACCACCGAGCACAACCTCGAGAACGAGATGAAGGCCCGCGCCGCCCGCGGCGAGCCGGCCCTGATCCTGCACGAGAACCGCGCCGCCCTCACCCGCTGCGTCGGCCAGCCCCCGCCGCTCGATGGCGACCACTCCGCGCACTTCGCGCAGGAAGGCGACCGCTACCTCCTTTGCACCGACGGCATCACCCGCTGCATCACCCCGCGCGAGATTTCCCGGCACCTGCAGCAGGCGGCCAATCCCGAGCAGGCCGCGCAGGGCCTCGTCGAGCTGGCCCGCGAGCGAGGCGGCTTGGACAACGCGACCGCGATCGTCATCTTCGTGGAGTGAGATGAGCCCGGCCCGCTTCGCCACCCTGGTTGCGCAGCAACCGCAGAACGAGATGTTCCGCTTCAGCCTCGCCCAGGCGCTGCTCCGCGAGAGCCGGCCGGAGGCCGCGCTGCCGCACCTCGAGTTTTGCGCCCGGAAGAAGGCCGACTGGATGATGGCGCGCATCCTCCTCGGCAAGACGCTCGTCTCGCTCGGCCGCGGAGCCGAGGCCAGGCCGTGGCTCGAACAGGCGCTCCAACTCGCCCTCGCGCAGAACCACGAGGACCCCGAACGGGAACTCCGGGCGCTGCTGGCGGATCTTTGATTTTCGGCACAGAGGGCACGGAGGACCGATCCGGGATCTCAGAGGCAACTCTCTGTGAACTCCGTATCTCCCCTTCTGTCTCCGTGACGAGATTTTCAGCCCCAGAGCGGCGCGGGGTAGCGGCCGGCGGCCACAAGTTCGCGCACGGCGCCGGACGCCGTCGGCAAATCCTCGCGATACGTGATGCCGAACCAGGCGTCTTCGCTGCGCAGCAGCGCGACCGTGGCCCCCCCCCGCTGGTTGAGGTCGCTCAACGCGGTGGGCAGGTAGAACTCGGCCTTGGGGTCGGCGCCGCGAACGGCAAGGAACTCTTCGAACAAGCCCTGCAACGGCGGGAAGAGATCCGGCGTGAATCCCCAGAAGTTCATCGAGACAATCTCGTCGCCCGTGAGACGCTGCACCGTGCCAGCCGCGTCCGTGTGACGCGCCCCATTGTCCGTCTTCTCGATCTTGGTCAGCTCCGTGATGCTTCGCAGCCGGCCGGGGCCGTCGATGGCACAGAGGCCGCGGCTGACCGTGCCATGCTCGGATAAGGTCTGCCGCAGGGGGTAGCCCACGAGCGCGTAATCGGACGAGCGGGCGAAGTGCGCCGCCAAGGCGCGATACCCCGCCGCGCCGTAAAAGTCGTCGGCATTGATGACCGCGAAGGGCCGCCTGACGGTGTTGCGCGCCGCGAGCACGGCGTGGCCGGTGCCCCAGGGTTTGGTGCGCGCGGCGGCGGCGGTCTGGTAACGCGCGGGCACGTCGCCGAGTTCCTGAAACACGTAGTCCACCGCCAGGCGCGACTCGAGCCGTCGGCCGATGGTGGCGCGGAAGTCGGATTCGATGTCCTTGCGGATGACGAGCACGAGCCGATCGAAGCCCGCGCGCAGCGCGTCGAACGCGGAGTATTCGATGATCAGCTCGCCGTGCGGCCCGACCGGCTGCACCTGTTTGAGGCCGCCGAACCGGCTGCCCAGGCCCGCGGCGAGGATGACGAGGTCGTAGGAGGATGAGTTGCCCACGAAAACCACCAAAGACACGAAAGCGGCGGAGGGGAATGCGAAAGCGCTCTGCGTCTGCTCCCGCATCGGCCGGAGCGCAGGCGTCTCGCCTGCCGTTTACACCAGGCAGTCAACCATCGGGCCGGCGAAACTCCAGGGCCACGGCAGAAAAATCTTGTGGATTTCCGCGGGAATATGTGGCTTCTACGCCGTTCCTCGTCGGTCTGACGCGGGGTGAAACTGCCAGGGTAGCTCAGTGGTAGAGCAGGGGACTCATAAGCCCTTGGTCGCCGGTTCAATCCCGGCCCCTGGCACCAATTTGTTTCGAGACCGGAGTTGAATCGGGCCCCGGAAAGCCCGGGGGAGACGGACCGCTCCCCTCGCCTGCCACCGAAGGCCGCCATGCGCAACACGGCGAATGTTCGTGCCGCCCCCGCGTTCTGTCCGGAGGTTGCGCGCTCGCGCAACTTCCCGACTCAGCGCGCAACCGCGCCCCCTACCCTCCCCAATTCGCAGGTGGGACGCGCCTGCGCTACCCGCGAAAAGCAGCGGCGCGGCCTTGCGGCCGCGCCGTGCTTGGTGTGCGTCTTTGGGTCAGCGGGCGTCCACGTAGGAACGGACCGCGTCAAAGAGGCTCGCGCCGTCGAGCCCGGCCTCGGCCAGCACCATGGCGCCCGAACCGCTGCCGAGGTAGTGCCCCAGGCGGAACGGGTGGCGCGTGTGCGCACGGCCGCGGTCGGAACGCACCCAGCGCAGCATGGTCGCCAGCGTGAAATCCGTGATGCCCATCGCCTCCTGCTGGTGCGCCTCGGGGAAGATCCGCGCGCGCTCCGCCTCGGGCAGCGCGTCGAACAGCTCCGTGGAGGTGACGACGTAGAGGTTGGGATCGATCCCGGCGCGCTCGAGCAGCGGCAGCGTCTGGAACACGAAGGCGTTGGTCACGCCCGTGCCGTGCAGCACGACGGTGCCGTGCCGGCCCTCGCGGCCCGTGCGCAGGCGATAGACGCCTTGCACGGCGTCCGACGCCGGCGCGAGGCCGAGCGCGGCGCGGTCCGCGACGACCTCCGGCGGGCGCGTGACGAACGGCGCGATGACGGCCGGCCGGCGCGCGAGCGCGGCGGAGACGAGATGCCAGATCTCCTGCGGGTCCCAGGGCGTGAGCGTGATCATCGCGCCGGGCGGGAAGTTGTCCTGCAGGAGCTGGAGCGCCTGCGGGTCGGCGTGGGTGGGGCCGTCCTCGCCGGTCTTGAGGCCGGCGTGCGCGCAGACGATGAAGAACGGCCGGTTGTCGCCGCCCTCGAGCGAGACGCGGGCGTGGTTGCCGATGGCGTGCAGGCGCGCGGCGATATGGCCGAGCGGCGCGCTGAACGCCGCGTAGGAGGAGCCCGCGCCGGTGTGCCGGCCGAAGGCGGCGATGCCGGCGAGCAGGGCCGTCATGGCGTCTTCGCAGATGCCGCCCGTCGCGAGCTGGCGTGAGAGCGGGTTGGCGCGGCGGTGGTAGAAGCCCGACGGGAAACCGTCGACGGCCTTGTTGATGCTGGTCGAGCCGAGCAGGTCGGCCGCGGCGACGACGAGCGCGCCGCCGGTGACCTTGTTGTAGTGGTTGAGCACGCGGCCGAGTTCGTCGCGCAACGTGGTCTTGGCGCCCGGCGCAAGCTGGAGGGCGGCGGGAACCTCGGTCGTGGCCCTGGCCGCGGCGGCGTAGGCGGCGGCGAGGTTCGGCGCGCCGGCGCGCGGCTTGGGGGCGCGGGCGTTCAGGCGGTCGCGCGCGACACGGAGCTTTTCACTGAAACCCTGCACGAGGCCCGGCCGTTCGCCCAGCGCCTCGCGGATCGCCTGCAAGGCTTCCCAGTAGCACTGCTCGACGCAGGCGCCGTCCGCACCGCCGCCGCAACGCTGGGCGTTGGGCTCGCAGCAAGGGAGCGGGCGCACGCGACCGGAGAACAGCGGCGCGACCGCGGCCTGGAAACCGCCCGAGCAGAGCGGATGGCCGGCGCCGTGCGAGGCGCGGCCCTCGATGCCGTATTTCCAGCCCTTGACGGTGCGGTAGACGATCGCGGTGGGCTGGCCGTTGTCGAAGGAGCGCGCGAGGCGCTGCGCCGTGGCGATCTGCTGCCAGTCGAAACCGTCGGGCACGTGGACGACGTTCCAGTCGTGGAGGAAGGCGAATTCCGCGGGCGTCCACTGCACGTAGTCGCCCGGCGTCGTGCCGTCGCGGCAGACGCGGTTGGAGTCGATGGACGCCTGGTTCCAGTCGAGGTGGAGCACGGCGTTGCCGAGCGAGGCGGTGCCGGCGGTGGCGAGCGCCTCGGCGACGCGGCCGGGCGTGAGGCCGCCCTCGCCTTCGACGATGTGCACGCGCGGGGCGTCGTCGCCGTAATAATCCGCCGCGGCCCACGCGAGGCCGAGCGAGGCGGGCAGGCCGACGCCGGAGGCGCCGGTGGAGAGGCGGATGAAGGGCGTGGCGGGCGTCGGGTGGCCGTCGAGCGCCTTGGCGTTGAACTGGCGGAAGAGCGGCGTGGCCGCGCGCGGGTTGCGGCGGAAGCCGAGCAGGTCTTCGAGCCGGAGTTGGAATTTCTCGTCGGCGGGGAGCAGCTCGGGCGCGCCGAGGCGGGCGATCTCGTTGCGGAGCGCCCACAGCGCGTAGAGGCCGAGGGCCTTGTGGCCGGCGGCGTAGCTGACGAGGTCGGCGTCGTCACGCGAGGGTTGCGCGAGGTCGTAGTCCATCGCGCCGAAGAGCAGCGCGGACACGAAGCGGCCGGACGAGATGGAGCCGCCGGGGTGGCCGGAGAGCGGCACGTAGTTATACATCACCGCGCAGAGCGTGCGGTAGACGAGGTCGAACTGCTCGTGTTGCCCGACGGCGGCGGCATCGAGCGGCGGACCCTCGGCGGCGAGGCGCTCGGCGGCGTCGAGGTAGACACCGCGGCGCGGGCCGAAGGACAGCGTGGGCGCGGGGGCGCGGGTGGTGTCGGGCGTCAGCATAGGTGCGCTCCCTCCCGGATGAAGCTGCGGAATCCGTCGCGGTCGGCGGCGCAGGCGCGGATGCGTTCGAGACCGAGCTGAAGGTCGGCCAGGCCGGTGGCGATGGAGAGACGGAGGTAGTGCATCCCTTCGCAGCCGATGCGGCCAAAGGAGCGGCGGTCCATCGTGGCGACGTGGTGCCGCCAGAGGAGGAACATCTGCACGAGCGTCGCGGGGCTGGTGCGCTCGCGGAGCGCGGCGGGGAGTTTTTCGTGGGCGTCGATGGCGCCGAGGTTCGCCGCCATGCCGGCAATGTTGGGGAACAGGTAGAACGCGCCGCCGGGCTTGCGGCAGGCGATGCCGGGGATGGCGTTGAGGCCGGCGACCATGAAGTCGCGGCGTTCGGTGAAGGCCGCGCGCATTCTCGCCATCTCGATGGCGCTCTGCGGCGACTCGAGCGCGACGGCCGCGCCCATCTGGTTGTAGGCGGGCACGCAGGAAAAATAATTGATGTTGAGATTCTTGAACGCCGCGGCCTCCTCCGCCGTCGGGAACACCGCCCAGCCGACGCGGCCGCCGGTCCAGGCGAAGGACTTCGACACGCCGCTGACAATGATGGTGCGCTCGGCCAGACCGGGCAGCGAGGCGATGGAGACGTGCCGGTGGCCGTCGAAGAGGATGTCCTCGTATATCTCGTCGGAGTAGATGCGGGCGTTGGGCGGCGCGCCGCGGGTGATGACGTCGGCGATCTCCTGCAACTGCTCGCGCGTGGCGACGCCGCCGGTGGGATTCGAGGGGAAGTTGAGGTAGATGAGGCGTGTGCGGTCGGTGATGAGCGGCTCGAGCTCGGCGCCGGTGAAACTGAAATCGGCCTCCTCGCGCAGATGCAGCGGCACGGGCCGCGCGCCGACAAAGGCGGTGAACGATTCGTAGATCGGAAAACCGGGGCTCGGGTAGATGACCTCGTCGCCGGGGTTGCAATAAGCCTGCTGGGCGAGGCCGATGGGGGGCTTGCCGCCGGGGAAGACGACGACGCGGTCGGGCGTCACGGCGATGCCGCGGCGCGCGGAGACGGTGCGCGCGATGGCCTCGCGCAACGGGAGGATGCCCTGCGGGTCGCAATAGTGCGTGAGGTCGGCGTCGATCTGGCGCTTGACCTCGTCGGCGATGTGGCGGGCGAGCGGGAAATCGGGTTCGCCGAGGTTGCATTTGACGATCTGGTGGCCCTGCAATTCGAGCTCGCGGATCTGCGGGCCGATGCGGAAGGCGTTCTCGCTGCCGAGCGCGAGGAGGCGCTGGGAAAAGAGGCTGTCGGGCAGTCTCGGCTTGACGGGGCGGGGCGGGGAGACGTCGACCTGCGGGACGGGGGGAAGAGCCAGAAGGGTGCTCATGACGGGCGGGATCGTGAGGTGGAGGGAGAGACCCGCGCGCGCACGGGAGCCGCGCGATTGCCGCCAGTGTCATACAAAACGCCTGGAAGGACTCACTCGGGGTTGCGCAAAGCCGCGCGTTGCTTGCCTCCCGCGGTTACGTCTTTTGGACTAGCCGAAGAAACCGCGCTCAGATGTCGCCCGGGCCCAGCCAGCGGAAGTAGTTGACGGTGAAACGGCGCCCCAATCCGTCCGGGGCCGCACGGGCTGTGCGCTGGACGATCGCCTCGACGAAGACCGAGGCCTCGGCCTGGGCCGGATCAGCCGGGCTCGCCACCTCGCCATAGGCCCGGATGCGGAACGTGTCCGACCGCACCGCCAGTTGCGGAGCGAGGACGGCGTGGATTTGCGCCGCCGTGGGCGTGCCGCTCGTAAAGGCGACCGCGAGGAATGCCGCCACGGCCCCGGGATCGGTGAACGGCCCACGCGGCAGCTTGCCCGCGGTGGCAAAGCCCGGCAGTGCATTCTGCAGAGCCGTGCCGCGGGTGGAGACAGTGGCCGCGGGTATCTGCGCCGGGGCGAGCGGGCTCGTGTTGTAGGTCTGCAGCAGGCTGCGCCAGACGTGGACGGAATTCGTGTTCACGTTGAGGAGGCCGGCCTCCAAGCGCGCCCCGCGCAGGGTGCGGCTGCCGAGTGTCACGTGATGGAAATTGTCCTGCAGCGTGGACGGTGTCAGGGCCGGTGCCGGACTGGGCAGCAAGGCCAGTTGCTCGTAGCTGAACAATTTCGATCGCGCCCCCGCATAGGTTGCCAAGGCCTCGCGCAGGCGCGACTGGGCATTGGTGGCGTTGGCGAAGATCACCGGGGCCATGCCGACTGGCGCGGGGGCATAGGCGGGAATCTTCACTCCTTCATCGAGCACGACATAAGCGATGCGCCCCGTCGCCACTCCGTCCGGCCCGGGAACGGCGATCCGCCCCGCGATCACCGGCTCGGAGTTGGCGGCCGCCGCGCCCACGCTGCCCGAGCCGACCAATGCGACGGCCGATGCGCCGGCTTGCAGGGCCGGGGCTGCCGGTTCCGCGCCTGAAGCCAGCCACGCGACGAAGCCCCCGTCGGCGCGCCACACCCCGCACCAATGGCGGGTGGAATTCGCCGCCTGCGGGACGATGCCGGTGAGGCCGGCCATGCCCGTGACCCGGTCGTCGGGGCCGGCTGTCTTCTGCAACTCGCCCAGCGCGATGCGCAGGGCCAGCAGGGCGTTCTGCCGCGCCTGCGTCTGGGCTGCGGTGCTACGGGAAATCTGCGCCTCAAGGCGTGTCAACGCGCTCAGCGCGAGAACGGCCAGGACCAGCAGGGCGAGCAGGGCCAGCGTGATCACGAGCGCGAAGCCGCGCGGATTTCCCGGCTTCATGGCAAGCCGCCTTTCCACTCGACCCGGCGCACGAAAATCCGCGAATGCCGCTCCACCACATCCCACCACCACTCGGCGTCGGAGGCGAATCCGGGCGGCCGCGCGACGAGCCCCTGCTCCATCGCGGCGATTTGCCGCGCCCCCTCGCCGGTCAGCACGCGGAGCATCACGTCCGCGGCGTCGGGCTGACGTGCCGCATCGGAGCCCTCGTCGCGTGCGGTGTGCTCGGTGTCGGACGCATCGGCGGGGAAAATCCGGCGGAGCGCGCCGGTGTGCTCGCGGACAAAAAGCCAGACTCCCAGATCCACCGCATCCGGCACAAGCGCGTCGCCGGACGTGTGGGGATTCGCCAGCGTCGACGCGGCCCGCGCCACTCCCGCCGTCTCCGAACTGCTCGCATAGCCGGGCGCCAGCACATGGTTGCCCACCGCAAAGGAGACATCCGCCGCCACCGCGGAACGGAAGAGCGTGTAGCGCACCTCGGCGGGATTGGCGGTGGAGACGTCCGTGCCGCTGACCGGGCGACGGGCGATCTGGTAGGCCACCGCGACCGGCAGGCTCGCCGCGCTCTCGATGTTCGTGCTCATCAACCGCAGCCACGCCCCGCCGAGGCCGAATCGCGCGGTGGCAATGGTCGCGGAACGGCCTGCCTCGGCCAACGGAAGCAGTCGCAGGCTCTCGTTGGCGGCCGGCTTCATCAGGGGCGCGGTCTGCCAACCGCGGCGCGCAAGCGCTGACGGCGTGTTGGCGATATTCACCGCCAGCCATGTCGTGGCGCCCTCCGGACGAAACACCGCCGCCTGGAGATCGCGTTCGATGAGATCGAGCGCCAGCTGCGCCTGCGCGGTGGAGGTCGCCCGCCCCTGAGTCGCACGCCACAGGGCGAGCGTGTTGCCCGTGACCGAAAGCATGGCCGCCGCCATCCCGAGCGCCAGCGCCACCGCCACGAGCAATTCCAACAGCGTGAAACCGTTGCCGCCCCACCGCTTCATCGGGAAATGGCGGTGTTGAAGGTGAAGCGTGCCCGCTCGGCGGCCGGCACGACCGCGGCGTTCCCCGGCGTGCGATGGGGCCAGGAAACCTGCACATGAAGCGGGAGAACCGCGCCGCCCGCCGCGTAGGCCAATGGCGGCGACGGGAAGCGCCAGACCTCGATCAGGAAGTAGTGTCCGGCCTCGGGAATCCTTTCCCCGGACGGCGGCAGATAGTCGAGCGACTGCACCTCCGTGCCAGACCGCGACGCCACGAAGGCCAGCCCGCCCGTCAGCCGGGGGTTCAACGTTGTCGTCCGGGCCGCGAGGGAATCGAAGCCACCGCTGTCGGCCAGGCGGCGCAACTCGGCGTGCAGCGCGGCAGGAAATCCGCGCGCAATCCGCCCGTCGCCGGCCTCCGCCGATTCGCGCGCCAGCGCCGGCAACAAGGCCAGCACGCCCACCACGCCCACGGCGAACACGCCGAGCGCGATCACGACCTCGAGCAAGGTGAAGGCACCGCGCCGCATCTTGCGTCAGAAGCCCGCGCGCTGGCCGACCGGCGTCGCGACGCCATACGTGCTCACTGCGATGCCACGCACCCGCTCGGGATGCAGCAATTCGACCGGTGCTTCGCCCGCCTCGGGGCTGTCGGGCATGCGGCGCCGGCCGGGAGCGACCACGAGGTCGCCCGGCGAATTCGTGGTGCCCGCCGCCGCGATCGGCAGCGCCGCCCATTGCTCGGCCACCGGACCATCGACCGCCACGGTCAGCAGATTCGCCGCCCGCAACGCGGTCGAGCGAAGCGGCGCGCCGTCGGTCCGCGTCCAGGCCCCATCGGCGGCTGACAACAATCCTTCCGGGAACGGAAAATTGCCCGGCAGCACGTAGATGCCTTCCGGAAGAGTGAATTCGCCAAAGGAAGCCCACGTCCCGCCACTCTGCGTTTGGAGCACGATGTGGCGGAGATAGCGCGTCGGCGAAGCGGGATCGACGCCCACGAGCAGGCGCGCGGGTTGCCCGGTGGCGACCGCCTTGGTCCGCGCGGCGACGACCAGGTTCGCCAGTCCTGCCTGGGCTGTCTGCAAGGCGGCGCTTTCCGGCGCGCCCAGCACGCGGAAGGCGACGATCGCGAAAGCCGCGATCAGCCCCGCGACCACCACGAGTTCGAGCAAGGTGAATGCGCGAAGTGCCTTCATCGCCAGCTGAGGATGAGCCTCGCCTCGTCCGCGGTGGCTGCCGGATCGGCGGAGTAAAGCAGCACGCCGGCTCGCACACCACTGACGGGAAAATCAGCCGACGCGGGCCGGATCAGCCCTCCATCGCGGGAGGCGACGGCCGGCAGGGTCGGGTAATCGGAGCCATCGATGCGTCCGTCGAGGTTGCGGTCGACCAGCACGGCGATGGAAACATTGCCACAGGCATCGCGGAGCAGATGGGGATGGACCGCGTCGGACTCCGTGAAATCCGCGTCGGTGAAAGAGTGGAATGCGAGCCGCCGGCGATTCTGGCTCCCCGCCGCGAGCGGCGAATCGGAACCCGGGGCGGAGCCATCGCGGCGCCGGCCGGCCAGCACATCGTGGAAGGGATGAGCCGATGCGGGTGTGGCGCCGGCGCCGCCATTCACGAGCCCGGTGGGATCGAAGACCGGGTAGTGCCCGTATTCCCCGCGAAACGCCTCGATCGCCGCGGCCCATTGCGAGAACTGCGTCTTCGTCTTCGCGCGGCCGGCGCTGGCGCGGGCGGCGCCGAGGCTCGGAAACAGCAGCGCCGCCAGAATGCCGACGACGGCCACGACGGCGAGCAGCTCGATCAGCGTGAAGGCGCGGCGTCTCATCAGGGCAGGCGCACGTTGTCGGTATTCGCTTCCGCCGACTGGTTCATGAACCCGCCCGGGAGGAGAATCGGCGAGTCGAGCCGGTCGGGGCCGCACGAATAGAGGACGAAGCCGGGGTTGGTCCATCCGGCGATTGACCTGAAGGCGTAGCGATAGGCTTGCCCCCACGGATCGACCAGCACCGCCGCGGCGTTCCCGAAGGGGTCGGCGGGCCGCTCCGGATCGCGGGGCGCGGCGACGCTGAACTTGGCCAGCTCCAGCCCCGGCCGGCCGCCGCGCGGGGGCGTGGCTCCATCGGGCGCCAGTCTTCCCAGCAACGATTGGAGGAGAACAGCGCCGTCGCCGGTGCGCGGATAATCGCCGTGTTCGCGCCGGTAGCCCTCGAGCGCGGCGGCGAGCGCCGCCAGTTCGGCCCGGGCGCGCGCGGTCCGGCCGGCGTCGGAGGCCCGGCGGCCCACGCCCGACACCAACGTTGCCAAGACGCCCAGCAAGGCGAGCACCGCCAGCAATTCCAGCAGCGTGAACGCGGCGCAGCACGACGCGGATTTCGTTCGGGAGAAAAACATCGGGCCAGGCGCGGCAGCCTGGCCCGG
>PNKG01000014.1 GCA_013822585.1 Opitutus sp. | reverse complement strand
TTGCCCGCGCCGTTCGGGCCGACGAGTCCGAAGCGGTCGGTGCGCGCGACGAAGAGCGACACCTCGGAAAACAGTTCCCGGGTGCCGTAGGACTTGGCGACGTCGGCGAGGGTCAGCATGGAAAAGCCGCCGAGTGAGCCGGCCTCGCCCACCGCCGTCAATCGCGCGTTTTTCCGCCCCCGTTCCCTTCGGACGGGAAGGAAACCGCGCGGAGCAGAAGCCGGTTTCCCCTCGGCCTCGGCTGCTCCACCTGCCCCGGGTGCCATGTCGTGGCGCACGAGTCGTGCGAGGGCGCGGCGGTTATTTCCCCTCGCGGGTCGACGATGCGAGCGTGGTCGCGCGGTGGAAGGGGGGATTGCGGCGGCGCGGAACCCGCGCCGGGTTGGCGGGCAACGGCCTTGTCTGGCGGCGCTGTCTGCCCGGGACGGCCGCGCGACGGCGTCTGTCTGCGGGGATTTCCGCTGCCGGGAACCGGCCGAAACGCCCGAGGCGCTGCGGCGGCATCCGGCCGGCTCCTGGCGCTTGCCAAGGGGGCGCGCGCGGACAATCTTGTCCGCCGTCGAATGACCCCGGAAGCCCGCGCCCCGAACCGTTGGTGCCAATTGCAGGAAAGCATCGGGGCGGGCATTGCCGGATGCATTGGCGTGCTCAGTCTGGCGAGTTGGTCGGGCTGGTTGCCGGGATTTCATCTGCTCGCTCCGCAACTCAGCCCGATCTCGCCGCTGACGGCGATCGCCCTGACGGCGTTGGCGGCGGTGACGCCCTCCCGGTGGGAACAGGCCGGCCGCTGGGTGGCTTGGCTGCTGGTTTTCATCGGTGTGACGGCGTTGCTGCGTTCCCTGACCGGGACGCACGCCCCTTGGGATCCGCCGCCCTTCCCGCTGGTGAAAGAGCTGCCCGCGGGACAGACCGGATCGATTTCCGCGGCCTCGGGCGCCGTGTGCGTTCTGCTGGCGCTGGTGCTCTGGCTCCGGCCGTCCAAGCCGGCCCATCCCTTTGTCACCCTTTCGCTCGGTGTGGTCGTCGCCCTCTGCGTGCTGGGGGGTGTTTCCTTCATCGAGGGTCTTGAGCGCCCGAACGGCGTCGATCGGTTCGAGCTGATGTCGATCCCCGCCATGACCGGCTTCCTGGCGGCCGCCGCCGGCCTGATGGCCGGCGTCCGCCCCCGGCTGGATGCCCGCCAGGAGCGGTCGGCGTTCACGCTCGGAGCGCTCACCGTTTCGTTCGTGCTCGTGTGCGGCGTGAGCTTCGGGGCCTGGCTGAGCAACACGCTGCAGGGCGAGGCCAACCAGCGGGCCATCCGCTCCTACGAAATCATCGAGAAGGTGAACTATGCGGAACTCTGCCTGACCCGCATGGAGTCCGCCGCCCGGGCCTACTCCCTGGGCGGTTTGGCCCGCTTCCTCGAGCCGTATGAGAAAATGCGCGGCAATCTCCTGGAGACGATGGGCTGGCTGCGCGAAAAATCGCCGGGCGATCCGCTGCAGGCGCGGCGCATCAGGGTCCTGGCCGGGCTGGTGGAGCAAAAAGTGGCCTACATGGACACCGTGATCGGCGACATCGGGGCCGGCCGCATCGCCCTGCGGCCGGAGAGCTTCCGCAAGCCGGAGGGCCCCGATCTCATGGCCGCGGTGCGCGCGGCGGTCAACGCCGTCGATCGCGGCCAGCGGGCGCAGCTGGCCGAACAGATTGCGCTCTTCGAGCACGAGGCCGACACCACCGGCCGCGTCATCCTGTTCGCGGCGGCTCTGGCGTTGGGATTCGCCGGCCTCGCCCTCCGCCTGGCCCGCTCGGCCGACGCCGTGCGGGATGCCGCGGAGCGGCAGCTCCGCGAGGCCAACGATTCCCTCGACCGGCGCGTGCGGGAGAAAACCATCGAGCTGCACCGGGCCGTGGCGAACCTCGCCCAGGCCGAGCAGCATTACCGCACGATCACCGAAACCCTGCCGCAACTGGTCTGGACCTGCAGCCCTGACGGCCGCTGCGACTGGCTCGGCCCGCAGTGGGTCGCCTACACGGGCATTCCCGAGGCCCCGCAGCTCGGCCACGGCTGGGCGGAGCAGCTCCACCCCGACGATCGCGAGGGCACCTCGCGCGTTTGGGCCGCGGTGGCGGCATCCGGCGCGATCCTCGACGTGGAGTTCCGCATCCGCCGGCACGATGGCGAATACCGCTGGTTCAAGACGCGCGCCGTGCCGCTCCGCAACGAGCGCGGCGAAATCACCCGGTGGTTCGGCACCAACACGGACATCCATGAGCAGAAGGAGACGGCCAGCCTGCTCGAACAGCGGGTCGCCGAACGCACGGCGGAGCTGGCCGAGGTTTCGCGGCTGCAGCGCGCCATCCTCGACGGCACGGTGCTCAGCGTCATCAGCACGACCGTCGAGGGCACCATCGTCACCTTCAACGCCGGCGCCGAGAAGATGCTCGGCTACGCGCGCGAGGAGATGATCGGCCGGACGACGCCGGCCCTGATCCACGATCCGGCCGAGGTGGCGGCACGGGCCGGGGAGCTCAGCCGGGAACTGGGGCGCCCGGTCAAGGCCGGCTTCGGGGTGTTCGCGGAGCGGCTGCGCCTCGGCGAAGTCGACGAGAGAAGGTGGACCTATGTCCGCAAGGACGGCACGCGCTTTCCCGTGTGGCTCAGCATCACCGCGCTGCGCGACGCCCCCGGCAACATCACCGGATTCCTCGGCATCGCGCAGGACCTGACCGAGCGGGAGCGGCAGGCCGCCTTGCTTTCCGAATCCCGCGAGCGCCTTGCCACCATCTTTGCCGCCACCGACGAGGGGCTTGTCCTCCAGGGAAGGGACGGAAGGGTCATCGAGTGCAACGAATCGGCCTGCCGCATCCTCGGGCTCACGCGCGATCAGTTGACCGGCCGCGACTCGCTCGACCCCCGCTGGGGGACAATCCATGAGGACGGCTCCCCTTTCCCCGGCGACCAGCATCCGGCGCCGGTCGCGCTCCGCACCAGGCAGCCGCAGCGCGGCATCGTGCAAGGCCTCCGCCGGCCCGATGGGAAGACCGTGTGGATCCGGGTCACGAGCGTGCCGATCTCCGAGCCCGACGGCCGCGTGCGCTTCGTGGTCAGCAGCTTCACCGAAATCACGGCGCAGCTGGAGCTGGAGGCCAGGCTGCGCGATGGCGAGCAGCGCCTTCTGCTTGCGGCGGATGTCGCGGGCGTGGGCGTGTGGTATTGGGACGTGAACGCGGGGGACGAGTCGGTGTGGGACGAGCGCGTGTTCGAGATCTACGGGCTGCCGCCGACGCCCGGCCGGCGCGTCAAGCACGCCACCTGGGCGGCGACGCTCCTGCCCGGGGAGGCGGTGCGGCAGGAGGCCGTGTTGCGCGCGACGGTCGAGACGGGGGAGACCAGGCGGCGCGAATTCCGCATCCGCCGGGTCGACACGGGCGAATTGCGCGTCATCGAGGGCGTGCAGACGGGTGAGCGCGATCGCACGGGCCGCGTGGTGCGCGTCGTGGGCGTGAACCGCGACGTCACGGCGGAACGCCAGGCCGCCGAGGTGCTGATGGCGAACGAGGAGCGGTTCCGCGCCCTCGCGCAGCACGCGCCGGTGGGCATCTTCCAGACCGACGCCACAGGCGGGTGCCTTTACGTGAACGAGCGATGGTGCGAGATCGCCGGCTTGAAACCCGATCAGGCGCAGGGTGGCGGCTGGGCGGCCGCCCTGCATCCCGAGGATGCGGGCAAGGTGGTGGGATGGTGGCGCGAATTCGCCGAGACCGGCCGGGAGTTCAAGCACGACTACCGTTTCCGCCGCCCCGACGGAGAGGTGGCCTGGGTCTCGGGCCAGGCGATCCGGCTGAAGGACCGCCACGGCATGTTCACCGGCTGCATCGGCACGGTGACGGACATCACCGAGCGCCGCGAACTGCTCCGGCGGCTCGAACAGGCCCGCGACCAGGCGCTGGAGGCGTCGCGCCTCAAGTCCGAGTTCCTCGCCAACGTGAGCCACGAGATCCGCACGCCGATGAACGGCATCATCGGCATGACCGGGCTGCTGCTCGATACCGGCCTCACCCGCGAACAGCGCGAGATGACGGAGATCGTGCAGTCCAGCGCGGACAATCTCCTCACCATCATCAACGACATCCTCGATTTCTCGAAGATCGAGGCCGGCAAGATGCGGATCGAGCAGGGCGAGTTCGATCTGCGCCGGCTCGTCGAGGAAACGCTGGCCTTGCTCGCCGCCACGGCCCACACCAAGCAGCTCGGGCTCCGCACCGAGTGGGCCGCCGGCCTGCCCCCCAGACTGCTGGGGGATCCCGGGCGCATCCGGCAGGTGTTGACCAATCTGCTGGGCAACGCGGTGAAATTCACCGAGAAAGGCGATGTCAGGGTGGCGGTCCGGCAGGTGCGGGAGACTCCGGATGCCGTGCGCATCCGCATCGAGGTGTCCGACACCGGCCCGGGCATCGCCGAGGATCAGCAGCGGAGGTTGTTCGAACCGTTCGTGCAGGGCGACGGCACAATCACGCGCAAACACGGCGGCACCGGCCTCGGCCTGGCCATCGCCCGCCAGCTCACGCTGCTCATGGGCGGCCGGATCGGGGTGCAGAGCCGGCCGGGACAGGGTTCGACCTTCTGGTTCGAGCTGGACCTGCCGCGGGTGAACGCGCCGGGGGAGGCGACGCCGCCCGCGAGCCGCGACCGGGCGACGGCAGGCCCGCCGGGCCGGCTGCGTCTGCTGGTCGTCGAGGACAACCTGGCCAACCAGCTGGTCGCCCGCGGGCTCCTCGAGCAGATGGGCCACATGGTGGAGGTCGCATCCGACGGCGCCGGGGGGCTCGCGGCGTTGGGCGCGGGCAAGTTCGATGCCGTGTTGATGGACTGTCAGATGCCGGGGATGGACGGCTTCACGGCAACCGCGCGAATCCGCAGCGGCCGGGTCCCGGGGGCCGACCCGCGCATCCCGATCATCGCGCTCACGGCCTATGCCATGCCGGGCGACCGGGAGAAATGCCTCGCCGCGGGCATGGACGGATATGTGGCGAAACCGCTGCGCGCCGAGGAGCTGCGCGAGGCGCTCCTCCACTGCGGCCTGCAGCGGCCGGCACCGACGCAGCCGCCGCAGAGCGCGGCCCCCGCCGGGGAAGTCGTCGACCTCCAGCAGATCGAGCGCCTGCGCCAGCTCCCGAGCCGGACCGGCGGCCCGTTGCTGGACGAACTGGCAGCCATGTTTCTCGCCGAGACGCCCGGGCAGCTGGAGCGGCTGGCCGGGTTCGAGCGGCAGCGGGCGGCGGACGAACTTGCGTTGCTGGCCCACCGGCTTTCCGGCAGCGCCGTCAACATCGGCGGCGGGAAGATGCGCGAGGCCGGTCTGGCCTTGGAGCGGGCCGCACGTCAAGGCGACTGGACGGCGGTCGCCGCGCACCGGGCGGAGCTTGAAACGCAGTGGCGGATGCTCGCCGATGAGTTGCGGAGGTTGACCCCATGAAAATCGTGATCGTCGACGATGATCCCATCGCCCGGGCCGTGCTCGAGGCGGAACTCCGAGCCCTCGGCCACGAACCCCTGGCCGCCGGAGGCGCCGACGAAGCCTGGTCGATCCTCGCCAGCGGCAGCGCGCGCGTGGTCGTTTCCGACTGGATGATGCCCGGGGCCGACGGGCTCGAACTCTGCCGGCGCGTGCGCGCGGCCGGCGGCGACTACGTCTACTTCATTCTCCTGACCCAACAGGCGGGCTCGCCGGAAAACGAGCAGTTGGCCAGCGAGGCGGAAGTGGACGATTTTCTGCTCAAACCCGTCAATCACCATGAGCTCCGCCTGCGCCTCCGCGCGGCCGAGCGCGTGCTGGGTTTCACCCGCAAAGTCAGGGAGTTGTCCTCCATCGTCCCCATCTGCGGTTACTGCAAAAAAATCCGCGACGACCGGAACTACTGGCAGCAGATCGAGAAATACCTCAGCGAGCATACCGGCGCGGAGCTCTCGCACTCGATCTGCCCGGAGTGCATGAAGAACATCGTGCAGCCCCAGCTCGACCGTCTTGGCATCCCGCGGCCGGGCCAGCGGGACCAACCGCGGGCCTGAGTCCGGTTACCCCGGATTCCGCGATTGCCGGACGTGTGCGGCTTTGCGCCGCGATCCGACAGCCGACCGCGGCGGACTTTCCTGTCGCGGCATCAAGCCGCTCCTGCAGTCACGCGCCGCAGGTTGGAGGCTGCCCCATTCCCCGCAGCTTGCGGCGGGATTTCCCAAGTGAGTGAGGAGGCCGCCCGGCCAGTCCCGCGCCAGCGGGGCTGTGCAAGCCGCGCGTAGTTCCCGGCGCCAGCGAGAATCCGTCATCCCCGGAGCTTGCTCCGGGGAGTGGCGCGGGCGGAAGGGCGGCGTTCAATCCCGGAATCCGGGTTTACTTGTCTTCTGCCGCCCGCAGGGCCGGGGCTGCCTCCTCCGCCTCCGGCGGCAGCAGTTCGCAGATGGAGCGCAGGATGGACAGGAGCTCGGGCCGCCGGGCGGCGAGGGTGAGCAGCCGGATGTCGCTCTCGGGAAGTCCGGCCCGCCGCACCGCTTCCTGCAGCTGGCCGACGGCCCGCCCGGTCGAGCGGTGGTAGGTGGCGATTTTCTGCCGGGCCGGGCCCAACGCCGAGGGGTCGGCCAGATCCAGGCCGCTCACGGCCTCCACCCAGAGCAGGGCCAGGCTGGCCATTTCCGGCGCATCGGAGGCGATGCCCATTTTCCCGGCCAGTCGGGCCAGGGTGGAGAACTTCACGGGCCGGCCGCTTTCGACGTTCACGACCGTGTTCCGGTGGCACCGGGCGAGCCGGGCGAGCGCCTCATGGCTCAGGCCCCGGTCCTCGCGCAAACGCCGGAAAAACTGCGTGTAGTGCATCCGCCTGCTGGATGCCCTTGCCTGCTCCCGATGTCAACGCGGGCGGACGCGACAATCCTGTTGACAAGATGTGTGCAGCTACAGGAGATAGGCAGACAGGAATGCCATCACACCACCGCCTGGGCCGGACGGGGGCAGCGGCGCGTGGCTTGGACAAACGCGCCCATGCCCAGCGGCTGCTATGCACCCTGATTGATGTGTGTGCCCAGCTGGAGCGGGTGCAGCAGGGCCCGGCTCGAGTCGCCAGTCGTGAAGTCCGACGGCGACTGCACGAGTTGCTTGCGGACTACGCGGCGCCGGGTCCGCGCAGGGAGGGGGGGGAGCGAGGATGAAGCAGCAGATCGACAGTGACTCTCTGGCCGGCATCCGGCTGTTGGTGGTGGATGACGTCTGGGAAATCCGGGAGATATTGAAATTATCCTTTGAACGCCTGGGGGGCGTGGTCGAGATGGCGGCGGAGGCGGAGGCTGCGCTCGCCTTGGCCTCGCCCGGGCGCTGGGATGTCGCCATTCTCGACATCGATCTGCCCGGCATCGACGGGATGGAATTGCTCGGCCAACTCCGTGGCCGCATGGAGGAACCGCTGCTGCCCGCGCTCTTCATCTCCGGACACGCCGACACCGCCCGGCATCGCCGCGTCGCGACGCTCGGATTTTCCCTGCTCCTGCCCAAACCCTTTGGCCTCGATGAAATCGCCGCGCGGGTGAAATGGCTCCATGAGACGCGGGCGCGCATCGGATCGCCGCAGGATTGGTCACCCCACCGGACACGCTGGGCCACCCGGCACGGACCGTTGAGGTAAGTGCCGGCCTGGTTGCCGCCGCGGCCCGTTGCGCGGCGGCAACTCCGGTCCGGCCTGGGCTCAGGGCCGCAGCGCCTCGCGGGCGAGGCGGTCGTCGCCTTCGTTCTTCGCCGGCCGGATGCCGAGCGTGGCGCAGAGCAGGTTGTAGACGTGGATGTTCTCCACGTCGGCGAATTCGTGCCGGCGCTTGAAGGCCGGGCCGTGGGCGAGGAAGAGCGCCCCCATCGTCCCGTTGGCCGGATCCCAGCCGTGCGAACCGCGGGGGAAAGTGGCCCGCAGCCGCGCCCAGCCGGCCTTGCTCTCGATCACCCAGCGGTCGTCGGCGATCAGCACGACGGGCGGGATGCGCGGATGGTTGCGGTAGTGCAGATGGGCCGGCACTTCCTCGCGCAGGTAGGCCTGCACCTGCGGCGGGGCCTTGGCGCGGATGGCGGCGGCGAGTTCGGCCGGGGCCGGCGCGCCCGGCAGGGGCCGCACTCCGCCGTTCGGGCCGAGCGACTCGATGCGCACCTGCCGGATATCGACGAGATCCTCGATGAACACGACGCGGTCGGCCGAGGTTTCCGCCAAGCCATGATCGGAGACGATCACCAGATTGGTTCGCCCCGCCAAACCGCGCTGCCCGAGCCCGGACAGGAGGCGGGCGACGGCGCCATCGGCCTCGCGCACGGCGGCGCGCGTCTCGGGCGCTTCGGGCCCGAAGGTGTGGCCGGCCGTGTCGACCAGATCGAAGTAGAGGGTGAGGAACTTGGGTCGCTCCGCCGCCGGCCGGTCGAGCCAGGCCAGCAGGCCGTCGACGCGCTCGGCGCAGGTGAGTTTCTTGTCGAAGGCGCGGTAGAGACTCGGCCGGAGTCCCTGCAGCTCGGTCTCGGAACCGGGCCAGAAGAAACACGCGCTGCGCACGCCCTGCTTCTCCGCCGTGATCCAGACAGGCTCGCCGTCCTGCCACCAGTGCGTCTCGAATTTCGCCATGTTGAACATCCCCCCGGTCGCCGGATCGTAGAACCAGTTGGCCACGATGCCGTGCGTCTCCGGGCGGAGGCCGGTGACGAGCGTGTAGTGGTTGGGAAAGGTCTTCGACGGGAAAGACGGCGTCATCCGCCGGGCGTGCACGCCCGCGCGCGCCAGCCGGCGGAGCGTCGGGGCCTCGTGCAGGTCGAGGTAGTCCCAACGGAAACCGTCGATCGACAGCAGGATCAGGATCTGATCCTCGCGCCGCGGCCGCACCGGGCCCTGGCACGATGTGCCGCCCAGTCCCGCGACCAACAGGAGCAACAATGCGACCAACCTCATTCTCATTCCGCCAACTCTGGGATTGGCCCGCATTCGGGCAATGCGCATTGTGCCGCGATGGAAGATCGCGAGAGACTCATCCGCCTCGAGGAGCGCTACGCCCACCTGCAGCGGCACCAGGCCGAACAGGACAAGGCCATGCTCGAACTCGCCGAGGAACAAGCGCGGCTGAAAAAGGAGCTCGCCTCCCTGCGCGCGGCACAGGGCACCGCGCCGAACACCGGCGATGGCGCGGCGGCGGCCGACGACCGGCCGCCGCACTACTGACGCCGGCTTCCCCAAGCTTCTGGATTTTTGTCGAGCCTCGCCCGGTAGCCGCGAGCGCCGGCGAGTGGAAGATCGTCGGCTCGCCGCTGCGGTCATAGGGCTCAACCCGGATTCCGCGTTTGGAGAGGACGGTTCCGGATGGGGGAGCGGCTTTACGCCGCGACTTTCCCGGGCGCGGAAGAGGCGGCCGATGTCGGGGCGTAAAGCCCCTCCCACACTTCAGACAATCGCGGAATCCGGGCTGAAAACAAATGCGGCGGTCCGGAGGCCGCCGCCGAAGGGGAAGCGCCACTTCCGTTTACGGGATGCGCAATGTCGTGCCGACGCGAATGGCGCCGCTGGCGTCGATCACGTCGCGGTTGGCGTTGAAGATGTCCTGCCAGCGCGCGGGCGTGCCGTAATGGCGCTGGCTGATGCGCGAAAGCGAATCGCCGGCAGCGACGACGTGCGTGCGGACGCCCGGGCCGGCCGGCGTGGCGCGGGCGGCATTGGGATCGACGGCGAGCGCGGCGCGCAGCTGGTGGTTCTGCTGTGCGAGCATCGTGTTCGCGCCCTGCAACTGCTGGAGGAGCGCGCGGGCCTGGGCGAGTTCCGCGCCCGACTGGCTGCTGCCGCGCTGCACGGCGGCGAGCGACTCGTTGAGGCGCGCGACCTCGGCCAGCGCCGTGCGTGCGGTCTCCTCCGCCGAGGCGAGAAGCGCCGCAAGCCGGTCGCGCTCGGAATTGGCGGCGCTGCCCGACTGGGCGGCGCGGGCCTGCAGTTCCTCGTGCTCCTTCTGCAGGAGCGAGAAGCCGCGCAGGGCGGTGGCGAGCTTGGCTTCGGTCTCGGCCAGCCTGGCAGCGAGCTCGTCCGGGTTGCCCGAGGCGGGAGCCGCCGCCGAGGCGCGGGCGAGTTCGGCGCGGGCCGAGGAGAGTTCCCCTTCGAGTTCCCGCACGCGCCCGCTCAGGTCGGGATAGGCCGGCGCGGCGGGGTTGGACTTGGCCGCGGCGGCTTGCTGCTCGAGCTCGGCGACGCGCCCGCGCAGATCCGGATAGGCCGGCGCGGCGGCGCGGCGGGCGTCGGCGAGATCATCTTCGAGTCGGGCGAGCCGGCGGCCATGGGCGGCATACTCGGCGGCGGCGTTCTCGGCGGCGCGGCGGGCATCAGCCAGTTCGCCGGTCAGCTCCTCGACGCGCCCGCGCAGATCGGGATAGGCCGGCGCGGCGGAACTCGCGGCCGCGAGACGGGACTCGAGCTCGGCCACGCGCGGGCGCAGGTCGGGGAAAGCGGGAGGCGCGTCGCGCAAGGCGGCGACCTGGCCCTCGAGTTCATGCACGCGCTCACGGAGGTCCGGGTAGGCGGGAGCGGCGGCTTGCGCCGGTTTGGCTTCGGCGAGGGCCGTTTCAAGCCGGCTCGTGGCGGCGCGGAGCTTGTCGGCGTCGTCCTGCGCGGCGGTGGTCTGTTCCTGGCTGCGGGCAAGCTGTGTGCGCACGGCCTGCAGCTCGGATTCCACGCCGTCCTTCGCCGTCGACAGCGCGGCCAGGCGGGTGTCGAGGGCGGTGATGCGCTGGCGGGCGGCGTGCAGTTCGCCTTCGAGCGACGCAGCCTGTTCGCGCAGATCCGGGTAGGCGGGGGCGGCCGGCTGGGACCTGGCCGCGGCAAGTTGCATTTCGAGATCGCCCACGCGGCCGCGGAGGTCCGGATACTGCGGGGCCGCGTCGCGCGCGGCGGCGAGCTCGCGTCCGAGTGCGGCGGCCTGCTGGACGGCGGTCTGCGTCCGAGCGTCGGCTTTGAGGACTGCTTCCTCCGCCTCACCGGCCTTCCGGCGTTCGGCGGCCAGGGTCGTCTCAAGCGCCGCCACCTCGCCGCGCAGATCGGGGTAGGCCGGCGCCGCGTTGCGGGCCGCGGTCAGTTCACCCTCGAGTTGGGCGACACGGTCACGGAGGTCCGGATAAACCGGCAGGGCGCGTTTGGCGGAGTCGAGGTCGCGCTCGAGTTGGGCGACCTGCTCGCGCAAATCAGGATAGGCCGGCGCGGCCGGGCGTTGTTCGAGCCCGGCGATCTTTGCTCGGGCGCCGTCGAGTTCCTTGCCGAGGGCAAGGGCGGTTTCCTGCGCCTGGCCGGCCATGCGCTGGAGCGCCTGGCGGTCGTCGGCGGCGCGCAGCAGCGTGGCGCGGAGCTCCGCGACGACTTTCCGCAGTTCCTGCAACTCGGCGCTGGCGGCGGCGAGTTCGCGCGTGCGCTGGGCCAACTCGGGGTTTTCGGCCGCCGGCTGCGGCGACCGGAGGGCGGCGATGGATTCGTTGGCCCGGCCGAGCTCGGCCTTGAGCGCCTCGGTCTGGCGGACGAGTTCGCCGACGCGCATCTCGGAGGCGCGTGCCTGTTCCTGGAAAGCCTGCTTCATGTCGCGTGCATCCGCCGATTCCTTCTGCGCCTGGGCGGCGAGGGCTCCGAGCTTGTCGCGCTCGTCGCGGAGCGAGGCGATGTTGCCGGCCAGCTCGGTGAGTTTGGCGGAGAGGGTGTCGCGTTCGCGGCGGAGCTTTTCGGCGTCGCCGGCGGCTGCGGCGACGGAGCGCAGGCGCTCGACTTCGGCCTTCAACTGGTCGGCCTCTTTCCAGGCGGCGGCGAGTTCGGCGCTGAGCTGCTGCTTGTCGCTGCGGGCCTGGTCGAGCTCCGTGTTGCCGCCGGCCGGGGCGGCGGCCTGTTCGGCCGCGGCTTTTGTGCCGGAGGCCGGATCGCGGGAACCGAGGGTGGCGCGCCGGGCGGCGAGGCGCGTGCGGGCTTGGTCGAGTTCGGCCGCGGTGAGCCGGGAGGTGAGGGAGTCGAGCGCCCGGCCGCGCGCGCCGTTTTCCAGCGCCAGCGAAAGCCAGACGCAGGCTTCGACGTTGTCGACGGCCACCCCGCGACCCTCGGCGTAGGCGAGGCCGAGGTTGTATTGGGCGATGGCGTTGCCGCGCTCGGCCTTGGCGGTCAGGGCGGCGATCTCGCCGTCGGCGGCGAAAAGGGAGGCGCCGAGCAGGGTGACGCCGAGCAGGAGCGAACGGGAGGCGCGGGGAAAGTTCATGGTGAAAAGCGTTCAGACCGTTTCTGCCCCTTTGCCCCGGCGGCTGCAAGCCCCGGGGCGCGGCTCCCCCGGCGGAGCCGGCCTCATGGGGAGGCCCAGCTCCGCGCCCGGGCGACGGCCCGGCTCCAGCCGGCTTGCAGGGCGCGCATGGAAGCGGCGGGTGCGGCGGGACGGAACTTCCGCTGCGCCCGCCAGAGCGCGGCGATCTCGGCGCGGTTTTTCCAGAAACCGACAGCGAGACCGGCGAGGCAGGCGGCGCCGAGCGCGGTGGTCTCGGCGGTGCGCGGGCGGATGACCGGGACGCGGAGGAGATCGGCTTGGAACTGCATGAGGGCGTCGTTCGCCGCCGCGCCGCCGTCCACACGCAGCTCGCGGAGCGGGATGCGGCAGTCGGCGTCCATCGCCGCGAGCAGATCGGCGCTCTGGTAGGCGATGCTCTCGAGCGCGGCCCGCGCGACGTGCGCGGCGGTGCTGCCGCGCGTGAGGCCCACGATGATGCCGCGGGCCTCGGCGTCCCAATGCGGCGCGCCGAGGCCGGCGAAGGCGGGCACGAGGTAGACGCCGCCGTTGTCCGGCGCGCGCCGGGCCAGCGCCTCGACATCGGCGGAGCGCGCGATGAGGCCGAGGCCGTCGCGGAGCCATTGCACGACCGCGCCGCCGACGAAGACGGAGCCTTCGAGGGCGTATTCGAGTTTGCCGTCGAGCCGCCACGCGACGGTGGTGAGGAGCCGGTTCTTCGAGACGACGGGCTTGTCGCCCGTGTGCAGGAGCAGGAAACAGCCGGTGCCGTAGGTGTTCTTGGCCATGCCCGGCCGGAAGCAGGCCTGGCCGAAAAGCGCGGCCTGCTGGTCGCCCGCGACGCCGCGGATCGGCACGCCGCGCAGCGCGGGAACCGTGGCGACTTCGCCGAAGTCGCCCGAGCTGTCGCGCACCTCGGGCAGGACTTCACGCGGGATGCGGAGGATTTTCAGCAACTCGTCGTCCCAGCCGCCGGTGCGGAGATTGAAGAGGAGCGTGCGCGAGGCGTTGGAGGCGTCGGTGGCGTGGACGCGACCGCCCGTCAGTTTCCACAGGAGCCAGGAATCGACGGTGCCGAAGGCCAGCTCGCCCCGTTCCGCGCGGCGGCGCGCGCCGGGCAGGTGGTCGAGCAGCCAGGCGAGCTTGGTGCCGGAGAAATACGGGTCGAGCCGCAGGCCGGTTTTTTGGCGAATAAGCGGCTCATGGCCGGCGCGCTTCAGTTTGGCGCAGGCGTCGGCGGTGCGGCGGTCCTGCCAGACGATGGCGCGGTGCAGGGGCCGGCTGGTGCGACGGTCCCACAGCAGCGTGGTCTCGCGCTGGTTGGTCAGGCCGAGGGCAGCGAGGTCTCGCGCTGTGAGGTTGGCTTCCGCGAGGGCGCCGAGCGCGGTGAGCCGCGTGGTTTCCCAGAGGTCGCGCGGGTCGTGCTCAACCCAGCCGGGGCGGGGGAAGTGCTGGGCGAGTTCCAGCTGCGCCGCGCCGCGGGCCCGGCCCGGCGCGCTTCCCCCCGGCCGGCCGCGCCGGTCGAACACGATGGCGCGGGACGACGTGGTGCCTTGGTCGAGCGCGAGGATGAAGCGGGCCATGCCGGCAGTGTGTGCCCCCGCATCCGCCGTGCGAACCGAAATCTCCCGCGGTCTTGCCGCCCAGCAGAGCCCGTCAAACTCCGTAATACGGAGTTTGGCTTTCGCGCCTGTTGAACGCCGCCCTGCCGTCCGCGCCACTCCCCGGGGCAAGCTGCGGGGATGGCGGATTTCCCGCTGGCGCTCGGAACTACGCGCGGCTTGCCCAGCCCGCCACTGGCGCGGGACTGGCCGGGCGGCGTCCTCATCGCACTTGGGAAACCCCGCGGCAAGCTGCGGGGAATGGGGCCGCATTCAAGCCCGGGTATTCTCCGTGTCCAATTATCCCCGTGATCAAACTCCGTATTACGGAGTTTGGCGCGAATGCGCTCTAGGGTTGGGCCGGGCTGCGGCGGGGCGGGAGCCGGGTCAGCCGGCGGAGGAGGGCGGGTCGTCGCGGGTGAAGACGCGGCCGGAGGACATCGGCGCCGTGCGCCAGTTGAACGTGATCGTCAGCGCCCGGAAGACGAAGGTCAGGGTCACGGCGGCGACGGCGGCGGCGTTGGCCGAGAACTCGAGCATGACGCTGCAGAAGACGAACGTGACTGCGCCGGCCAGCGCCGTGAGCAGGTAGAACTGCCCGGGCTTGAAGACCTGCGGCTCCTCGTTGGCCAGCAGGTCGCGCAGGATGCCGCCGCCCACGGCGTTGACGACGCCGATGAAGATCGCCGCCGGCACGGGCAGGCCGTGGAGGAGGGATTTCTGCACGCCGAACGCCGCGTAGGCGCCCAGGCCGAGCGCGTCGATCACGGCGATGACGCGCGCGAAGTGGTGGATGCGCGAGCCGAAGAGCGCGCCCGCGATCACCGCGGGCACGAGCACCTGGATGTAGGCCGGATTGGTGAGCAGCGGCGTGATCTCGGTCTGCAGGAAGAGGCCGTCGCGGATCAGGCCGCCGCCGAGGCCGGTGACGAGCGCCAGGGCCAGCACGCCCACGATGTCGTAGCCGCGCTTCACGCCGGCGAGCGCGCCCGTGAGGGCGAAGAGGAAGGTCGCCCCGAGGTCGAAGAGGATCGGCAGTTCGAACTGACCGCGCAGCATGCGGGGAAAATCCGCCGAGGCGCCGCGGGTGGCAAGAGCAACGTCGGTCATGCGCGGGAGCGGGAGATGCGGTTCGGAGCGCGCCGCGACACACCCCGCCCTGACGGGCAGCAGCCTTCGCCAAGGCTGCGGCGTGCCCCGCCCCTCTCAGGAGGGGAGCACGAACCCACGCAGCGAAAGATCCTCTCTTGATACCAAGCCCCCGTAGCTAATTGACTTTAGGGTGGGCGCCGGTGTCCCCGACGACGCCTGTCGCCGCCGGGGACGGCGGCGACCACCTGCCTGCCCAATAGTCCAGAAGCAAGCGGACGCTGGTATGAGAGGGGTTGCGCGCAGCGCCGGGGTGTGTTGCTTGGCGCCGGCCGCTCGCCGGGCCGCGTCGCGGGCAAGCTCGCTCCCGCAAATTCTACCGCGCGGCGACTACGGCTTCTTCGGCTCGGGCTTCTTCGCCGCCTCGAAGGAGACATCCTTCACCGCCGCCTCGATCTCCTTGAGGCCCTGCTCGAGCGCGGCGCGGTCTTCGGGCGAATCCTTCACCACGGGTTGGCCCGAGGAGAAATCGATCGTCTTGCCCTCGTTCCTGCCGAGGTCGACGTAGGGTTTGGGCGCGACCGGGCCGAGCTCCTGCGTGGCCGTCGCCGCTCGACGCTCGGCGCGCCGCTGCACGACATACCACAGCACGAAGGCCGCCGCGCCGATCAGCAGCGCGAGCAGCACGACGATTTCCTTCGGGCGGCGCACGGGGCAAAGTTACCCCGCGCTCAACCCAGCGCCAGTGCAATCACGCCCGCCACCATGCCGACGGCGGCGAGGAGACGCCGCGACGAATCGGCTTCCTTCAAGAACCTCGCGCCGAAGAACGCGCCGAGGAGGATGCTGATCTCGCGTGCGGGCGCGATGTAGCTGACGGGCGTCGTCTGCATCGCGAAGAGCACGAGCACGTAGGCCGCGGGCCCGAGGAAGGCCACCGTCAGCGCCTTGCCCTTATGGTCGCGCCAGGCGCCGACGACCCCGGCGCGGCGTCGCCACGCGAAGGGCGCGAGCACGAGGCACATCACCGCCTGCGTGCCGAAATCATAGAGCGGCGGCGCCAGCCCGAGGTGAGCCACGGCGCGCTGGTCCCACACCGTGTAGCCGGCGATGCAACAGCCGCAGGTGAAGCCGTAGAGCAGGCCCTGCCGCAGGTGCGCGCGGTCGGCGCGGAGCAGGTTGGCCCCGCCGGTGAGATGGAAGACGCTCGCCACGATCAGCAGGCCCCCGGCGAGCGCCAGCGCGGAGGGCCGCTCGCCGAACAGCGCGATGGCGGCGCAGGTCGAGAGCAGCGGGCCGGTGCCGCGGGCCAGCGGATACACGAGGGAGAAGTCGCCGTGGCGGTAGCCGCGCTGCAGCAGGAGCGCGTAGGCGGTCTTGATCAGGCCGCTGCCGAGGATGACGGGCAACGCGCCGTCCGGCAGCGTGAGCGGCCGCCAGACGGCGTAGAGCCCGATGGCCGGCAGGTAGAAGCCGAAGGACAGCAGGCCCGTCAGCCAGACGAAGGGCAGGCCGCCGCCGGAGCGTTTCGCCGCCAGATTCCACGTCGCATGGGCGACGGCGGCGGCGAGGACGAGCACGAGGGCGGTGGCGGACACGAGCGGCAGCAGACCGGCGCATGGGCCGCCAGGCGAACGCAAAACACGTTGCGCCGACCGGCCGGGTCGCGAGCATGTCGGCCCGCCGCAATGACCCACGCCCCCGAATTCCTCCGCGAGCTGCGCGCCACGCTGACGCTGGCGTTCCCGATCGTGGTCGGGCAGGTGGGCCAGACGCTGATGGGCATCACCGACAGCGTGATGATCGGCCGCGTCGGCAAGGTGCCGCTGGCGGCCGCGGCCTTCGCGAACGGCATATGCAACATGGTGTTCATCGTCGGCCTCGGCCTGCTGTTGCCGGTCGCCGTGCTCACGGCGCGCGCCCACGGCGCCAGGGAGCCGCGCGAGTGCGGCGAGTATCTCCGCCACGGCGTGGCGCTGGCGGCCGGGGTCGGCGCGGCGACGCTCCTGTTGTTGCTCCCCCTCGGCACGCAGCTCCACCGCTTCGGGCAGCCCGCCGAGGTGCTGGCGGAGATCGGACCCTACTATGTGCTGCTCACGCTCTCGCTGCTGCCGGCGTATTTTTTCCAGGTGTTCAAGCAATACAGCGAGGCGCTCGGCCGCCCTTGGCCGCCGATGGCGATCCTGCTCGGCTGCGTCGTGCTCAACGGCGGGCTGAACTGGGTCTTCATCTACGGGCACCTCGGTTTTCCGGCGTGGGGCCTCGCCGGCGCGGGCCTGGCGACGCTGATCGCGCGCCTGCTGGCCTGCCTGATCCTTTGGCGCTGGCTGGCGCGGATGCCCGGAGTGCGGGCGGAATGGCCCGCGGGCACGGGGGCGACCCCGCCGTGGTTCGCCCGATTGGGGGTCGACCGCCTGCGCGAGATGCTGCGCATCGGCGTGCCGGCGGCCGGCCAGTGGATGTTCGAGGTCGGGGCGTTCACCGCCGCGGCGGTGATGATGGGCTGGATCGGCACCGTGTCGCTCGCCGCGCACCAGATCGCGCTGAGCTGCGCGGCCTTCACGTTCATGTTTCCGCTCGGCCTGTCCTCCGCGGTGGCGGTGCGTCTCAGCAAGACGCTCGGCGAGGGCCGGCGCGAGGCGCTCCGGCCGATCGGCTTCGGGGCGCTGGCGGCGGGCTTCGCGGTCATGACCTGCTTCGGGCTGGCCTTCGCGTTCGGCGGCACGTGGCTCGCCCGCGGGTTCACCGCCGAGGCGGACGTGGTGGCGCTGGCCGCGCGGCTGCTCGTCGTGGCGGGGCTGTTCCAGATTCTCGATGGAGGCCAGGTGGTGGGCGCGGGCGCCCTGCGCGGCCTGCACGACGTGAAGATCCCGACGGCGATCACCTTCGTGGCCTATTGGGTCCTCGCCCTGCCCGGCGGCTACCTGCTGGCCTTCCACACCCCGCTCGGCGGGGTGGGCGTGTGGACCGGACTGGCCGCCGGCCTGGGCTTTGCGGCGCTCCTGCTTGGCTGGCGCTTTCACCGGCTGACCGGCCGGAGGGCCCCCTGAAAAAATCGCGCCGGAGATTTGTTTTTTCCGGCCACCTGGACATGGTCGGTCGTTGCCTATGCAACTATTCACTCCCGTCCGCGTCGGGGACCTGACGCTCAAGAACCGCATCTTCATGGCTCCGCTCACGCGCGTGCGCGCCGACGAGCGGCACGTCGCCGGCGACCTGATGGCCGAGCATTACCGCCAGCGCGCCTCCGGCGGCCTGCTCATCGCCGAGGCCACCATGGTCGCGGGCCACGCCCGGGCCTTCGGCTTCGAGCCCGGCATCTACAGCGACGCGCACGCGGCCGGCTGGAGGAAGGCCACCGATGCCGTGCACGCCGCCGGCGGGCGCATGGCGCTGCAGCTCTGGCATCCCGGCCGCGCCACGCACCAGGACCTCAACGGCGGGTTGCAGCCCGTCTCCTCCTCGGACAAGCCGATCCGGGACGACACGATCCACACGCCGAGCGGCAAGCAGCCCTATCCCGCGCCGCGGCCGCTGCGCCCCGAGGAGATTCCCGGCATCGTGGAGCAGTTCCGCCTCGGCGCGGCGCACGCGAAGGCCGCGGGCTTCGATTTCGTGGAGTTGCACGGCGCGCACGGCTACCTGCTCGACCAGTTCCTCCGCGACGGCGTGAACGACCGCACCGACCGCTACGGCGGCTCGGTCGAGAACCGCGCCCGTCTGCTCTTCGAGGCGATCGACGCGGCGATCAGCGTCTTCGGCCCGGCCCGCGTCGGTGTGCGCATTTCGCCGCTCGTCGGCTTCAACGACATGAGCGACAGCGACGCGCCCGCGCTGGTCGAGCACGTCGCCCGGGGCCTGCAGGCCCGCGGCGCGGCGTTCCTGCACCTGCGGGCGGCCAAGCACGACGCCCCCGCCGAGGTGGAACTCGCGCGCATTGCGCGGCGGCATTTCCAGGGCGCGCTCATCCGCAACGGCGGTTACACGCGCGAGGCCGCCGAGGCCGACCTGCGGGCGGGCCTGGCCGACGCGGTCGCGTTCGGCATGCCGTTCATCGCCAATCCGGACCTGCCCGAACGCTTCGCGCGGAACGCATCGCTGAACCCGGTCGACCTGGCCACGCTCTACTCGCCCGGCCCGAAGGGCTACACGGATTATCCCGCGCTCGCGGGGTGAGGGCGCCCCGCCCACAGAGGCGCGACTTTCGCCAGGATGTCGGCGAACGTTCGGGGCGCGGCGGCTCAGGCGCCGAGCCGCCGCTTCGCCTCGTCGAGCGCGAGGCCTGCGATGCGCACGGCCTTCCGCCGCGACTTGTCGCCGCGCAGGAGCGTGACCGCGCGCCGCGGGAGGCCGAGCTTGTCGGCGAGGAAGCCGCAGAGGGCGTCGTTGGCGCGGCCCGCGAGGGCGGGTGCCTGCACCTTCACCTTGAGCGCGTCGCCCAGCCAGCCCGCGATTTCGCTGCGCGGGGCGTTGGGCACGGCCTTGATCTCGAGGGTGCAGGTCGGCGGTGGAACTGGCATCGGCCTGAAGCCGTGGCGTAGGCGCGCCCGGAGCGCAAGCCGCGGCGCGCCATCGGGGGAACGGCGGCCGGTTCCGGACAGGGGCGCAGGGGCGGGAATCCCCTTGGGCGACGGGCGAAAAACCCGGGGAGAGCGGCGGGAAACGGTTTGCGCCGCGGGGCCGGCTCGCGAGCCTAGGCGCATGAAACTCGTCTCGTGGAACGTGAACGGCGTGCGCGCCGCGCTCGGCAAGGGCCTGCTCGACTGGATGAACGCGGCCAAGGCCGACGTCATCTGCCTGCAGGAGGTCAAAGCCACGGCCGGCGACGTGCAGGGCGTGGCCTGGCCGAAGGGCTACGAGATGATCTGGAACGCCGCGCAGAAGAAGGGTTACAGTGGCACCGCGCTCTTCGCGAGGACCAAGCCGCTCTCCCTCACGCTCGGCCTCGGCTCGCCCGAGCACGACGCCGAGGGCCGCGCCATCACTGCGGAGTTCGCCGACTGCCACGTCGTGGGCGTTTACGTGCCCAACGCGCAGCCCGGGCTCGTGCGCATCGGGTTCCGCCAGGCCTGGGACCGCGCGCTGCTCGCCCACGCGAAGAAACTCGAGAGGAGGAAGCCCGTGCTCTTCTGCGGCGACCTCAACGTCGCGCACGAGGAGATCGACCTCGCGCGCCCGAAGGAGAACGTGGGCAACCCGGGCTTTTCCGACGAGGAGCGCGCGGGCTTTCGCGACTACCTCGCCGCGGGCTTCATCGACACCTTCCGCCATTTCGAGAAGGGCGGCGGGCACTACTCGTGGTGGACCTACCGCGCCAACGCCCGCGCCAACAACGTCGGCTGGCGCATCGACTACGTGATGGCCTCCGCCGCGCTGCAACCGCGGCTCAAGCGCGCGTGGATCGAGGCCGACATCCACGGCAGCGACCACTGCCCGGTGGGCGCGGAGCTGCGCTGAGGACCGAGCGCGGAGGCGCGAGGACGGCCGGCGCCTTCAGGCCGGATTCCGCGATTGTCTGAAGTGTGGGAGGGGCTTTAAGCCCCGGCTCCGGCAATCCATCACGCGCACGCGAAAGTCGCGGCGTAAAGCCGCTCCCACATTCGAAGCAGCCCTTTCGAATCGCGGAATCCGCCTTCAGGCATGCCTGCAAAATCCTGCACTGGGCGGCCGCGTGATGCGGGGCTTTTTGCCCCAGCTCAGACCAGCCGCCCGTGGCTATTCGACTTCGGGCGGGGCGAACCCTCCGGCTGAGCCGCGTTTCGGCGGGGACGCCCCGCCCGCCACCACGCAAGTAGCGTGGGGAACTCGGTATCGGAGCATGCAGCCGAGATATGCCGGAGCAGCCGGCCGACCTGTTGGAGCGGCGCGGCCCGGGCTTGCGGCGGCGCGAAGGCTGCGCAGACTTGGGCCATGACTCCCGCGGCCGAACTGAAGAAACTGATGCAGCGCCCCCCGGTCCTCTCCGTCGCCGCGGCGGAGAGCCTCACCGGCGGTCATGTGCAGGCGATGATCACGTCGGTGGCGGGTTCGTCGGAGTATTTCCGCGGCGGCCTCACGGCCTACACGCTCGACGGGAAGGTGAAATGCCTCGGCGTGAACCGCGCGCACGCGCGCCGGGCCAATTCCGTCTCGCAGCAGGTGGCGGTGGAGATGGCGGCCGGCGCCTGCCGGCTCTTCGACGCCGACCTCGCGGTGTCGGCCACCGGCTACGCCCAGCCGGCGCGCGAGCACGGCATCCGGGTGCCGATGGCGTGGTGGGCGATCTGCCACCGCCAAGGCGGCGGCAGCGCGGTGATCATTTCGGGGTGCGTGGAGGTGCGCGGCGAGAAACGCGTCGCCGTGCAGCACCGGGTGGCGGAGACGGTTTTGCGGGAGCTGGTGAAATACGTTCGCGAGCTGCACGGGGCGCGGCGCCGCGCGAAAAAGAAGAAGCGGTGAACCTGCGGCGCCCGCCTCGGGCCAAAAAAATCCCCGCCGCAATCCCGCGGCGGGGCGGCAACCAAACAGAGGGGCGGGATAAACTCAGCGGCTGGTGAGGCGCGTGACGTAGTCCATCAGGAAGCGGGTCTCCTGCGGCGGCGTCACCCAGTCGCTGAAAAGCAGCTCGGGGGTGCGATGGTTGGTGCCGTAGAAGAGGCGGTTGGCGGACTCGTTGGGCTGCATGAAGCCGGTCTTCACAGCCGCACCGAGGTAGTAGCCCTCCTGCAGGGAGTAGGCGAGGACGCTGGCGCCTTCGAGGAGCTGCTTGGTGACGGCCTCGCGCTCGCCGCCGCGGACGCCGGCCTGGGCCTTGGCCTCGGCGCCGAAGTTGAAGCGGCTCTTGAGGAGCAGGCGCGCGGTGGGCTCGTCGAGGAGGACGAGGACGGTGTTGACGGCCTTCACGCCGGCCTGGAGGCCGAAGGAGGCTTCGCCGGCGCGGAGAAAGATCGGGATGGACCACTTGCCGTTCGGACGGCGGACCAAGGCGATGGCGTAGCCGTCCTTGATGCCGAGGAAGAGGCCAGCCTGCACCTGGTTGACGATCACGAGCCCGTGGGCGCGGCGCAGCACCTCGGCGGGGATCGCGGTCTTGGTGCTCGACTGCATGTCCTGCAGGATGGCTTCGCAGGTGTCGAGGCGCTCGACCAGCGTGGAGCGTTTCACCTCGGGCGTGGCGGCGCGGAGCGGCAGGGTGGCGCCGGCGAGCGCGGCGAGAACGAGAAAGGCGTTGAGAAACTTCTTCATGGTTGCGTTGGCAGCAAAGCGGCTTTGGCGAGCCGGTTAAAGGACGGAATAAGCAGATTCGGCAGGGGAATGAAAGCGAAGAGTGGCCCCGGGTTCCCTCGGAAAGGGCTTATTCCAGCCCGCGGCGGGTCACCTCGTCCTCGTCCCAGCCGAGGTAATGGCCCAGTTCGTGCAGGTAGGTCAGCCGCACCTCGTCGCGGTAGATTTCCACGTCGCCCTCCGCGTAATCCCAGAGATTTTCGAGGAAGAGGAGGATCTGCGGGGGCAGGGGGGCGTGGTCTTCGCGGAGCTCCCCGCCGTGTGCATGGCCGACGAAGAGCCCGAGGATGTCCGGTTCCCAGCCCTCGGCGAGGATGCCGTCGTTCGGATGCGGCTCGTAGCAGACCGGCACGGCCTGCGCGGCCGCCCGCACCTCCGGCGGCAGCCGGCGCTGGGCGGCGGTCACGACCTGCTGGGCGAGGGAGGCGAGGCGGGCGAAGTCCACGCTCCGAACAAAACCCATTCCCGGACCCGCGCAATGCCCGCTTGGCCACGCCGGGACAACCCGGGCGGTTACGCCGGCGGATGATTTTTCCCGGAGTAAAACCGCGGGGACGCTGAAACGGCGGCGCCCGGGCAGCGTCTTCGCCTTTGTCCAATCCAACGATTCCATGAAACGATCCACCGAAATCCTCGTTCTCGCGGCCGTTCTGACCGCCGCTTTCGCCACCGCCGACCTCACCGCCCAACCTGCCGGCCGTCCCGACCGTCCGCCCCGGGGCGAGCGCCGCGAGGCGATCGGCGAAAAGATGGCCGAATATCTCGGCCTGACCGACGCCCAGAAGACGCAACTCAAGCAGATTCACCGCGCCCATCGCGACGCGATGGAAAAACTCCAGGACGACGAATCGCTCACCCGGAAACAGTTCCGCGAGCAGATGGCCGCGCTGCAAAAGAGCTTCCAGGAGCAGCGCCGCGCCGTTCTCACCCCGGAGCAGCAGCAGAAGGCCGACGAGCACCGCGCCCGGATGCAGGAACTCCGCAAGGAGCGCCGCGAACGCCGCGGCCACGGTCCGGACGATGACGACGGTCCGCCGCCCCCGCCGAAGCGCGGGTGATTTTCAACCGCAAGGTTGCCTGCATAGTGTGCGCCTTGCTTTTGGCCTTGGACGAGCCGCACCGCGACCGCACGCTCGGCGCGCATGAGTGAGCGGCATGTCAGCGTGGTGGGCGGGGGCGCCGCCGGTTTCTTCGGCGCGATCGCCTGCGCCGAGGCCGATCCGGCCGCGCGAGTCACGCTCTACGAGACCACCGCGCACCTCCTAGCCAAGGTGAAGATTTCCGGCGGCGGCCGCTGCAACGTCACCCACGCCTGCTTCGAGCCCCGCGAACTCGCCCGGCGCTACCCCCGCGGCGGCCGGGAACTCACCGGAGCCTTCAGCCGTTTCCAGCCGCGCGACACCATCGCCTGGTTCGCCGCCCGCGGCGTGGCGCTGAAAACCGAGGCGGACGGCCGGATGTTCCCCGTCACCGACGATTCGCAGACCATCGTCGACTGCCTGCTGGCCGCGGCGCGGAAAGCCGGCGTCGTCATCCGCACCCAGTGCGGCCTGAAGCACGCCGAGCGGCTGGCGGCGGGCGCGGGATTCCGGCTGACGCTGACCAACGGCGACGTCGTTGCGGCCGACCGGCTCCTGCTCGCCACCGGCGGCAACAAGTCCGGTGCCGGCTTCGAGGTCGCGCGCGGCTTCGGCCACACCCTCGAGCCGCCCGTGCCCTCGCTCTTCACCTTCCACATCGACGACCCGCGCCTGAAGGACCTCGCCGGCGTGTCGGTGGAGGACGCCGCGACCGCCGTCGCCGGCACGCCGCTGAAGGAGCGCGGCCCGCTGCTCGTGACGCATTGGGGCCTGAGCGGACCGGCCGTGTTGAAAATCTCCGCGTGGGGCGCGCGCCTGCTGGCGGAGCGCGACTACAAGTTCGCCCTGCGTGTGAACTGGGCGCCGAAATTCAACCCCGAGACCGCCCGCGCCGCGCTCGAGCGCGTCCGCGCGGCCGAGCCGCGCAAACAGGTGACGACCTTCTGCCCCTTCGGCGTGCCGCTGCGCCTGTGGGAGCGCCTCGTCGCCGCCGCGGGCATCGCGCCGACCGCGCCCTGGACCTCGCTCGGCAACGCCGCGCTGCGCGCCCTCGCGGCGCAAGTCACGGACGCGGAATTCGCCGTGACGGGCAAAAGTTTGTTCAAGGACGAGTTCGTCACCTGCGGCGGCGTGAAGCTCAGCGAGGTGGACTTCAAGACGATGGAGAGCCGCCTGGTGCCGGGCCTGCATTTCGCGGGCGAGATGCTCGACATCGACGGCATCACGGGCGGCTTCAACTTCCAGGCCGC
>PNKG01000013.1 GCA_013822585.1 Opitutus sp. | reverse complement strand
CTGCGCCAGAAGTGGCGCACGTCGATCAACCGCGCCGCCGAGGCGATGACGATCTTCGCCGTCGTCTGCGCCGCGATCTTCCCCGTGTTCCACGTCGGCCGCGTGTGGATGGCCTGGTATCTCTTCCCGATCCCCAACGCCAACTACCTCTGGCAGAACTTCCGTTCGCCGCTCGAGTGGGACGTGTTCGCGGTCTCGACCTACGGCACGGTTTCCGTGCTCTTCTGGTATATCGGCCTCATCCCCGACCTCGGCACCCTGCGCGACCGCTTCACCGCCGCCGGCAACCTGCTCAAGGCCCGCCTCTACGGCCTCTTCGCCATGGGCTGGCGCGGCTCGAACCGCCACTGGAGCAACTACGAGATGGCCTACCTGATCCTCGCCGGCATCAGCACGCCGCTCGTGCTCTCGGTGCACACGATCGTTTCGTTCGACTTCGCGGTCTCGCTGCTCCCCGGCTGGCACACGACGATCTTCCCGCCCTACTTCGTGGCGGGCGCGATCTTCTCCGGCTTCGGCATGGTGATGACGCTGATGCTCCCGCTCCGCGCCATCTACCACCTCGAGGACCTGATCACGCAGTATCACATCGACTGCATGTGCAAGATCACGTTGGCGACCGGCACCATGGTCGGCTACGCCTACGGCATGGAGTTCTTCATCGCGTGGTATGGCGCGAACCCCTACGAGGGCTTCGCGTTCATCAACCGCGCGTTCGGCCACTACGCCTGGGCCTACTGGATCATGATCGGCTGCAACGTCATCACGCCGCAGTTCTTCTGGTTCAAGGCCATCCGCCAGAACACCACGCTGGTCTGGGTGCTCTCCATCTTCGTCAACGTCGGCATGTGGTTCGAGCGCTTCGTCATCATCGTGACCTCGCTCGCCCGCGACTTCCTGCCGTCGTCGTGGGGCTACTATTCGCCGTCGATCGTCGAGCTCTTCACCTTCTTCGGCACCTTCGGCGTCTTCTCGTTCCTCTTCCTGCTCTTCATCCGCTTCGTGCCCATCATGCCGATGTCCGAGGTGAAGGCGGTCATCCCCCAGGCCGACCCGCACGGCTCCGGCCGCTAATCCAGAGGCATGACCATGAAAAAGACCTACGGACTCATCGCCGCCTTCGACTCCACCCCGGAGATCTACCAAGCCTGCGAAAAGGTGCGGGACGCCGGCTTCTCGCAGTGGGACGCGCTCACGCCGTTCCCCGTGCACGGCCTCGACGCCGCCATGGGCATCCGCCGCTCCAAGGTGCCGCGCGTGTCGCTCGCCGGCGGCATCACCGGCTTCTTCACCGGCATGACGCTCATCTGGTTCACCGGCGCCTTCGACTACCGCCTGATCGTCGGCGGCAAACCCTACTTCTCGCCCATGTTCGCCTTTCCGGTGAGCTACGAGATGACCATCCTCTTCACGGCGTTCGCGACGATCATCGGCATGTTCGTCATCAACGGCCTGCCGCGCCACCACCACCCGGTGATGAAGGCCCCGCAGTTCGGGCGCGCGCTCGACGACCGCTTCTTCATCGTGATCGAGGCCGGCGACCCGAAATTCAACGCCGCCGCGACCCGCGAGTTCCTCGCGAAGATCGGCGGCAAGGACATCGCCGAGGTGGAGGACTGACATGCGTTACGCCTACTACACCCTCCTCTTCGCCGTCGTGCTGACCGTCTCGGTCATGGGCTTCCGCGGCCTGCGCTCCACGCAGCCGCCGATCGAGGTCTTCCCCGACATGGACCGCCAGGCCCGCTACAAGCCGCAGGCCGCCTCCAAGTTCTTCGCCGACGGCCGCACCGACCGCCCCAAGGTCGCCGGCACCGTGCCGCGCGGCCGCAGCGAGACCGGCGCCGCCGACCCGCTGTTCCTCGCGGCCGACGACGCCCGCTACCACGGCAAAGCCGCCGACGGCTCTTTCGTCCGCGGCTTCCCGGTCGAGGTCAGCGAGACCATGATCAAGCGCGGCCAGGACCGTTACGCGATCTACTGCGCCCCCTGCCACGGCGCCCTCGGCGACGGCAACGGCATCACCAAGCGCTACGGCATGGTGGCCACGCCGACCTACCACGACGACCGCCTCCGCCAGATGGCCGAGGGCGAGCTCTTCAACACGATCACCCACGGCAAGAACACCATGATGTCCTACGGCGACAAACTCGCGCCGGACGAACGCTGGGCCGTGGTCGCCTACGTCCGCGCCCTCCAGCGCGCGCACCACGCCACGATCAACGACGTCCCGCTCGAGAAACGGGGGGAGCTGAAGTAACATGGCCTCGCACCCGCATCCCACTGCCGCGCCCGCCGCGCCCGCCGCGCCCAAGACCACCACGGCCCTCGGCATCGGCCTCGCCGGCCTCGCCCTCACCGCCGTCGGCCTCCTCGTCGACAAGCCCGCGACCGTTGCCACCTCGTGGCTCATCGGCCTCACCTTCTGGACCGGCATCGCCCTCGGCGTGCTGCTGCTGGTGATGATCCACCACATCTTCGACGCCGGCTGGTCCACCGTCCTTCGCCGGCAGTTCGAGCACGTGCTCGCCGTCTTCCCCTGGCTCCTCCTCCTCTTCGTGCCGCTCCTCGCGGTCGCGTGGACCAACCCGACCTGGATCTGGAAGTGGATGGACCCCCACTTCGACCTCGCGGCCGTCGGCGGCCACGGCACGGTCGGAGAGGATCCCCTCTGGGTGAAGAAGGCCGGTTTCCTCAACCGCAATTTCTTCACGGCCTGCACGATCTTCTCGTTCCTCGCCTGGTGGTTCCTCGGCACGCGCTTCCGCCGCAACTCCTTCGCGCAGGACGCGGACGGCGACCTCAGGTGGACGCACTCCTCGCGCAAATGGGCCGCCGCCGGCATCCCGCTCACGGCCTTCACGCTCACCGCCTGCATCATCCTTTGGGTGAAATCGATGGAGTATCACTGGTTCTCCACGATGTATGGCGTGTGGTTCTTCGCCGGCTGCATCCGCGCCGCGCTCTCGCTCGGCGTCGTGCTCATGGTCTGGCTCTACGCCCGAGGCGACTACCGGGGCATCCTCAACAACAACCACCTGCACTCGATCGGCCAGCTCATGCTGGCGTTCACGGTGTTCTGGGCCTACGTCACCTTCTCCCAATACTTCCTCATCTGGAACGCCAACGTCCCCGAGGAGACGTTCTGGTATAACATCCGCGAGATCAACAACAGCGACGGCCAGCCCAACCAGTGGAAGTGGGTCGGCCTGTTCCTCCTCTTCGGCCACTTCTTCGCGCCCTTCCTGGTGCTCCTCCAGTATCCGGTGAAGGTGAACAAGCGCGTCATCCCGTGGGTCGGCGTGTTCATCGCCTTCGTGTTCTTCATCGACCTTTGCTACAACGTCATGCCGGCGAAGAAACTCCCGAACGGCGACCCGTATCCCTTCCTCCAGAGCGGCCTGTTCTGGAACCTCACCGCCCTCGCCGGCGTGGGCGGCATCTTCTTCTGGTCCTATCTCCGCAGCTTCCCCGCCACGAAGCTCATCCCGATCCGCGACCCGCGCATCGGCGAATCCCTCACGCACCACGAAATGAGCGCCCCGCCCGCCGGCGCCGCTCCGGCCTCGCACTGACATGAGCGACCACCCGCAAGCCTACGCCTTTCCGCAGCGCACGCCGGTCTTCACCGCCGTCGTGGTCATCCTCGCCGCCGTCCTTTGCGGCTGGCTGATCAACCGCTACTACCGCCCCGCGCCCGAGTTCAACATCCGCGGCGCCGCCAACCCGGCCGACTTCGAGGAGGCCGCACGCTGGAAATTCACCGCCGAGGGCCGCGCCCAGGCCCTCGCCGACCTCCGCCAGAAGGAGAAGGCCCGGGCCGAATCCTACGGCTGGGTCGACCAGCCCAAGGGCGTCGTCCGCCTGCCCGTCGCCCGCGCGATGGAGCTCACCGTGCGCGACCACGCCCGCAAGTAACCTTTGCCGATGAATTCCACCGACATCAACGCTCGTGCCGAGCAACAGGAGATCGACGCCTCCGCGAGGTGGCCGGTGCTTGTGTTCTTCAGCCAGGCCATCGCCTGGCTGGTGATCGGCGGCGCGCTCCAACTCGTCGCGGCCATCCAGCTTCACACGCCGGGCTTCCTCAGCTTCCTCGCAGGCTGCGAGTGGTTCACCCACGGCCGCATCGCCGCCGCCGCGTCGGCCGTCCTCACCTACGGCTGGGGCTTCAACGCCGGCCTCGGTGTCGCGCTCTGGCTCATGGCCCGGCTCTCCGCCGCTGCCCTCCGCCACGGCGGCTGGCTCATCGTCGCCTGCAAGGCCTGGAACATCACTGTCGGCCTCGGCCTGCTCGGCATCCTCATGGGCGGCACCACGTCGTTCGAGCTGCTCGAGTTCCCCCGCTGGGTCACGCTCATGCTCCTCGGCGCCTACGCCCTGATGGGCGTCTGGGCCATCACGACCTTCAGCGTGCGCAACACCGAGCACGTCTACGCCTCGCAGTGGTATGTCTTCGCCGCGATCGTGTTCTTCCCCTGGCTCTTCGCCCTCGCGCAGACGATGCTCTTCGCCACGCCGACCCACGGCGCCGTGCAGGCCATCGTCCACGCCTGGTATGTGAATGGCCTCTACGGCCTGTGGTTCACGCCGCTCGCTCTCGCCGCCGCCTACTACTTCCTCCCGAAGATCACCGGCAAACCGATCCACGACTACTACCTCGCGCCGTTCGGTTTCTGGTGGCTGCTCGCCACCTCGGCGCTCGCCGGCGGCTCGCGCCTCATCGGCGGCCCGGTGCCCGCGTGGGTCCCGACGCTCGGTTCGGTCGCCAACTTCATGCTCGTGGTCGCCGTGCTCATCGTCCTGAAGAACTTCTTCGGCACGCTCCGCGGCAACCTCGGCGCCCTGAAGGACAGTGTCACGCTGAAGTTCATCTTCGTCAGCGTGCTCGGCTTCGCCGCGGCGGGCGTGCTCAACTTCGCCCTCTCCCTCCGCGGTGTCGCGATGAACCTCCAGTTCACGCTCATCGGCGAACTGCGCGACTGGACCATCGTCTACGCCTGCTTCGCCACCGCGATGTTCGGCGCCGCCTACTTCATCGTCCCGCGTCTCGCCGGCGTCGCCTGGCACTCCTCCGCGCTGGTCAAGGCCCACTTCTACTCCACGGTCGCGGGCATCGCGCTGCTGGCCGCCGTCATGGTCTACGGCGGCGTCGAGCAGGGCCGCCTGCTCAACACCACCACGGTCGGCTTCGGCGAGATCACTGCCGCCCTCAAGCCGTGGCTGATGCTGCGCTCCGTCGGCTTCATGATCCTGCTCACCGGGCACCTCGCCTTCGCGATCAACTTCTTCTGGACCGCCTGCGGCGCCCTCACCAGGACGGGCACCGTGGCCGCGTTCCGCAACCCGCCGGCCATGGCCGGCGCCGCCGCGGAGGGCCACGCATGAAAAACGGCCTCGTCCTCTTCTTCGGCGGCTTCGCCGTGGTGGGCCTCTCCGCCGTCGCCGTGCTCCTCGGCGCGCACAACCAGTTCGCCGGCCTGACGCAATACAAGGATCCGGTCGAGGAGACCCTGCATCCCGCGCCGCTCACCGGCATGGCCGACCGCGGCCGCCTCGTCTACCAGGACCTCGGCTGCGTATCCTGCCACACCCAGCAGGTGCGCCGCGACGGCTTTGGCGGCGACATCGCCCGCCAGTGGGGCGTGCGCCAGAGCGTCGCCCGCGACTACATCCGCGAGCGCACTGTCTTCCTCGGCCACAGCCGGCTCGGCCCCGACCTCCGCAACGTCGGCGCCCGCGCCTACGCCAGCGACGAGTATTTCTACAACCTCCTCTACGCGCCGCAGACCGTCGCCCCCGGCACCAACATGCCGGCCTACGACTTCCTCTTCGAGGTGCGCCCGATCCGCCCCGGCCAGCCCTCGCCCCATGCGCTGAAGCTCACCGGCCGGGCCGCCCCGCCCTCCGGCCACGAGGTCGTGCCGACCCCGCGCGCCGCCGCGCTCGTCGCCTACCTCCGCGCGTTGAACGACGCCTACGAATATCCCGAGGCCAGGCCCTTCGTCCCCGAGGTGAAGAAGGAGGGAGGCCATTAAGATGAGGTCCGACCACCATTCCCATCTCGAGCAATCCGGCGCCTCCGACGAGTCGATCCAGCAGGTCCACACCCGCCTGCAGGCGCAGAAACCCGAGAAGAAGGAAGGCAATCCGCGCTTCCCGCTCGTGCTGCTCGGCATCACCTGCGCGGCGATCTTCTTTGGCTCGATCTACCTCGCACACTACTCCTCGCGCTTCGATCCGCTCATCTACAACGAGAATCAGAAGCCCGTGAAACAGGCCGCCGGCGGCCCGGTCATCACGCCCGCCATGCTCGGCAAGCGCGTGTTCACCGCCAACTGCGTTACCTGCCACCAGGCCACCGGCCAGGGCCAGCCCGGCGTCTATCCGCCCCTCGCCGGTTCCGAATGGGTCCTCGAGCCGCAGCACGAGAAGCACATGATCGCCATCGTGCTCCACGGCCTGAACGGTCCGATCACCGTCAAGGGCAACTCCTTCAACAGCGCCATGACGCCCTTCGGCGGCATCCTGCGCGACGAGCAGATCGCCAACGTGCTCACCTACATCCGCTCGGAGTGGGGCAACAACGCCCCGCCGATCACCCCCGAGCAGGTCGCCGCCGTCCGCGCCGAGCTCGGCGCCCGCGGCCCGTTCACGGTCCAGGAACTCAGCAACCTGAAGTAATGCCAGACGCTCGCAGCAAATAAACTATCTGAGCAGCCAAGGGGCCGCTGCCGGGGACGGCGGCGACCACCTGCCTGCCCAATAGTCCAGAAGCAAGCGGACGCTGGTATCAGTCGAGGGATTTGCTGACGGCGTGCATGGCGCGGAGCCCCTCCCCGAAGCGGACGATATGCTCCCGGTTCCTCGTCAGCTCCCCATACGGCAGGTAGCGCATCTGCAGGTTCACGACATGTCGAAACGCGGGGCGCGCGATTTGCGCGCGCACTTCCCCCTCCCGCGCATCGGGAGCCACAAGGAACAGCCCGCGCACCGCCTCCGCGGGCGCGCTGCCGGCGAGATCGAGCAGCCGCACGATGCCCGAATATATCGACGTGGTGTGCTCGACCTCGAACGCGGCCGCGAGGGCGCCCGACTCGCGCTGCAGCCAGATCACGTCGATGAGCCGGATCGCGTCGGATGCGGGGCCGCCGGCCAGGGCCGGCGGCAGGCTCTCCAGACAGCCGTCGCCCAGCCGCCCGCCGCCCCAGGCCCGGCCCGCATCGTTCGCGGCGACCCACACGTGGAAACCGAGGGCCCGTCCCAAGTCGCGCAGCATCCCCTGGATCTCGGTGTGCGACTGCTCCTCCTCGGCGCTGCGCCGGTGCGCCTTCAGCGCGCTGGCACTCTCCTCCCGCACTTTGGCCAGATCGGCCTCCCACGCGGCCCTCGCACCCGCGTCCTCGCCCGCCGGCGGCAGCGGATAGCGCCCGCTGCCCACGTCGAACAGGAACCCCCCGGCCGCCCCCAGATCGTTCGACAGGAGCGCACGGTGTTCCGCGTTGAGCCGCAGGATGCCCTCGCGCATGGCGAGATATTCCGTCCACTTGCCCAGCTTCACCTTCGCGCCGGTGAGCGCATTGTAGCCGTGGACGATGGCCGTGTTGAAGGGCGGCACGATCGTCGGGTGCAGGAAATACAGCAGGTTCGCCGCGGCGGGCCCGAGCCCCTTGATCCGGCGCGCATCGAGCTGGCGGATCGCCCCCAGCACCCCGCCCTCGGAATCGCAGCAGGCGCACGTGTCGAGAAACCGGGCGAAGGCCGCCTGGTTCTCCCGGTTCTCGTAGATGTCGGGGATGCGCAGCTTCGGCTTCCAGAGAAAGGCGTGATCCGCTCCCTTGAAGATCTGCCGCTGCTCCGCCACGGAGCCGACCACGGTCTCCAGCGACGACCCTTTGTAGACGTTGCCGAACGTGCCCGCTTCGATCTCCTTCACGACTTCGGCGATGCCCCGGCGGATGGAGCGGAAGTTCTTCAGCCGTTCCTCCCACAGGAACCAGCCCTGATAGGTCGCATGCGGATCGGCGCGCCAGCGCTGGAGCAGCGCGGCAATCGGGGCGTTCATGGCCGCGATTAGAACAAAACCCAGCGGGCCGACCACCTCAAATCCGCCCTGCGCCCCCCGGTGGCTCCAGCCCCCGGCCTCGCCGGGCCGGGCGCTCCACGCACGGCCGCTGGACGGCCGCCAGAGCGGATTGAGGGCGCCGCGCGTCTCCAAGCCGACGGAAAGATGCAGGGCGCGGATTGACCGCGCCTGCGCCCCGGTTAGATTCCCGCGCCGCACCCCTATGACCACCCCCCGCCGCCTCGTCGCGCTCCTTGCGGGCGCCTGCCTGCTCACCGCCGCCCACGCCGCCAAGATCACCGCCCTCGTCGGCGGCCGCCTCATCGACGGCTGGGGCGGTCCGCCCGTGAACAACAGCGTCGTCCTCATCGAGGGCGAGCGCGTGCACGCCGTCGGCAGCGCCGACACGCTCCCCGTGCCCGCCGGAGCCGATGTGATCGACTGCCGCGGCATGTCCGTGCTCCCCGGCCTGTGGGACATGCATGTGCACACCATGCTGCTCGGCCACTCCGACTACACGCATTGGGACAAGACCTATCCGAAACGCTTTGAAAAGGAGATCATGCCCGCCGCGGCGCAGCAACTGCTCATGGCCGGCGTCACCAGCGCCCGCGACCTCGGCGCGCCGCTCGAGGCCAGCATCAACGTCCGCGAACGCATCAAACGCGGCGAAATCCCCGGCCCCACGCTCTACGTTTCCGGGCCGTTCATCCAGCACGAGCCTTACCCCGGCACCGAGGATTTCCGCTGGGGCGTGCGCGGCCCCGACGACGCCCGCGCCAAGGTGCGCAGGATCGCCCAGGCCGGCGTCAACGTCGTGAAACTCATCGACCAGGACCAGATGACCTTCGAGGAGGTGCAGGCCGTCGTCGACGAGGCGCACAAGCACAACCTCCCCGTCGTCGCCCACTCGCACCGGCCCGACGAGATCCGCATCGGCCTGAAGGCCGGCGTCGACTGCTTCGAGCACACCGGCCTCGCCATGGCCCCCGACTACCCGGAGGACATCCTCCACGCCCTCCAGGAGCGCACCGCGAAGATGTCGCTCGGGCCGCTCTTCTGGTGCCCCACCATCGAGGGCTTCTTCAACTACGAATACAACGTCCGCAACCCGATGCACATCGAGGACACCGGCTGGCAGCTCGGCGTGCCGGAGGACATCGCGGCCGACATCAAACAGTCGCTGAAGAACCCGGGCTGGCTCGCCTACTACCAGATCACGCCGCTCCGCGCGCTGACCTCCGCCAGGAAATTCCAGCAGCTGCGCGCCTCCGGCGTCTCGCTCCTCATCGGCACCGACAGCGGCATCCCGATGAAATTCCACAACCAGTCCACCTGGCGCGAACTCGACATCTGGGTCAACAAGCTCGGCATGGACCCGATGGACACGATCCGCGCCGCCACCTACTGGCCCGCCGTCGCCATGCGCGTCGACCAGGACTACGGCACGATCCAGGCCGGCAAGTTCGCCGACATCATCGCCGTGAAGGGCGATGTGCTCCGCTACATCAACCTGCTGCAGCACGTCGACCTCGTCATCAAGCACGGCCAGGTCGTGCGGAAGCAGTATTAACCTCTTCCCGGAGAACCGATGCTGCCGTTGTCTCGGCACAGCGAGAGAGTTGCACGACCCTCCTCCCTCGTGACTGCCTCGTCGGCCCGCTGACACTTCTGACACTTGCCTATGCGATTACCGCAACATGCATTCTTCATCCTGGCCCCCGCCCTTGCGCTGACGCTTTCCGCCTGCGGGCAATCCGGCCTGCCCGCCAAGGGCCACGCGACCCTGCTGTCCGCCGCCGACGCTCAACTCAACGTCAGGCGCGCCAAGACCGGGCATCTGCTCGTGCCAGCCCAAGTCAACGGACAGGACGCGGGCTGGTTCATCCTCGATACCGGTGCGGGCATGTCCTGCATCAGCCGGCAGGCAGCGGAAATCCTGGGGCTGCCGGCCGGCGGTCAGGTCAGAGCCCAGGGGAATGCCGGTTCACAGGCAACGAGGTTCCGCCACGTCCATACGCTCGGGTTCGGGCCCGTGCGGCTGACCGACACCCTGTTGGTGGAGCTCGACCTCGACGCCGTGGGCAAGTCCATCGGCGAGGATATTCGCGGTGTCATCGGTTACGAGTGCTTCTTCGCCGGCGTCTTCGAAATCGACCCTCTTGCGCCCAGCGTCAGCGTGCGATCCGCCGCCACTTATACTCCGCCCGCCGGCGCCGACTGGCACGCCTTGGACTTCATCAACCGCCGCCCGCACATCCAGGGCAAGGTGGAGCGGCATCCTCCGATGACATTCTTGCTCGACCTCGGGTCCCGTGAGGGAGTCGCGCTCAACAGCCCGATCGTGCGCAAGCTGTCCCTCCTCGACGGCCGCGAAACCCAGGCGACGGAGCATGGCGGGGTCGGCGGAAAACAACCTGCCCGCATGGGCAAATTGAGCAGCTTCTCCTTTGCAGGCCGGACGCTGGAAGATGTGCCTGCGACATTCTCGCAGGCGACCGCCGGACTGTTTTCGCAAGCGGACAAAGCCGGTGCCATCGGCGTGCAAGTTCTTGGCCGGTTCCGCGTGGTGCTCGATTACGAGCATAGTCGCCTAGCCCTTGTGCCGAGAAACTGAGGTTTCCCTCGATTTGGCCGCCTGCATCGCAGCCTAAAGCCACTGCATCAACTCGCGCATCTCCCCCGACCTCGCCGGATCTTCGGCGAGGTTTTTCATTTCCAAGGGATCCTGCCGCAGGTCGAAGAACAGCCACGGCCGCTCGATGCCGTCCTCGTCGCGCCGGAGCACGACCTTGTGCTGCGGACTGCGGAAGCCGTGCCACGCATGCGGACACTGCAGCGGGATGTCCGTGGCGTCGGGCATGCTGATGGGCGCGCTGTCGCGCTTGCAGCGCCATTCGCGCCCCTCGGCCCAGGCCACCGCCATGTGCGGCAGGTCGACGAGGCTGACGGGCGACTCGTCCTTGCGCCCGCGGTTCTCCGGCTTCAGGCCGCGGATGAGCAGCGGCACGCGCACGCTCTCCTCGTGCGGCCAGGCCTTGCGGAAGAGCCCGTGCGCGCCGTGCAGGTCGCCGTGCACCGAGGTGAACACGACGATCGTCTGCGAGAGGTCGGTCTCGGCGAGCAGCCGCCCGATCGCGCGGTCGGTGGCCTCGATGTGCGCGTAGTAGCCGGCGAGCTCCTGCCGCGCCTTCTGCTCCGCCTCGCCGCCGCGAGGCACGTTGGCCCGCAACTGCACCTCTGTTGGCCGCAGGGCTTCGACGTAGGGGGCGGGCGCGTGATACGGCGGGTGCGGCGACTCGAGGCTCACCACGCAGAACACCGGACGGCCGTGCGGCTCGCGCAGCCAGTCCGCCGCGCGCTGCGCGAGCACGTCGGCCTGGTAGCCCTTGAAATGCTTGGGCTCGGGCAGGCGCGTGCCGTGCAGCCAGGGATCGTTGAGCAGGAAGCCGCCCTCGAAGCCCTCCCAGAAGTCGAAGCCGCCGCGCCGCTCCGGCGGCACGATCTGCCTGGCGTGCGCCTCGCCCACGAAGGGCGCGGTGCGGTCGCGCTCGGAGAGGTGCCACTTGCCGAACCAAGCGGTCTGGTAGCCGCGCTCGCCGAGCGCGCGGGCGATGGTCCGCGCGTGCACGGGCAGCGGGTCCCAGTAGGATTTGACCCCGTTGTCGGGGCAGAGCTTGCCGGTCAGCAGCGCCGCGCGGGCCTGCGGGCCGAGCGGGTGCGGCGTGGTGGCCTGCGTGAAATCCACCGCCTCGCTGGCCAGTCCGTCCAGCCACGGCGTGCGTGCGTTGGGATCGCCGGCATGGCCGAGCGCCTGCGCCCGCCACTGGGTGGCGACAATCCAGAGGATGTTGGGCTGGGGCACGGGGGGGAACTTGGCCGCAAAAAGCGCAAAAGGCGCACAAAAAAGCGAGCCCCAGGTCCGGACGCCGCCGACAGAGCCCAGGAACAATCCGCGCGGCTTCCGCCCGCCGCGCCGTTTTTTGCGTTTCTTGTGCTTTTTGTGGCCAACGCGGCAATTTCCCGTTCAATGACTGCCCCATGCGTCTGCGTGTCATCACCGCCGGGGGAACCATCGACAAGGTCTACTTCGACGCCGCCAGCGCCTATGAGGTGGGCGAGCCGCAGATCGGACCGCTCCTGCGCGATTCGAACGTCACCTTCGACTTCGTGGTCGAGTCCGTGCTCCAGAAAGACAGCCTTGCCATGACCGACGAGGACCGCGCGCTCATCCGCGCGCGCGTCGAGGCCGCGCCCGAGCGCCACATCCTCATCACCCACGGCACCGACACCATGACGGCCACTGCGGCCAAGCTCCAGGGCCTCGCCGGCAAAGTCATCGTCTTCACCGGCGCGATGCAGCCCGCGCGGTTCCGCGACAGCGACGCCGTCTTCAACGTCGGTTGCGCCATCGGCGCGCTCCAAGTCCTGCCTCCCGGCGTCTACATCGCCATGAACGGCGTCGTCTCGCCCGCCGACAAGGTGAAGAAGAACCGCGCCGCGAGCCGCTTCGAGCCGCAGGGTTGAGGCCCACCCCGCCCCCCGGTCCGGCCAATAAGATGTCGGCGTGGACCACAACGCGGGCAGACGGGGAAATCATCTGAACCTCGATTCCGCGGTTGTCTGAAGTGTGGGAGGGGCTTTGCGCCCCGACATCGGCCGCCTCTTCCGCGCCCGGGAAAGTCGCGGCGCAAAGCCGCTCCTCCAGGTCCGGCAATCCCGGAATCCGGGTAAGACGGAGGGCATTCCGGGGAATCCCCTAAAGTTCGCCCGCGCCGGACCGAACGAAAGGGATGCCGGAACTCACCCCGGCCCAGATGTCATTTTTTCCCTCCAACGCGCCCGCCGGCCAGATAGCCTGCGACGGGACGGTCTGAGCCATGGCCGGATCCCCGTCAGTCGCGTCACTTTTCGCCCAACGCGTCGTCATCGGCGTGGGCGATCTGGCGGTGTCGAACAATCCGCAGGTCGTCCTCAGCACCTATGCGCTCGGTTCCTGCATCGGGGTCATCGCCTACGATCCGCTGGTGAAAGCCGCGGGCATCCTGCATCTCATGCTGCCCGAATCCTCCATTTCCCCGGAAAAGGCTGCGCGGCAGCCCGCGATGTTTGCCGACACCGGCCTGCCGGCGTTCTTCAAGGCGCTCACCGGCCTGAAGGGCGACCGCGGCCGTCTGCGGCTCTTCGTGGCCGGCGGGGCGAGCGTCATCGGCGGCACCGACCCTTTCAAGATCGGCGAACGCAACGCCCGTGTGACGCTCGATTATCTCCAGCGCGAGGGCTATGCCATCCGCCGCAGCGACGTGGGGGGCAACATCAACCGCACCGTCCACCTCGAGGTGAGCACCGGCACCGTGTCGATGAAGACACCGACGGAGAACATCCAGCACCCGCTCTCGATCTGAGGGCGCGGGCCGGCACAAGGACCAGTCCGCGCTGAGCCGCTCCACCCGCCGCCTCAATCCGTGGCAGGCGACTCGCGGCGCAGGCGGCCCCAGACGAAGTTCGGGTTCCGCCCCTCGCGGATCGCCAGCCGGATCCAGAGCAGCGCCAGCGGCTCGAGGCTGCGCGCCATGCCGAGGCCGCCCGTGTCCACGGGCTCGAAGCCGAGGTCGGCCGCGAGCTTCGCCACCACCTCCTTCGCCTCGTCGCTGTCGCCGCAGTGGAACATCACGGGCCTGAGGTCGCCGTAGCCGGGGTAGGCGGAGTTCCCGAAGTTCTCCCAGCCGTAGGTGTTGAAGGCCTTCACGACATGCGCGGCCGGCAGGAGTTTCTGGATCTCCTCGGCGCCCGACGTGGTCGAGCCCAGCTCGAGCCCGAGGCTGCCCTCGGAGTTCAGCGCGAGCGGGTTTGTGCAGTCGACGATGATCCTGCCCTTCGTGTCGCCGAGCTGGCTGGCGACGTCCTTGATCGCGTTCCACGGCGTGGCGAGCACCACGACATCGCCGGCGCGGACCGCATCGGGGATGAGGCGCGACGAGGCGCCCGCGAACGATGGCGGCTGCGTCTTGCCGCCATGGGGGTTGCGCACCCCGTAGATGATCGTGTGCCCCGCCTTGGCCCAACTGCGGCCCAACGCCGAGCCCACATTGCCCGCGCCGATGATCGCGACGTTCATGACGCGCAAGGCTGGCAGCACGTCACGGCATGGCAAGGCTGCCTTGACCGGTGGGGTGTTTCCCATCGCCACGGGTGCCGGCTGTCTCCCTTCAACGGCCCAGAGCCTCGATCACCAGCCGCGCCGCGGCTCGGCTGGAGTGTTGCTGCTGGCCGGTGACCAGGCGGCCGTCGCGCACGGCGAAGGGCTCGAAGGCGTTGTGGGTGATGAAATTGGTGCCAGCGATCTTGCGGGCCTCAGTTTCGATCCAGAACGGCTGGATTTTCCCGCCCACGGCCTTCTCCGCGAACTGCTCCTCGCTGTTGGCGAAGCCGGTCCACGTTTTCCCTTCGACGAGCAGCTTGCCGTCCGACGTGCGGACCTTGAGCAGCACACAGGTGCCGTGGCAGACGAGCGCCACGACCTTGCCCGCCTCGTAGGCGCGGGCGATGAAGGCGTGCAGCGGCGCATGGTCTATGAACGTCACCATCGGCGACTGCCCGCCGCAGACGAAGACCGCGTCGAAATCCTCCAGCCGGAGCGACGCAAGGGCCGCGGTGCGGTCGAGCATGCCGGCCATCTGCGGATGCGAGATCACACCGAGGCTGATCACATCGCTCGCGGAATAACCGCTCGCATCGCGCGGATCGCTGTAGGCATCGATCGCGACCTTGCCGCCCTCCGGGCTGGCGAGGCTGACCTGATGGCCGGCCTCGACGAATTCGACCCACGGGTGCGTAAGCTCGGCGGCCCAGAACCCGATGGGCCAACCGGTCACGGGCGAGACGGTCGGATTGGCGACGATCATGAGGATGTGCTTGGCGGAGGCGTTGTGCATGGGAGCGAAGGAGCTTCCCGAGTCTAGCGCACCGCGGCGGGTGCGCCCAATACAACTTTGCTTCCGCCGCCATACTCGCCCTGTATGGCCGGGCATGGAGCTCCGCCACCTCCGCTACTTCACCACGGTCGCCCGGACGCTGAACTTCTCGCAGGCCGCGCGCGAACTCCACCTCGCCCAGCCGCCGCTCAGCGCGCAAATCAAGTCGCTGGAGCACGAACTCGGCGTGCAGCTCTTCGCGCGCTCCTCGCGCGGCGTCGCGCTCACCCAAGCCGGGCAAGCCTTCCTCCCCAAGGCGCTCGACGCCCTGCGCGCCGCGGAGCGCGCCGGCGAGTCCGCCCGCTCGCTCGCCACCGGCCGCACCGACGAGCTGCGCATCGGCATCATCCCGCCCGCACTCACCGCCGGCATCGCCGCCCGCGTGCAGGCTTTCCACTCGGCGCACCCGCACCTGCGCCTGACTTTCCGCACCGGCGGCGCCGCCGACCTGCACGCCGCGCTCAAGCACGGGGAGATCGATGTCGCCGTCACCCGCCCGCCCGCCGCCAGCCCGGCCCTGCGCGAGCGCCTGCTCGAGCGCCACGAACTGCTGCTCGCCATCCCCGCCCGACATCCGCTCGCGCGCCGCCGCGCCGTGCCGTGGCCCGCGCTCGACGGCGTGCGCGCGCTGCTCCTCAACCCCGCCGCCAACCCGCACTACGGCCAGTTTTTCCTGCACACCTGCGCGCGCCACGGCGCCCGGCCGGTGATCGATTACGCAGCGGACGACCTCGGCACGCTCGTGTGGCTCGTGTCCGCCGGCCTCGGCGTGTGCCCCTATCCCTCCTCGCTCGCCGCGGGCGTGCCCACGGGGGTCGTCGTGCTGCCCTTCAAGCCGCGCCACCGCCAGATGGAGCTCGTCGCCATCTGGCGCGCAGACTCCGTCGCCGCCTGCGCCGCCCTCGTCGCGGAGCTGGCGCGCCTTTGACTCCCCAACCTGAGCCTCGCGGCGAAGAATGGCTTGCCGCGCAATCGGCGTCTGCTTTTTTCGAGCGCATCGGGAGCGCCGGGCCGCGCTACCCGCCCATGCCACCCACCGCCATGGCGTGAAAGGCTTCCGCAGCCTGAAAAACAAGACCGCCTTCCTCGCCACCTTCGTCATCGGCACCAGCGGTGTCGGCAGCCTTATCGGCGTCTTCGGCACGCTGGCCGCCGTCTCCGGCTACTCGCAGGACCTCGAGCGCGAGGCCGATCAGGTCGGCTTCCGCCGCTTCGTCGAACTCGGCTACGACCCACGGGAGAGCACGAAAGTTTTCCAAATCCTGCAGGCCGAGGCGAAACGCGCGAAGACCAAGGAGCCCTACTTCTTCGGCAGCCACCCCAGGCTGCAGGAGCGCATCGACAACTTCACCGCGCTCGTGCAGGCGCTGCCGGCCGAGAAGCACCAAGGCCGCACCGACGCCGCGGCGCTCGCCGCCGCCATCCAACCCGTTTTCTCCCCGAATGCCACGGCCGCTTTCGAAGCCGGCGACCCCGGCGCCGCCCGCGCCAGCGCCGAGCGCCACCTCGCCCGCGCGCCCGATACTCCGGCCATGCTCTTCCTCGTCGCCGAGACGCACCGCAAGGCGGGCGACGCCTCCTCCTCCGCCACCGCGCTAAAACTGCTCAACGCCCTCGCGCAGTCGCACCCTGATTACGCCGACACTCATCGCGCCCGCGGCATGTTGCTCCTGAAGGGCGGCTCGAAAACCGAAGCCGCCGCCGCTTTCCACCGCTACCTCGAGCTCAAACCCAACGCCGCTGACCGCGCCTACGTCCGGAACTTCCTTTCCCAATGCGAACCCCAATCCTGAAACTCACCGCCGCCTTTGCCTTCCTGCTCGCGCTTGCAGGCTGCCAAATCTGGCGGCCGGGCGGCGTCACCGCCAAATCCAAGGACGGCCTTGCTTCCATCTCCGTGCCCGCAGGCTGGGTCTTCACCACCGCTGCGCCGGCAGGCAAGTCCGATCTCCTCGCCACCAAGGATGGGGCCCTGCTCCAGTGCATGACGCTCAAACATCACGACCTCAAAGACCCGCTGCCCAACTCGAAGCGCACCCTCAAGGGCGGACAGTCCGCCTTCGAACTCGCCGAGGCCGTGGCCGATGATTTGCGCGCCAACCGCGAGATGCTCGCCCTCAAGGCCATCGAAAGCATGCCGGTCGAAATCGGCGGCCACTCCGGTTTCCGCCTCGTCGTTGAATACGGTGTCGCCCATCCCACGGGTCTGAAGATCCGCGAGGCGCACTACGGGGTCATCGTCGGCACGCGCCTCTATGACCTGAGTTTCGCCGCGCCCGCGCGGCATTACTTCGGGCGCGACCTGCCGGCGTTCGACGCCGCGGCCAAGTCCCTGCAAATCTCGGCCCAATAAGCGTGCCCCCGCGGCACCGCCTGCCGCCCACGCATTGCCCCGCGCCCCCAATCCCACGGGAGACCCACCGCGGCTGACACGGACGCCCCCCAAAATATCCGGCTGGGAAACGCAGCCGGTCCGCGCCAAACTGCCGGGAGCATGCTCTTCCTCCGTCCCGTCCGAGAAACCGACCTCCCCCGCCTCGTCGCGCTGGCCCGTGCCACCGGCGGCGGCCTCACGACGCTGCCGCCGAACGAGGAGTTCCTTGAGGAGCGCGTCGACAACTCCTTGCGCGCCTTTCATCCACGGGTGAAACGGCCCGGCGGCGAATTCTATCTCTTCGCGCTCGAGGACGGCGCCACCGGCGAGGTGGCCGGCGTGTCGGGCATCGCCTCGCGGGTGGGCGGCTTCGAGCCGTGGTATAGCTACGAGATCAAACACGAGCGCTTCACCCACCAGCCCCTGAAGATCGACCGCGAGATTCCCACGCTCCACCTCAAGCAGGAGCACCGCGGCCCGTCGGAGATCTGCTCGCTCTTTCTCCGGGCCGACCGGCGCCGGGGCGGCGGCGGGCGGCTGCTTTCGCTCGCCCGGTTCCTCTTCATCGCCGCCTTCCGCAAGCGCTTCACCGAAACGATCATCGCCGAGATGCGCGGCTACATCGACCAGACGGGACGCTCGCCATTCTGGGAGGCGGTGGGGCGGCACTTCTACTCCTTCGATTTCTACCGGGCCGACGTGCTGAGCGGCCTCGGCGAAAAGGAATTCATCGCCGACCTCAACCCGCGCCACCCGATCTACATCCCGCTGCTCGCTCCCGAGGTGCAGGCGGTGATCGGGCGCGTGCACCACGACACCGAACCCGCCCTCGCCCTGCTCCTGGCCGAAGGTTTCCGGCAAAAGAGCGAGGTCGACATCTTCGACGCCGGACCGCTGCTCGAGGCCGAGGTCGGCAACCTGCGCACGATCCGCCAGACGCGCACGGCCCGCATCCGCAGCGCGGCCTCGCCCGCGCCCGGCGCCCCCGACCGGCTCCTCGCCAACGGCATCCTCGACTTCCGCGCGTGCGTCGGCGGCGTCACCGAGCACGACGACGGCTCCGTCTCGATCGACGCAGACACCGCCGCCGCCCTCAACGTCGAGGCCGGCGACAAGCTCTGGTTCACCCCGCTGCGATGAACCCGTTTTCCTCCGTCAACCCCGCGACCGGCGAGACCGTATGGACCGGCCCCGCCGCCACCGCCGCCGACGTCGACCGGGCCGTCGCCGCGGCCCGGGCCGTCTTCCCGGCGTGGCGCGACCGCCCGGTCGAGGAGCGGGCGACGCTCCTGCGCGCCTTCGCCGCCCGGCTGACGGCCGGGAAAGACGAGCTGGCCCGCGCCATCTCCGCCGAAGTCGGCAAACCCCATTGGGAGGCCCTCACCGAGGTGCAGTCGATGATCGGCAAGGTCGAAATCTCGATCGAGGCGCACGCGAAGCGCTGCGGCGAGTTCCGCTCGAACGTCGGCATCACCCGCTTCAAGCCCCACGGCGTCGTGGCCGTGCTCGGGCCCTTCAACTTCCCCGGCCACCTGCCCAACGGGCACATCGTGCCCGCGCTGCTCGCCGGCAACACCGTCGTCTTCAAGCCGAGCGAGCTGGCCCCCGCGGTGGCGGAAAAGACCGCCGCGCTCTGGGCCGCCGCCGGCCTGCCGCCCGGGGTGCTGGCCGTCGTCCAAGGCGGCCGCGAGACCGGCGCCGCGCTGGCGGCGCACGCGGGCATCGACGGCCTCTTCTTCACCGGCAGCGCCCGCGCCGGACTGGCCTTGAACGGACTCTTCGCCCGCACGCCCGAGAAAATCCTCGCGCTCGAAATGGGCGGCAACAACCCGCTCGTCGTCCATCGCACGGCGGATCTGATGGCCGCCGTCGCCCTCACCGTGCAATCGGCCTACCTCAGCGCCGGCCAGCGCTGCACCTGCGCCCGCCGCCTCATCGTCCCGCGCGACGCCGAAGGCGATGCCTTCATCGCCCTGCTCGCCGCGACGATCCTCCAGTTGCGGGTCGGCGCCGCGACGGACCGGCCCGAACCCTTCATGGGGCCGGTGGTGTCCGCCGCCGCCGCGGAACGCCTGCTCGCCGCGCAGCGCGACCTGCTGGCCCGCGGCGCCCATGCCATCGTGCCCGTGCAATCGCTCCGCGCGGGCACGGGTCTGCTCGCGCCCGGCCTGCTCGACGTCTCCGCCGTGGCCGGCCGCGCCGACGAGGAGCATTTCGGCCCGCTGCTGCAGCTGATCCGCGTGGCGGATTTCGACGCCGCGCTCCGCGAGGCCAACGCCACGCGCTTCGGCCTCGCCGCCGGGCTCATCTCCGACGACCGCGGCCTCTACGAGCGCTTCTACCGCGAGGTGCGCGCGGGCCTCATCAACTGGAACCAGCAGCTCACCGGCGCGAGCAGCGCCGCGCCCTTCGGCGGCGTCGGCCGCAGCGGCAACCACCGCCCGAGCGCCTACTTCGCCGCCGACTACAGTTCCTACCCCGTCGCCTCCATCGAGGCGCCCGAGCTGAAACTCCCCGCCCACCTCCCGCCCGGCCTGCCAATCGCTTGAAAACCCACGAAGTCAATTTCGACGGCCTCGTCGGCCCGACCCACAACTACGCCGGCCTCTCGCACGGCAACGTCGCCTCGATGTCGCACGGCGGCCGCGTCGCCAATCCACGCCAGGCCGCGCTGCAGGGCTTGGCCAAGATGAAGTTCCTCGCCGACCTCGGCCTCCCGCAGGCCGTGCTCCCGCCCCACGAACGCCCCGCGGTGGACGCCCTGCGCCGCTTCGGCTTCGCCGGCCGCGACGCCGCGGTGCTCGCCGCCGCCGCGAAACAGGCGCCGCGCCTCCTCGTCGCCTGCTCGTCCGCCTCGAACATGTGGGTGGCCAACGCCGCGACCGTCACGCCCTCGCACGACAGCGCCGACGGCCGCGTGCATTTCACGCCGGCCAATCTGCTCTCGAAACTCCACCGCTCGATCGAGCCGCCGCAAACGGCCCGCACGCTGCGCGCCATCTTCCGCGACCCCCGCCGCTTCGCCGTGCACGAGCCCATCGCCGGCGGCGCCGCGATGGGCGACGAGGGCGCGGCCAACCACACGCGCTTCGCCGCCTCGCACGGCGCGCGCGGCCTGCATCTCTTCGTCCACGGCCATGCCGCTTTCCCCGGGGCCAAGGCGCCCGCCCCGCGCCAATTCGCGTCGCGCCAGTCGCGCGAAGCCTTCGAGGCGATCGCGCGTTGTCACCTATTAGGTGACAATGCCGTCCTGCACGCGCAGCAAGACCCCGCGGCGATCGATGCCGGTGTTTTCCACAACGACGTCATCTCCGTCGGCAACGAGAATCTGTTCCTCCACCACGAGCAGGCTTTCGTCCGCACTCCGGCCGTGATCGCGGAACTGAAGGCCCGCTTCGCCGCCGTGAGCGGCGGCCGCCCGCTCGTCGCGCTCAAGGTGCCCGCGGCGCGGGTGCCGATGCGCGAGGCTGTGAGGTCCTACCTCTTCAACAGCCAGATCGTGACGGTCGCGCCCGGCCGCATGGCGCTGATCGCGCCCGCGGACTGCGTGGAGAACCGCCGGGTGCACGCCTTCGTGCGCGAGGTCATCGAACGCGGCGACACGCCGCTGCAGGAGGCGCACTACTTCGACCTGAAGCAGAGCATGAGCAACGGCGGCGGCCCGGCCTGCCTGCGCCTGCGCGTCGTCCTGACCGACGCGGAACTCGCCGCGCTCGCGCCCGGCGTGCGGCTCGACCCCGCGCTCCACGCGCGCCTCGTCGCCTGGGTGAAAAAGCACTACCGCGACCGGCTCGGGCAGGAGGACCTCGCCGACCCCGCCCTGCTTCGCGAAAGCCGGCGGGCGCTCGACGAGCTGACGCAGATTCTCGGCTTGGGCTCCATCTACCCCTTCCAGCTCGCCGGGGCGTGATTGCGCCGGCCGACGCGCCGGCTATCCTTGCGGCATGACATATCAACGCTGGCTCGCCTTGCTCGGATTCATCGCTGCGGCCTTCATCGCGGGTGGCATCGGCGGCGCGGCGACGGCCACGAGCGTGGGCCCATGGTATCCCACGCTGGCCAAGCCGGCATGGAATCCGCCGGGCTGGGTGTTCGGGCCGGTCTGGTCGACCCTCTACCTGCTGATGGCGGTCGCGGCGTGGCGCGTGTGGCGGCACGTCGAGCACCCGGAGCGGCGGCGGGCGCTGGCCTGGTTCTTCGTCCAGCTGGGGTTGAACGCGCTGTGGTCCTGCCTGTTCTTCGGCCTGCGCAGCCCGGGGCTCGCCTTCGCGGAGGTGCTCGTGCTGTGGGTGGCGCTCGCCGTCGTGCTGGTGAAATTCGCCCGCATCGACCGTCCGGCCGCGCTGCTCTGGCTGCCCTATCAGGCGTGGGTGAGCTTCGCCGCCGTGCTCAACGGCGCGGTGTGGTGGCTGAACCGGTAGGCCGTGGCGTCAGGCTGCGCGTGGCACGATGTAGCCGAAGACCGCCGCCCAGTGGCACACGCTGCCGCCGAGCACCCACACATGCCAGACCGCGTGATTGAACGGCAGTCTTTGCCAGAGATAAAAAATCGTCCCGACCGAATAGCATAGTCCGCCGGCGACGAGCAGCCACAGCGCGCCGGACGGCAGCGCGGCGACGAGCGGCTTGAGAGCGATGACGACCAGCCAGCCCATCACGAGGTAGGCGATGGTGGAGAGCACGTCGGCCTTGCCCGCGAAGAAGAGCTTGAGCACGATGCCGACGACGGCGCAGCCCCAGACGATGCCGAAGAGCGTCCAGCCCCAGCTGCCGCGGAGCGGCCCGAGGGTGAAGGGCGTGTAGGTGCCGGCGATGAGGAGGAAGATGGCGGCGTGATCGAGCTTCTGGCAAAGGCGCCGCCACCGGTCGCTCCGGACCGTGTGGTAGAGAGTGGACGCCGTGTAGAGGACCACGAGCGACGCGCCGTAGATGGCGGTGCTGGTGACGATCCACGCGTCGCCGTGCAGCGCCGAATAGACGACCATGAGCACGAGTCCGGCAACGCTCAGGAGCGCGCCCACGCCGTGCGTGAGCCGGTTGGCCAGCTCTTCGGCGGGGGAATATTTTCCGGGCATGGTGCTCATGCCGTCAACCGGACGGCCTGGGCGCGCGCCATGGACTCCCGGGCCGGACAGCCAGGGGATCTCTTGACCAGCGGCCCGGTGCCGGGCCCGGGCCACGGGATAGCTTCCCACGGGCGGAGCCAACCCTTGCGCGTGGGGCGCTTCACCATGGTCGTGCCGGCGGCTTGAGAGTTCTTCATGCCCAAAGTGACTACGGCAAATTCTCCCCAGGTCCAGCCCGGGCTGCGGCTGAGCGGACGGTCCGCAGGGGGGAGCGCGCCCGGTGGGACGAAGACCGCTCCCGGCCGGGCACCCGCAGGGGGAAGGCTGCCCGGAGTCGGACAGCCTCGTTGGGGTGAGGGTGCGCGAGGTCGCGGCTTATCCTAAATTCCGCAGTTTGGTTGGCACTACCGGGCGGAGCGACACCAGCCCAAAGCACAAAAACCGCAATGAGACCAAGTTCCCGTAGCAATTGGACTATGGATTGCAGCGGCGCGAGGCAGGGCGCGACCGCTGGGCGCGCCGCAATGACGTTCGCGGTCGGCCCGGCGGCGACGAGTGCGAAGCCTCGGCGGTCCGACCCTGCCGGCGCTGCCGCACCAAAGTCCAAATCCCAAGGCTCCTTGGTATCACACGGCCAAGGCGAGCAGCACGGAGCACGGCGGCAACGTTGCGGAATCTGAGCCCGAGCCGGCAGGCAAAGGGGTTTTGCGCTCTGTCAACCGGCGAGTTTTCCACGGCGGTTCGACCGGCGTGGCCGCGCAAAATCCCGGGGCCAAGGCAGGTCGGCCAGACGGTCGCCGCGGGGTGTTTCGCCAGCGTCTCAGGGAGCAACGGGCCCGAAGTATTTCACGATCACGGAGTGCAGTTCGTCGAGTTTCACGGGCTTGGCGACATAGTCGTCCATGCCGGCGGCAAGGCAGCGTTCGCGGTCGCCTTGGATGGCGTTGGCGGTGAGCGCGACGATCTTGGGCTGGCGCACCACCGGGAAACGGTTCCGGATCTCGCGCGTCGCGGCGAAGCCGTCCATCTCCGGCATCTGCACATCCATGAAGACGAGGTCGTAGTCGCGTTGTTCGACGGCCTTGACGGCTTCGAGGCCGTTGCCGACAGCGTCGACGTTGTAGCCGAGGCGGGAGAGCAGGTGGGCGGCGACCTTCTGGTTCACCGGGTTGTCCTCGACGAGGAGGATGTCGAGCGGGATGGAGTCGCTCAAACGCGTGACTGCCGCGGTGGCCTGGGCCGGGACGGCGGGCAGGGGAACGCCCTTGAGCAGGCGGGCGACGCTTTCGGCGAGGAAGCTTGGTTTGATCGGCTTGGGCAGGCGCACGACGAAGGGGCCGCTGGTCTGGCCCTGGCGGGCGCCGTCGGAGGCGGGGGCGAGGAGGATGACCGGGAGGTGGGGGTGGCGGGATCGGAGCTGGCCGATCAGCGCGTCGCCCGAGGCGCCGGCGATGTCGTGGTCGACGATCGCCAGAGCGGGGTTTTCTCCGGTTGCGAGCGCGGCCTCGGCGGTGGCGGCGAGCACCGGGCGGCAGTTCCATCCGCGCAACGCCACCTCGAGCGCCCGGCGGTTGACGGCAATGTCGTCGACCGCCAGCACGATCGCGCCATGGAAATCGGGCGGTTTGCCGCCGCCCTGCGGAGGCAGGCCTTCGGTCTGGATGTTGAAGTGGAAACGCGAGCCCTGGCCGAGCCGGCTGGTGACGTCGATCGATCCGCCCATGAGCTGGGCGAGGCGGGCGCAGATGGCCAGGCCGAGGCCGGTGCCGCCGTATTTGCGCGTCGTGGAGGAATCGACCTGGCTGAAGGGTTTGAAGAGCGCGTCCTGGCGGTCGGGCGGGATGCCGATGCCGGTGTCGGTCACGGCGAAATCGAGCAGCAGGGGGTTGGCGCCGCGCCCGGCGGGCGGGGCGAGGCCGACCTCGATGGTGATGGATCCGCCGGCGGTGAACTTCACGGCGTTGTTCACCAGGTTCACCAGGATCTGCCGCAGGCGCGTGATGTCGCCCACGATCCAAGCCGGCACGTCGGGCTCGATGACGTAGGCGAGCTCGATGCCTTTGTCCGCGGCCTGGAGGGCGAAGATGTCGAGCGCCTCCTCGACGCACTGGGCCAGTTCGAAGGGATGTTTCTCCAGCTCCATGCGGCCGGACTCGATCTTCGAGAAGTCGA
>PNKG01000012.1 GCA_013822585.1 Opitutus sp. | reverse complement strand
GCGCGCCCGCTGCGGCCACGCCCCTGGAATTCCGCGGCACCTTTACCGACAGCGGCGAGCGCTTCTTCAGCATCCTCGACACCGCCAGCCGCCGCGCCGAGTGGGTCGGACTCAACGAGCCGGGCCGGCCGTTCACCGTCAAGAGCTACAACGCCGAGAAGGAGTCCATCGTGCTCGAGCTGCAGGGCCGCCCGATGGAGCTGAAACTCCACGCGGCCCGCGTCGCCTCCGCGCCCATGCCCATGCCCGCGGTCGCGCAGACCGGCCCCGCCGCCCAGCCGCCGCGTCCGGCCGTGGCCCAGCCGACCACCACCGAGGCGCAGCGCCTCGCGCAGGTGGCCGAGGAAATCCGCCGCCGCCGCGCCCTGCGCCAGCAGGCTCAGCAGCAGCAGGGCGGCACCGTGCCCAACGCCGCGCCGCCGCCCGCCAACCAGCCGCGCAACAACTGAGGTTTTCCCGCCATGCAATCCCGTTCCGCGTTCACCCTCCTCGAGATCCTCGTCACGCTCGCGATCATCGGCCTGCTCGCCGGCCTCGCGATCAGCAACAGCGACAAGATTTTCGGCCAGAGCCAGGAGGCCGTCGCAAAGATCTTCGTGCGCGACTCGCTCAAGACCTCGCTCACCCGCTACCGCATCGACCTCGGCGACTATCCCTCCACCGGCGAGGGCCTCGGCGCGCTGCTCGCCGCGCCGGCCAACAAGGCCGAGCGCTGGCGCGGCCCCTACGCCGAGACACCCGGTGGCAAGCTGCCGCTCGATCCCTGGGGCGAGCCCTACCGCTACCGCTACCCGGGCACGAAGAACAAGGGCGGCTACGATCTCTACTCGTCCGGGCCCGACAAGGCCGACGGCACCGAGGACGACATCGGCAACTGGTGAGCGTGGGGCGCGGACGCCGTCCGCGCCGCTCCGCCGCACGCCATGCAAACCGGAGGTCAGACCCTTTCGGCCGGGAGCGGGAGTCTTCGGCTAGGACGCACAGGTCCGGCGACGAGTGCGGAAGCCTCGGCGTTGCGCCGGGAGCGAGCTGCCCCGTGCATCCGCACAATGTGGGAGGGGCTTTACGCCCCGACAGGACGCGACGCGGCGGTTGAGTCGGGGCGTAAAGCCCCTCCTACAGTTCTGACCGGGGACCGCGACATCGCGGCGGTGCGTCGTGCCGGCAATGCCGCGTTTATCGGCGGACCGGGCCGGTCCGCCCTGCCTGTTCGGACAGCGCGCGCCTTCACGCTCGTCGAGGTGCTGCTGGTGCTCGCGCTCCTCGCGCTGCTGGCCACGCTGCTGGTGCCCGGCGTCAATTCCATGCTCGCAGCCATGAACGAGCGCGGCCCCGAGCAGCAGCTCAGCGAGACGATCCTCGCCGCGCGGCAGGAGGCGCTGGAGACCGGCCGCACGGTCGAGCTGCGGTTCGACGCCGAGAAGCGCCAGCTCGTGCGCGGCGCGGCGGAGGCCCGCGCCGAGGCGCTCGCCCCGGGCGCCGCGGTCGAATTCCTGCCGGTCGAAGCCGGCGGCCACATCCTGCTCGGCGGCCAGCTCGCCGAGGCGCAGGACCCGCTGCGGCGCGTGCGCTTCTTCCCCGACGGCACCTGCGAGCCGTTCCGCCTGCGCCTGCGGGAGGGCGAGGCCGCGCGCCCGCGCCTGTTCGTCATCGATCCCTGGACCTGCGCCCTGAGCCCGGTGGCGGCGAAAGGCGGCCCGTGAACCGCCGGGCCGTCATCATTCGGTGGAGCGTGTTGACCCCAACGCGCTCACGCATGGCCGACGGCAGAGAATGCGTTGGGGTCAACGCGTTCCACCCCCACCGCGCCTTCACGCTGATCGAGGTGTTGGTCAGCCTCGCCCTGCTCGCGCTCGCCGCAGTCGTCCTCGGCGCGGCCTACGCCAACACCCTCGAGGCCCACCGCGCCGCGGCCCAGCGCGCCGCCGCCGGGGCCCCGGTGGATTTCCTGCGCGAGCAGATCCTCAACGAACCCGAACGCGAGAAGGTCGAGCGCGGCGGCGACCTCGCGCTGCCCGACAACCGCCGGCTCCGCTGGGAGGCCAAGCTCGAGGAGGCGCCCGTGCCCGACCTGTTCCAGGTCACGGTCACGTTCCGCGTCGACGGCGACGCCACGCGGCCCGCCGAGGAATCCGCGCAGCGGCTGATGCTGCTGCGGCCGACCTGGTCCGACCCGCAGCGCCGCGAGCAACTGCGCGCCGACTGGCGCGCCAGCCACCCGGCGGAGGGCAGGAAATGAGTGCGGCGCGGCAGGCCGTGCGGTGGAGCGCGTTGACCCCAACGCGCTCACGAATCAGCGCCCGCGCCAAGCGCGTTGAGGTCAACGCGCTCCACCTGCGTCGCTCCGCCCGCGGCTTCACGTTGATTGAAACGCTCCTCGCCGCCGCGTTGCTCGGCGGCCTGCTGCTGGCGCTGAACTTCTTCGTGTTCTCGATGGCGGAGATCTGGGGCGCGGGCGCCGAGCGCCGGCTCTTCGAGCAGCATGTGCGCGCCGTCACGCGCGAGGTCGAGTCCCTCCTCCGCACCGCGGCGCTGCCGCCGCTGCCCAACGATCCGCCCGTCTTCGCCCGCGAGATCCGCCTCGACGACGGCCGGCGCGTCACGCCCCTGAGCTTCGAGCTGCCCGAGGGCTCGCCGCGCCTGCCGTGGAAGGAGACGCCGCTGCCCGACGTCGTCTGCGCGCTGGTGTTCCAGGAGGGCCGCGGCCTCGTGCTCTACTGGCAGTCGCGGCTGGAGGAGAAATACGACGAGGCCGCACCGCGCGCCTTCCAGCTCTCGCCCTTCGGCGCGGGCCTCGCCTACGAATACAGCGAGTCCGACGGCGCCGTGTGGCGCACCTACGACCAGCTCCAGCGCACCTCCGGCGGCCAGTGGAGTCTGCCCGCGCGGCTGCGCCTGAAGTTCGCCCACGGCACGCTCAAGGCCGAGACCACCGTCGTGCTGCCGCCCCCGCCCGGCACGCTGCCGCACTTCTGATGAACCGCGCCCACGTCGCCAATTTCGCTGCAAAAGGCAGGGCGGGACCGCTGGGCCCGCCGGAAATGCGGTGCCGCGCCCGCGGCGCGCCCAGCGGTCGCGCCCTACCTTCGGATCGCGGCGCGGTCATCGTGCTGGTGCTCGTCACGCTGCTGCTCGCGTCGTTCCTGCTCACGGCCTTCATCCGCCGCAGCGGCACGGAGCTGCTGGCCGATGCGCGCGGCTCGCAGCAGAAGGAACTGCGCGCCGAGGCCTACTCGGCGCTCGAGACGACGCTGGCGGTGCTGGCGGATTTCCGCGCCGCCGAGGGCGCGCTGCACAGCCCGGCGGAGACTTGGGGCGCCCCGCTCACCGACACCGGCTATGTGCCCGCCGGCGGCCGCGAGGTGGAGGTGGCCTTCGAGGACGAGTCCGCCAAACTCTCGCTCCCGCGCGCGACGGAGGAGGAATTGCAGGCCGCGCTGGAATTCGCCGGCATCGGGCGCAACGAAGCCGAGCGCATGAGCGGCGCGCTGCACGCCTGGATCCGCGAGGCCCCGGCCGACGCCGCGCCCGACCCCGATGCGCCGGACTACAGCCGCGCCGATCCCGCCTACAAGCCCGCGCACCGGATGCTGCGCTCGTGGCGCGAGCTGGCCGCGGTGGAGATGGACCGGCATGTGTTCTTCGACGAGGATGGCCGCCCGACGCCGGAGCTGCAGGCCTTCGCCCGGGCCGTGTCGCTGCAGGCCTTCGCCAAGACCAACCTCAACTCCGCCGGCGCGGGCGTGCTGACCGCGCTCGGCCTCGGGGCGGGGGAGGTGCAGTCGCTCGAAAACCACCGCGCCCGTCCGCTGCTGCCCGGCGAGACCGGGGTGTTCCGCTCGCTGACCGAGGCCGGCACCGTGCTCGGCGCGGCGGTGAATGCCGATAGGTTCGGCACGGCGATCGACGTTCTGCGCGTCAACATCACCGTCCGGCAGGGCTCCATCGCCTACCGACTGTCTGCCGTTGTCGCCACGTCGAACACCGCCCGTGCCGCCCAGCCGCGGCGCGAGCAGCCGGCCCCGGCCGGCGGCCAAGTCGCAGTCACCGCACCCGGCCCGGAGCGTAAAGTGTTGAACTACCCCTTCACCGTGTTGGAAATCGAGGAGGACGCCGAACCGCCCGCCGCGGCCCCGAGTCCCGCTTACTGAAATGCCGACCCCGACCCCCGCCGCCGTTCCCGCCGCCGCCTCCGCGGCCGGCGTCGTGCTGCTGCCGGCGGAGGCGTTCTTTGTCCGCCGCCTCGCGGTCGATCCCGCGGCCGCCGCCGCCGCGCAGGTGGAGATCGCCCTCGAGGCGCAGGCGCCCTTCGCGGTGGCCCAGCTGTATCACGGATTTCTCCGCAGTGCGGACGGACGGCAGGCCCTCGCGTTTGCGACGCACCGCCGGCTCTTTGCGGCCGAGAACTGGGACGGTGCCGATGCGGTGCTGCCCGGCTTCGCCGCCCTGCTCGGCGATCCGCCCGCCGCCGCGAAGATCCGCGTCTGGGTCCGTCCCGCGGGGGTCGTCGTCGCCGGCTGGGGCGGCGACGGTTCATTGCCCGTTGTCGTCCTGGCGCGGGTCGCCGGCCCGGAGGGCTCGGCCGCGCTGCGCGAAGAACTGGCGGCCGAAGCGGCGCGTCGGCTGGGCGGCGCGGCGGCGGTCGAGGAATTTTCCGGCGCGGCGGCGGTCGAGACGCTGAAGTCCGGGGCGCTGCAATTCACACTCGGCCCCGGCGGTGGCGGCCGGCGGCTCGCCACGCGGCTCGAGCCCGGCGCGCTCGAGACGATGGATGTGCGCGACAAGGCGCTGCTCGCCGGCCGGCGCCGCGAGCGGAAGCGCGACCTGCGTCTCTGGCGGGTGCTGCGGGTGGCGGTGGCGGGGCTGGCGTTGGCCGGGGTGCTCGAACTCGGCCTGGTGGCCGGGCGGATTTTGCTGCGCCAGCAGCGCGAGGCGCAGGCGCGGGTGGCGCCGGAGGTCGAGCGCATCCAGACCGCGCAGGCGCTCGGCACGCGCATCGAGGAGATGGCACGCCGCCGGCTGCGGCCCTTCGAGATGCTTGCCGTGCTCAATTCCGTGCGGCCCGCGGGCGTGCTCTTCACCCGCAGCGTCACGAGCGGGCAGGGGAGCGTCGAGATCGAGGCCCAGACCGCCAACGCCGACAGCGTGGGCGCCTACGAGAGCGCGTTGCGCGCGCTGCCCGCGATCGAATCGCTCGAGGTGCGCGACCTGCGGCTGCGGGAGGGCCTGACCACGTTCCAGCTCGCGGCCACCTTCCGCGAGGGTTCGCTGGCCGCCGTGGCCGGCTCGACGCACGGAGGCGCGCCATGAAGCGCCATTTTCTCACCCGCACGCTGCGCGAGAAGGTCCTCGTGACGGTCTTCATCGGTTTCGCCTCGCTCACCTGGCTGTTCAGCTCGCTCGGCCGCGGCCGGGCGCTGGCGCAGGAGTGGCGCTCGGCCGCCGCGGCCGGCGCCGAGCAGCGGATGTGGCTGGCGAACCAGGCGCCGATCGAGGCGCAGGCCGCCCGCAGCACCGGCCAGCTCGACGCCGCCCGCACGCTCAACGGCGCGCGCCTCATCGGCGAACTCAACGCGCTCGCCGGCCAGGCCGGGCTCGCCCCCGAGGTGTCCGGCCAGCGCACGGAGCGCACCACGCAGTTCGCCTTCCACTCCGCGCAGGTCAGCTTCCGCCGCGCCGACCTCGCCTCGCTCGTCCGGTTCTACGAGGAGATCTCGAAGCGTTCGCCCTACATCGGACTCGAGCAGGTCTCGCTCGCCATCGACCGCGGCGCGCCCGGCACGGTCAACGCCACCTTCCGCGTCGTCGCCGCCGAACTCCAGCGCTGAGGCCGGCGGCGGGGCGCGGAGCGGGAGGGGGACGACGGGGGGCGGATTCCGGTTACGAGCAATCTGTTAAATTTGCTTCCGCGCCTCTCCAGCCTTGAGCACTTCGCTTCCGGTGGAAACATGCACGGCGTGAAACGGGTTCGCCATCCGTGGTGTTTCGTTCCGATCCTCGCGTTTGCCGGAGCGACGGCGTTGCACGCCGCGGTGTCGCCCAACACCGGCCTCACGTCCGACCAGCAGGCCTCGCGCTTTCTCGCGCAGGCCACCTTCGGACCGACCACGGATGCGATCGCCGAGCTGCGCCAGATGGGCCACAACTACTCCGCGTGGATCGACGCCCAGGCGGCCAAGCCGCTGACCAGGGCCGTCGACGTGCTCGCCGCCGAGCGCAGCGCCGGCCGGATCACCACCAGCGACCGCGCGCTCAACCGCCGCGCCCGCACGCAGGTCATGCTCACCGCCCAGGATCAGCTGCGGCAGCGCGTCGCTTACGCGTGGAGCCACATCCTCGTGATCTCCGACGCCGACTCCGCCGTGCAGAACGGCGGCGACGGCTCGAGCAGCTATTGGGACATGCTCGCGCGCAACGCGCTGGGCAATTTCAAGACCCTGCTGATGGATGCGACCCGACACCCGATCATGGGCCGCTACCTCAGCCACTACAAGAACCGGAAGGCCAACACGGCCACCGGCACGCGCCCGGACGAGAACTACGCCCGCGAGGTCATGCAGCTCTTCAGCATCGGCCTCTACCAGCTCAACCCCGACGGCACCTACGTGACCGACGGCTCCGGCCGGCCGCTCGAGACCTACACGAACGACAACATCACCGAGTTCGCCCGCGTCTTCACCGGCTTCACCGACGCCAGCGCCAACAACACCGGCACGGGCACGGGCCGCACGGATTTCCCCGCCGCCGCGCAGAACTCCACCGAGCCGATGCGCATGTGGGAGGGCCAGCACGACACCGGCGCGAAGACCCTGCTCAACTACCCCGGCGCGCGGAAGGCCAGCCTGCCCGCCAACCAGACCGGCCTGCAGGACGTGAGCGACGCGCTCGACAACCTCGTCGAGCACCCGAGCACCGCGCCCTTCATCTCCCGCCTGCTCATCCAGCGCCTCGTCACCTCCAATCCCAGCAACGGCTACGTCGGGCGCGTCGCGGCGGTGTTCGTCGACAACGGCCGCGGCGTCCGCGGCGACCTGCTGGCGGTGGTGAAGGCCATCCTGCTCGACTCCGAGGCGCGCAGCGCGGCCATGATCGCCGATCCGCAACACGGCAAGCTCCGCGAGCCCTTCCTGCGCGTCATGCACGTGCTGCGCGCCTTCAAGTTCGCCAACTCCAGCGCGAACCCGATCCCCTACGACCTCGGCGGCTTCACCGAGGCCACGATGGGGCAGTTCCCGCTCGGCTCGCCCACGGTCTTCAACTTCTACTCGCCCGACTACGAGCCGCCCGGCCCCATCGCCGACGCCGGCCTCGTCGGCCCGGAGTTCCAGATCCTCAACGCCGTCTTCGCCATCACGCTGCCCAACACCTTCCACACGCTCATCACCGGCGCGAACGGCACCGGCAGCTTCCGCCTCAGCCTCGCCGACCAGGAGGCCCTCGCGGGCAGCACCGGCGCGCTGGTGGACAACCTCGACCTGCTGCTCACGCACGGCACGATGAGCGCCGACTCGCGCGCCGCGATCCTCCGCGCGCTCGACGGCATCACCGCCGCGATGGTGCCCGCCGGCAGCAGCCTCGCCCAGCAGCGCGCCCGGCTCGGCCTCTACCTCACATTGCTCTCGCCCGACTATGCGGTGCTGAAATGACATGAGCGCCCCCTCCCCCCTCTCCCGCCGCGAATTCATCGGCCAGGCCAGCTGCGCCGGCATCGGCGGCACCGCGCTCTTCTCCACGCTGCTGACGCTGCGCCTGGCCAATTCGCTCGCGGCCCAGACCGCGCCCTCCGACTACCGCGCGCTCGTCTGCCTCTTCCTCGCCGGCGGCAACGACTCGTTCAACATGCTCGTGCCCACCACGGGCGCCGAATACAACGCCTACGCCGCGGCCCGCGGCAACCTCGCCCTCGCCCGCGACACGCTGCTGCAGATCACCCCGGCCAACCTCGGCGGCCGCACCCTCGGCATCCACCCGTCGATGACGGAGGTGCGCGACCTCTTCAACCAGGGCCGCCTCGCCTTCGTGGCCAACGTCGGCTCGCTCGTGCGCCCCACCACGCTGGCCGACTACCGCGCCAACCGCTACCGCCCGGTCTCGCTCTATTCGCACGCCGACCAGATCAAGCAGTGGCAGACCTGCATGCCCGACCAGCGCACCGCCATCGGCTGGGGCGGCCGTGCGGCCGACATCATCAAGTCGCTCAACTCCCCGAGCATGGTCTCGATGAACATCTCGCTCTCCGGCCAGAGCACCTTCCTCACCGGCGAGCGCTCGTTCACCTACGCCATCGGCTCCTCCGGCGCCACGGCCCTGACCGGCTACGACATCAACGCGCGCAACAACCTCAACGCCCTGCGCACCGCCGCGGCCGACAGCCTGCTCGAAGCCGACTACCGCAGCCTCTTCGAGAAATCCTACGGCAACTCCACCCGCGACGCGATCGACGCCTACTACGAGTTCTCCAGCGCGCTCACCGGCACCACGCTCGCCACCGCCATCCCGGCCGGCAATCCCCTTGCCAGCAGCCTCGCGATGGTCGCCCGCACCGCCGCCTCCGCCGGCCGCCTCGGCGCGAAGCGCCAGATCTTCTTCGTCCAGCTCGGCGGCTGGGACCACCACGACGAGGTGGTCAACAACCAGCTGACGATGCTCCGCACCGTCAGCCAGGCCGTCGGCTTCTTCTGGGAGGCGCTCGGCGAGGTCGGCCTGCGCAACAACGTCATGCTCTTCACCGCCTCCGACTTCGGCCGCACGCTCACCTCCAACGGCAACGGCTCCGACCACGCCTGGGGCGGCAACCACTTCGTGCTCGGCGGCTCCGTCGCCGGCGGCCGCGTGGCAGGCAACCGCGACCAAGGCTACTATCCCGACCTCCAGCGCCTGGCCGACATCGACACCGGCCAGGGCCGGCTCATCCCCGGCGTGGCGGTGGACGAATACGCCCGCGACCTGCTCGGCTGGTTCGGCGTGGGCACCGGCGACATGGACTACGTGCTGCCGTCCTTCAGCAGCCGCTTCGGCGGCCGGCCCAGCCTGGAGATCATCGGTGCGCCCACGACGCCCACGACACCGACCACCCCGCCCCCGCCCACGACCCCTGCTCCGAGCACCGGTGGGGGCGGCGGCGGAGGCGGAGGCGGGGGCGGATCCGCCACGCTGCTCGGCACCGTCGCCCTGGGCGGCGCGGTGCTGCTCAAGAAACTCGCCGACCGCAAAGCCCGGCTCGCGGCAGTGGAGCGGAAGTCTCCGACGGCAGAGTAGCGCGGGTCGCCGCCCACGCGCTTGCTTTGATCTCCTTCGGATCGGAAGGTGGTCGCCGCCGCCCACCGATAGTCCAGAAACTTCGGGACCTTGGCATTATCCCGGATTCCGCGATTGCCGGACCTGTGGAGCGGCTTTGCGCCGCGACCCGATATCCGACCGCGGCGGACTTTTCTGTCGCGGCACAAAAGCCGCTCCTCCAGTCACGCGCCGCATGGTGGATCCCGGAATCCGGGTTGGGTTCAACGGCATGGCAGGGCAGTTGGATTTCAGGGGATTTCGATGTTCCCCATGGACGATTTGTGCAGGAGTTCGCCGCGGAACACGGAACCCATCAGCACGAGTCCGTATCCCAACGTGGCGCGGCCGGACGACCGATGCATCTGATCGGGCCGCTCTGGCGCAACCTGCCCGCCGGATCGGGCCTGCCTCACGGCATCTTGGGCCAGCCCTTGACTCTGACTGCGGGAGGTCCGCCGCGGGGGCCGCCGGCCCGGTTCCCCGAGTCGAAGACGGGGTGGCGCCGCCGGATCAGGGGTTGATCACGACGCTGCTGGTCACGTCGACGCCGTCGCGCTCGAGGCGCGCGCGGTTGGCCTGGGCGCTTTGCAGCACGCCGTGGGAGTTTTGCCCCGCGGCAAAGCGGAGCTGCGAGAAGCCGCTGATGGCGACCGCGCGCGAATTGGACTGCAGGAGATCGCCCCCGGTGATGCGCACGTCGGAGGCGGAACCGAGCAGGATGACGGGCGTGGCGGAATCCGACGCGTTGATGTCGCCGATGAACACCGGTCCGGTGAATTCGACGCCGGGGGCGAGCACACCCGTGAGGCCGCTGGTGGCGAAGTAGCTGGCGTTGGCCGTGCGCAGGCCGCCGAACCGGCCGTTGGTGCTCGTGATCGAGATGGAGGCCAGATCGGCGAACGCATCGTAGCTCGCGATGGGGAAGCCGGTGAAGAGCGGGTTGCCGCTGTTGGCGGGGTCGTTGGTCGCGCTGATCGGTTGCGTCGGGTTCCATGCGCCGGTGGGATCGAAGGCCGTCATGCGGCCGACACTGAAGACCGTGAGGTTGGTGGTCTGGTCGGCTCCGGAGAGAACGATGCGCGCGTGGCCGCGCATGTAGTCGATCGCCTGGTTGTATTTCGTCGGTCGGGCGGGACCGGTGGCGCTGTCGAAGGCGATCATCAGCGTGCCCGCCCCGGAGAATTCGACTTGGACGATGTCGTCCGTCAGGTCGATGAAGGAGACGCGGACGGCCTGGCCGGCGTCGGCACGGATGAAGACGGTCGAGCCGCTGAGCAGGAACTGATCGTAGATGTTGCCGTTGGGATGGCGGATGTTGGGCGAAAACTCGCTGCCGGAGCCGCTGACCTTGGTGTCGATGGTCAAACCGAGGATGGCGCGGGCGCTCGTGGTGGTGCCGCCCGAGTTGGTGACGCGCACGCTGTATTGGCCGGCGTGGGTGGCGGAGACGGGGTTGTATTCGAGCCGCGGTGCAGTCGCGCCCGGGATGGGCGAGTCGTTGAACAGCCACTGATAACTCAACGGAGGGGAGCCGCTGGCGGCAACGGTGAACGCCACGCTGCCGCCGAAGGCGACCGTCTGCGTCGCCGGGCCGGTCGTGATGGTCGGCGCGGCGGCCGCGCCGCCGACGTCGATCTGGTAGCCGTAGCTTGCGTTGCGGCCGTTGGCGTTGCCGAACTCCCAGGCGGTGATGGTGGCGACGAAGCTGCCGGCGGTGGTCGGCGTGCCGGCGATCATGCCCGAGCTGGAATTCAGCCGGTAGCTGCCCGAAACGAGCGTGCCGCCGGTCACGCTGAGGCCCGGGGGCAGCCCGCTTACGGTGTATGAGCTGGGGATGAGGGGCGCGCCGGTCACGGCGAAGGCCGCGCTGAATGGGCTGCCGACCGTGGCCGCTGCGGGCGAGGAGGGATTGGTCACCAGCTGTGTGGCGCCGGCCACGGTGTCGACGGCGGAGGCGTAGAGCCCGACTGCGGTCGCGGCGCGGAGGAGCTGGGCACCGATCGGACGTGCGAAGATCGAATCGGCCTGCAGAAGCACCCGGACGAGCGGTGCACGCTGCAGGAGGGCAACCAGGAGCAGTGAGGCCCCCTGGAGTCGCATCACGGTGAAGGCCAGTCGCGAGGATATCATGGCGGGATTGGCATCAGGAGCACCTGACAAAACAAGCCACGCCGGGCTGCCGCCGCGCCCCGGAGGGCGAAGGCTCTTTTGCCCGGGTCGGCCGCCCGGTTCATCGGCCCCAAATAGCTCTTCGCGCATCGCCTGCATTGTTTTGTCAGGTGCTCAAAGGTTGCCTGCTAGTTGCAACCGCAGCCGCTGCCGCCGACACCGCGGCCGCCGATCGAGCCTTCGCGGGAGTAGAAGACGTGTTCGGACATCGCGGTTTGAAGCGGATCACGGTCTGGTCGCATCGTGTAGTCAGTGAGCGTGGCGCGTTGCCAGGGGCGGACCGGCTCGGTCACGCAACCGGCGAGGAGGAGCGGGGCGGCGAGAAGCGGCGGCAGGCGGAGCAGGGTGCGTGGTTTCATGGGGCGGAGCGGAGGGCGCGATCGAGGGCGGTGCGGATCTCGGCGTCGGACTTGGCGCCGTGGTAGCCGGCGAAGACGGCGAGCACATGGCCGTCGCGGCCGACCAGGACGGTGGTGGGCAGGGAGGGTATCTTCGCGGCGCCGGCGAGCTTGTGCGCCGCGTCGCGCACGGTGGCGAAGGGCGGCCGGTGGCGCTTGACGAAGGCGGCGTAGGCGGACGCCTTCTCGTCGACGCTCACGCCGACGAGCGTGACGCCGCGGGCCGAGTAATCGGCGTGGATCCGGGCGAGGGCCGGGAACGCGGCCTTGCACGGTGCGCACCATGAGGCCCAGAAGTCGACGAGCACGAGCCGGCCGTCGAGTTCCGGCAGGCTGCCCTCGAGGGCATGGTCGGCGAGCCGTGGGAAGGGGTCGCCCGGCGCCGGTTGTGCGTGAAGCAGGGCCGGCGGGGAACCGAACAGGAAGAGCGCGGCGAGGAGGGCGCTTCGGAGCGCGGCGGATGGTTCAGGTGACGACATGGCTCCAAAATCCCTTGGTTTGGATGCGGCCGGTCGTGGTGACGATGACGCCTTCTGCGCCGGGAAAGCGCGCGATGAAATCCCGCCCGGCGGCGGGTCCGAGGATGAACGCGGTGGTGGAGAGGAGGCCGGCTTGGAAACAGGTGTCGGCAATCACGGTGACTTGGCGCACCTCGTGCGCGGTCGGCCAGCCGGTGCGCGGATCGACGATGTGTCCGTAGCGCCGGCCTTGCAGGGTGAAGTGCCGGCGGTAATCACCCGAGGAGGCGACGCCGCGCCCGCCGTGGACGGCGATGCTGCCGTGGTGCGAACCGGGCCGGTCGGGGTCCTCGAGCCCGACGTGCCAGGCCGGCCGGCCTGGCGGGCGGCCGAGGCCGCGGATGTCGTGGCCGAAGTCGATCAGGGCTTCGCGCACGCCGAGTTGCCCGGCGAGGGCCGCGACGGCGTCGACGGCCCACTCCTTGCCCCAGCCGCCGAAATCGAGCGCCATGCCCGCGCGCGGCAGGCGGACCGCGCCGGGGCGGCGCTCAACCAGACCCCAGCCAACCAATGCGCGGGTCGCGGCGATGCGCGCGGGGTCGGGCAGCGAGTGGTGGGCGATCTTGTAGTCCCAGAGTTTGAGCAGCGGTCCGGCCGTCGCGTCGAGGATGCCGCCGGTGAGCTGGTGGGTGGCTTGGCAGACGTCGAGCATGGCCTCCATCTCGGCGTCGACCCCGATCCAGGTTCCGCTGCCGGCGGAGGCGTTGATGCGCGAGAGCAGGCTGGCGGGGCGGAAACGGGAGTAGCGCGCCTCGAAGTTTCCGACCCAGGCCCGGGCCTCGCGGGCAAAGCGCTCCGCGACGGCGGCATCGGGCGCATGAAACCGGACTTCGCAGTTGGTGCCCAGTGCGGTGAAGGCGAGCCGACGGAGTCGGGTCTCCATCCCGGCGGCGGGAAGCGGTGCGGCGGAAAGGCTCATGGGTGGAAGGGGTGGGATTGCCTGGTCACCAGGCATACAGCACGCCCGCCGTCACGATGTCGGCCCGGGGGAACGCGGAGGCGGAGGTGACACCATCGCGCCCCTTCATGGTGTAGCGTTCGCCGGCGAGTTCGAGGCGCAGGCGGTCGGTGGGATTCCAGACGACCTTCAATCCCGGGGTGAGACTGCGGCAGGCGGCGAGGCGGTAGTCGGCCGAATAGAAGGGGCCGCCCGGCTGGGGCAGGTTGGAGGGGGTGATCGTCGTGCCGGTCAGCGAGACGCGGTAGAAGTCGGCGGCGGTTTGCCGGTAGAAGCGGAAACTGGGGATGACGATGATCTGCGCGCCGAGCTTTTGGAACCACGCGACGGCGAGCGTGTGGCTGGTGATGCCGAACGAATCGTCGTAGAGGCGGTAACTGGCGTCGATGGCGCCCCGGGCGGCGGGCAGGGCGTGGTTGAGGCTGGCGAAGACGTTGCGTTTCTTGCGTTCGGCGGGGCGGTTTTCGCGGAAGGTGAGCGGCAGGAAGATGCCGGGGAGCAATTCCGTGCGCTTGGTGATGATCTTGTAGGGGTCGTTGAGGTAGCCGGTGCTGCGGCCCCACCCGAGATTCAGCCCGGCCTTGGTGTGAGGGCCGAAGAGCTGGGTCATGCCGAGGAGCGCATCCACGCTGCGTTTGCCGGCCCAGTCGGTCTGGTGGAAGACGCGGAGTGTGTCGTCGGTCGCGCTCAGGCCGACGAAGAGCCCGGTGTTCTTCTCGTTGAAATCGACCACCGCGTTGAGCGAGGCGCCATCGGAGACATAGTCGCTCTCGCGCGAGTTGGCGAGGCCGAGGGTGACGTTGACGCGGCTGAATTGGTGCGAGTAGTCGGCGGTCCACGCCATGCGCTCCTCCTCCATCTGCGCGAGCGGCACGGCGCCGTCCGGCGTGGCAACCTCCTGGCCGGTCGGGGTCGCCCCGGCGATGGTGTCGATGACGCCGGTGAACCGGAGCCGCGCGGCGGTGCCGAGCGTGGTCTCGATCAGGGCCGAATTGACCTGCACGCCGATGCGGCCGCCGGCTTCGCGGTAGTCCTGATACTTGTAGGATACCGTGGTCTCGGCCTTGGCCGGCTGTGGTTGCAGGAGGACCAGGAATCCGGCCAGCGCCAAGGCGCAAGCCCGGGGGGGGAGTGGCAAGGGCGTGGATGGCACGGTGGACAGGAGGCGTGGAAACTCGAGCACTCGGCGAGGCGAGATATTAGCCCATGTTTCTCGGTAAGAAAGAATATTCATCATGAGATAGGGGGCGGCTGGGTGCCGGGACGGCTTCGGGCGGATCAGGCGGCGGACGCAGCTTGCGGGCGGAGTTTCCGGACACTCCGGCGCACGACGGTGGAACACGTTGGTCCAACGTAAAGATCCGGTCGGAGCGGATTGGGGTTGATCCGCCCCGCCTTCCGCGGCGTCACGGCCGGGCTGGAGCGCAGGTCAGGCCGGCGGCGGCGGGAAGACCTGCGGCCCGGCGGACACCAGGGCCATGTTCACGAGGCCGCCGGCGAAGAGGTTGCGGGCGACGTCGCGCAGGGGAGAAATGCGGCGGAGAATGGCGGAACATGTCCGCCGGACAAGGCCGCGCTCAGAACTTGAAGCTCGCGCTGACCTGGAAGACGGCGCTGACGATGGCGTAGGCGATGAAGGCCACGAAGCTGAACGCGAAGAGCAGCACGCCCGACGAGACGATCTGGGTGAAGGCCTTGATCTGCCGGCGGAGCTCGTCCTGATACGAGCCGGCGATGCTGCGCAGGCTGGGGGCGAGCTGGCCGGTGCTTTCGCCGACGGCGAGGCGGTCGATCACGAGCGGCGGGAACCAGCCGGTCTTGGCCAGGGACTGGGAGAGCGCCTCGCCCTCCAGCACGCGGCCGGTGGCCTCGCCGAAGGCGCGCTGGAGCGCGCGGTTGGCGATCGTGCGCTCGGTCATGCGCAGCGCCTCGGCGGTGGTGACGCCGTTCTCGAGCAGCACGGCCAGCGTCGAGCTGAAGTTGTGGATCGTGGCCGCAATGACATAGCGGCCGAGGAAGGGGAGCTTGAGCGCGGTCTCGTCGGTCGCGTCGCGTCCGCGCGGCGATCGGCGCCACCGCCAGAAGATCACGGCCGCGAGCGCGGCGCCTAACAGCACGAGCAGGCCGTAGTGCAGCAGCAGGTCCGAGAGGCCGACGAGCGCGCGGGTGGCCCAGGGCATCTTGCCGCCGAGCGACGCGAGCAGCGTCTGCAGGCGCGGCAGGAGAAAGAAGATGAAGAACAGGATGACGCCCACCGCCACGGTGCAGATGAAGGCGGGGTAGGCCATCGCCGCGGTGATGGTGCGGCGCATCTCGCGCTGCGCGGTGTAGTGGTCGATGAGGCGGGCGAGCACCTCGCGCAGGTTGCCCGTGGCCTCGCCCGCGGCGACGAGGTTGACCGTGTGCCCGGCGAACACGCCCGGCTCGGAACCCAGGGCCTGCGAGAGGGGCAGGCCCTCGCTCAGCCTTTCCCACAGCGCGCCGCAGAGCGCGCGGAGCCCGGGCTCCTGCAGGCGCGTGCTGAGCAGGCGCACGGCCTCGCCGGCCGGCAGGCCCGCGCCGATGAGGTCGGCGAGCGCCTGGAGGAACGGCAGCTGCAGCTCGGCGCTGAAGCGCGCGCTTCCGCGGGAGGGCACGACCTCGAGATCGAGCAGCGAGGAAGGGGATTTCTTCTCCGCCGCCGGGGTGCCGCCGGATTCCTCCAACCGCACGGTCAGCAGCCCGCGGGCGGCGAGCAGGCGCGCGGCGTCCTTGCGGTTCGGGGCGTCGAGCGTGGCCTGGACGGTCTGGCCGCTGGCGGAGCGGGCGGTGTAGGAGAAGCGGGGCATTGAATCGGTTGAGGGTTGAGAGCCGGGAGTTGAGAGCGGGAGGCAGGGGCCGGAGGTGCGTCAGGGTTGGCGTTGGGAGGCTCTCAACTCTGAACACTCGACTCTCAACCGGCCTCGCCTCACTTCTCCACCGTCGTGATGACGCGGAGGACCTCCCCGAGGGTGGTGTGGCCGGCGAGGACCTTGGACCAGCCGGACTGCTGCAGGGTGCGCATGCCCTGGTCGCGCGCGGCTTTGGCCAGGGTGCGGGTGGATTCGCGTTGGACGATGAGGTCGTGCACGGACTCGTCGGGCTTGAAGATCTCGAACAGGCCGATGCGGCCACGGTAGCCGGTGCCGCGGCAGCGTTCGCAGCCGCAGGGCGCGGGAACCTCGGTGACGCCGTCGGCCAGCGAGGGTTCGAGGCCGAGGATGGCGAGGGTGTCGCGCAGCTTCACGGCGCTGACCGGCGCGCGGGTGGCGCAGTCGGGGCAGAGGCGGCGGACGAGGCGCTGGGCGATGACGAGCTCGATGGCGGAGGCGACGAGGAAGGGCTCGATGCCCATGTCGATCAGGCGCGTGATGGCGCCGGGCGCGTCGTTGGTGTGGAGCGTGGAGAAAACCAGGTGGCCGGTGAGCGAGGCGCGGATGGCGATGTCGGCCGTCTCGCGGTCGCGGATTTCGCCGACCATGATGACGTCGGGGTCCTGGCGCAGCACGTGGCGGAGCGCGCTGGCGAAGGTGAGGCCGATTTCGGGGCGGACCTGCATCTGGTTGGCGCCGGGCACCTCGTATTCGATCGGGTCCTCGACGGTGACGATGCGGAGGTCGGTCGAGTTGATCTGGCGGAGAAAGGCGTTGAGCGAGGTCGACTTGCCGGAGCCGGTCGGGCCGGTGACGAGGATGATGCCGTGCGGGTAGTCGAGGACCTTGGTGACGAGGGCCTGTTCGGCGGCGTCCATGCCGAGGCGCTCCATCGTGTAGGCTTCCTTCTTCTGGTTCAGGAGGCGGAGGGAGACGGACTCGGCGTAGATCGTGGGGATGGTGGAGACGCGGATGTCGAGGACGTTGTCGCCGGCCTTGAAGGCGATGCGGCCGTCCTGCGGGAGGCGTTTTTCGGAGATGTTGAGGCGCGCCATGATCTTGAGGCGCGAGATGATGGCGTCCTGGTAGCGCAGGAGGTTCTCCGGGACGGGCACGGGAACGAGCAGGCCGTCGACGCGGTAGCGGATGCGGAGCTGGCCTTCCTGCGGCTCGAAATGGATGTCGGTCGCGCCGTCCTCGATCGCCTGCGCGATGATGTCGCGGACGAAGCGCACGACGGCGGCGTCGGCGTCGGCTTCGATGTTGAGCGCGGCGCCGCCGGCGAAGGTGTCGGGTTCGTCGGTGTCCTCAATCGAGCCGGCGCCGACGCCGTAGTTTTCGATGATGAGTTGGCGGAGGCGGTCGGCGGGGGCGAGGTGCCACTGCACGCGGCGCGGGGTGAAGACGGCGATCCAGTCGCGCACCTCGTCGTCGGGCGGCCAGCAGGTGGCGAGGTGGAGGGTGGCGTCGGCCGGGGCCGTGCCGACCTTGATCGGCAGCACCTGGTAGTCGTGCACGAGGCGGGCGGGCAGGGTGGCGACGGCGTCGGGGTCGGCCGCGAGGGCGGGGGCGACGGTCAGGCCGGCGTTGCGGGCGAGGAAGGCGGGCACGTCGGCCGGGGCGAGCTGGCGGAAACCGGCGAGCAATTGCGGGCGTTCGCCGCGGGGCGTCTCGCGCAGCTGGCGGGCCTGGTCCGCGTCGGGCCAGTCGTGCAGGAAATCGGTCGGGGCGGCCGGCGCGGGCATCTTACCGGGTGCTGTCGGAGGCGGGCTGGCGCAGCGCCTTGTAGAGGCGCTCGCGCTGCTCCTTGGGCAGTTGGTCGACCTGCTGCAGCGCCGGGACGTTGTCGGCGGCGGTGTTGGTGAGAACGGTCGGGCGGAGGAAGAAGACCAGGTCGGTGCGGGTATCCTCGCGCGAGCGGGCGCCGAGGAGGTCGCCGAGGATCGGGATGGGGCCGAGGCGGCTGGTGTTGCGCGATTGGGAACTGCGTTGGAGGCCGCCGATCACGATGATCTGACCGCTGCGGGCGGAGACGAAGGACTCGGTGGAGCGGCGTCCGATGCGGGGCTGGTCATTGCCACCGATGTTGATGTTGCCGAGGATGTCGTTCACTTCCTGGGTGATTTCGAGTTGCACGGAACCGTCCACGCCGATGAGCGGCTTCACTTTGAGTTCGATGCCGATGTCCTTGTAGGTGACGTTGCTGGAAAAGGTGTTGTTGGTCGTGCCGGAGCCGGCGGCGCCGGCGTTGAGGAAATTGCTGACGATAGGCCGCTGTTCGCCGACGAAGATTTTGCCCTCTTTGTTGTGTGTCGTCATGATGTTGGGCAGCGAGAGGATGGTGGCGTTGCTCTTGCGCGGCGTGGTGCTGAGGCCGATGTCGGCGGCGAGGTCGAGATCGCCGGTGGGCTGCTCGGTGGCGGTGACGTCGGTGAGGGTGAAGCCCGGGCCGGAGGCCCTGCCGCCGACGAGCTTGTCGCCCTGGATCTTCAGGCCGAGGGCGGCGATGCCCGACTGGGCGTTCTCGGCCAGCGTGACCTCGGCGATGACGACCTCGATGCGCACCTGGGCGAGGAGGACGTCGATCTTGGCGACGAGTTCGTGGATGAGGCGGATGTCGTCGACGGTGCCGGAGACGACGAGGGAGTTGGAGCGCTCTTCGGGCAGGATGGTGAGAAGGGTGCTGAATTGGTTGGAGGGCTCGAGGCCGAGGCCGGCGGGGCTGCCGATGGGGGCCGGCATGGTGACGGTGGTGTTGCCCGGGCCCTGCACGACGGTCGGCGGCGCGGCCGTGACGGCGCCGGGGCGGGCGGCGCCCTCGGCGGCGCGCGCCGCGTTGTTCTGGCCGGTGACGAGCTGGCTGAGGATGGAGGCGACGTCCTTGGAGTTGGCGTGCTTGAGGTAGAGGACCTCGTTGCGGGTGTTGGGGTCGGATTTGACGTCGAGCTTGGCGATGAGGTCGTCGAAGAACGGCACTTGGCGCGGGTCGGAGATGACGATGACCTGGTTGGTGCGGTCGTCGGCGTTGTAGGTGGTGGCGGTGCCGAGCTGGTTCTGGAGCGCGCCGCCGAGGATGGTGCGCATCTTGTTCACGACGTCGGAGGCCTTGGCGAACTGCAGCGAGTAGAACTTCGGGGTGAGGCCGCCGAGCGCGGGCTGGTCGAGGCGGGCGAGGAGCGTCTCGATGCGCTGGAGGTTGCTGACGGAGTCGGTGACGAGCGCGGCGTTGGCCTTCTCGAACACGATGGGCGGGCTGCCGGTGCTGGGGCTGAGCAGTTGCGCGATCTGCGGCATGAACTCGCCGACGCGGAGGAAGTTCAGCTGGAAAACCTTGGCCGCGAGGCGGCCGCTGGCCGGGAGGTCGAGCGTGGAGCCGTCGATGAGTTCGGGCGCCTCGGACTTGGCGACATTGAGGGCGGTGACCTTGAGGAAACGCTCGCCGAGCGGGGTGACGGCGACGCCGTTGAGGTTGAGGGACGTCTCGAGGGCGCGGATGGCTTCGTCCTTGGTGACGGACTCGCGGAGGTTGATCGTGATTGTCGCGGCGGGAAGGGCCTGCGGGCGGAGGAGGGTCTTGCCGGTCCAGCGTTCGAGCAGGCCGAGCACCTCGTCGATGCTGGCGTCGCGGAGCTTGATCTCGCCGATGGGGGCGGCCGGGGCGGGGACGGTCTGGGCCGGGAGGGCGGCTGCGGCGCTGAGCGCGAGGCTGCAGGCGGCGAGCCGGGCGAGGCGGACAAATGGGGACATCATACGGAAGAGAAGAGGGGGCGGAGCTTCTGGCGCGGCCACCGGCAGAAGGTTGCGGGGGGAGTTGAACCCCGTTGGGAGGGCTTGGCAAGAGCCGCATCGGACCCGGGGCGGGGGGAACAACGCGCGCTTGCGGCGGACCGACCTTGCGTCCAGCCTGCCATCGCTTCACGGGCCGCTGCGCCCCGCAGCGTGAAGCACCAGTCCAGTCCGATGTCCGGGGCAAAACCCACTCGCCAACGGGCCGTTTCCGGTTCCGTTGGGCTCAGTCCCATGCGCTTCCCCTCATTGATCACGCTCGCCGTCGCGCTGCTGGCCGCGGCGACGCCGGCCCGGGCCACCACGGTGGAGCCGCCGGCGGATTTTGCCGCACTCGTGCAGGAGTCCGACTTCGTTGTGCGCGCCCGCGTCAAGGCTCTGCACAACACCGTCGAGACGCGGGGCGGGCGAGAGGTGCCGCATACGCAGGTCGAGCTGGAGGTGCTCGAGGTCGTCGCGGGCACGCCACCGGCCCAGGTGATGCTGCGCGTGCTGGGCGGCCGGATGCCGGACGGCAGCGAGTTCGTGGTGGCGGGCGTGCCGCGCTTCACGGTGGGGGACGAGGAGATATTCTTCGTGCAGGGCAACGGCCGGCAGTTCTACCCGGTCACGGCGGTCATGCACGGTCGCTACCCGGTGCGCTTCGACAAGAAACTCAACCGCAGTTACGTGGCGCGCATCAACCAGGTGCCGCTGGCCGCCACGGCCGAGATCGGGCTGCCGTTGGCGGAGGGCAAGCTCGCGCAGCTCCTGCGCCGCCAGCGGACGGCCGACGACGCACTGACGCCGGCCGAGTTCATCGCCGCGATCCGCGAGGTGCACGCCGCAAAGTCCGGGCCAGGAGGCAAACGTGCGCGCTAAGCTTCCGCTCCCCCCGCTCGTGGGCGCCGCCCTCTTCGCCGGCGCGACGATCACGTCCGCCTACGACATCATCCGCAGCGGCCAGACCATCGTGAAATGGCCGGCCGGCAGCGTCGGCATCCAGGTCAAGGTGGGCACGGGCCGCACCCTGAGCGACGGCACGAATTTCAGCACCTCGTTCCAAGCCGCCGCCGCCGACTGGAACGCCCAGATGGCGCGCTTGCAGCTCGCCGGCAACATCGCCGCCGAAGGCGAGGGCGGAGAGCGGAACGGGATCAACGAGACCTTCTTTTCCCCGACGATTTTCGGGGACGAGTTCGGCCCGAGCGCAATCGCGGTGACGACCTCCTACCTGTCCACCGTGCTGCAACCCGACGGCACCTACCGCCGCACGCAGTCGGACATCGTCTTCAACTCCGCGAAGACCTGGGATTCCTACCGCGGGGTCCTCCGCAACGCGACCGACTTCCGCCGCGTCGCGCTCCACGAACTCGGACACCTGCTCGGCCTCGACCATCCCGACGAGGCCGGCCAGAGCGTCTCGGCCATCATGAACAGCCGGGTTAGCTCCACCGACACGCTGCAGCAGGACGACAAGGACGGCATCCACTTCATGTATGGCCGCTCCGGCGCACTCGCGCGGCCGGTCAACAACGACTTCGCCGACGCCACGGCCGTCCTTCTCGGCCCGCTCAATTTCGCCAGCGTCAACGGCTCGACGACCGATGCGAACAAGGAGGCCAACGAGCCCAACCACGCCCCGAACGAACCGGGCGGCGCCTCGATCTGGTGGAAGTGGACCGCCGGCGCCAACGGCACCATGCGGGTCTCCACCGCCGGCTCGAACTTCGACACCATGCTCGGCGCCTACACCGGCGCCGCCGTCGGCTCGCTCACACAGCTCGCGGCCAACGACGACGAGATCACGCCCGAGCAGGATTCCAGCCGGACGCGCCCCCGCACCAGCGCCGTTTCCTTCACCGCCCGCGCCGGCGCCACCTACCACCTCGCGGTCGACGGCTGGTCCGCCGAGACCGGCACCGTGCAGATGAGCTTCACCTTCACGCCCGCGCCGGCCGCCCCGACCCTCACCAGCCACCCGCTCTCCCAGACCGTATCGCCCGGCGGCACGGCCACGTTCAATGTCGGCGTCGGCTCCAGCACCAACATCACCTACCAGTGGATGCGCAACGGCGAGAACATCGCCGGCGCCACCGCCGGCTCCCTCACGGTGTCCAACGCCGGCCTCGCCGACGCCGGCCTCTACACCTGCAAGGTCACCAACTCCTTCACCGGCGGCACGGCCACGAGCAACGCCGCCATCCTCGGCATGACCATCACCGGCCGCTCCAGCGGCTCCGTCAGCGAGGTCGGCTCCGACATCCGGCACCCGAACGGCAATTCCTACGACCAATACCTCCTGCAGGGCGACGTTGCGGCCCTCCGCTGCGACGCCGGCCAGGTCACGCGCGTGTCGTTCATCGACCTGAGCGACGACATCGTGCAGGTGGAGTTCTCCGGCGCGGGCACGCTCCTCGTGCAGTTGCAGGGGGCGGGCGGCCCCGCCGCGCCGGCGAAATACACGCAGTCGGTCAACTACATGAAGGGCCACCCGCGCATCCTCCTCTCCGGGGCGGACGCGACGACGAACCTCACGATCTTCAGCGTCGGCCGCCGCACGGCGTTCGACCCGAGCGGCGCCTTCAACTTCCTGGCGGCCGTGAGCGCGACGAACGACCCCGCGCGCAACGGCAGCCCGCTCTTCTCCGGCCAAAGCGGCACGGTCTACGACGGCTACGCCGACGTTGCGTCGGTCGCCATCGCCAGCGCCACCGGCGGCTTCGGGGGGCTGCGCTCCTCGAACGGGAGCTACTTCGCCACCTCCGGTCTCACGGGCGTCTACGCGCCCGGCGTCGCGTTCACGGGCCCGGTTTTCATCGGCGACATCGGCGCGCGCGACGCCGCGACGCCGGTGATCCTGCTCGGCTCGGCGGGCGATGTGCGCATCACGGGCGGCGACCTCCTGCAGTCCAACGATGCGGCCGTGCAGGTCAGCGGCCTCGTGCGCCTGCAATTCACCGCCGGGGAGAATTCGCACGGCGTCGCCCAGGCCGCGCAACCCAACCGCGCCCGCCTCGAGCAAAACGGCACCGATGTGACCAATCAACTTGTCGGGAGCAGTATTTCTGGCAGCAGCTCCGTCGCCGCCAGTCCACCGCCTACACCTACCACACCGGTCAATCCTCCAGGGCCTCCGGGTGGTTGAGCTAGGTGAGGCGCGGCCTTGCGTGCGGGCGCCGCGGCCGCCAATAACCCGGCATGAAGCCGCCGCAGATTTCCCGACCCGGAATGCCCGCGTGGCAGTTCGGGGCGGTGTTTCTTTTCGCACTCGCCGCGCAGCTGCAACCCGCGTGGCGCGAGGCGCTGATCTACGACCGCGCGGCGATCGGCGCCGGGCAGCTCTGGCGCGCATGGACGGGGCACGCCGTGCACTTCGGCTGGCCGCACTTCGCGGCCGACGGCGGGCTCCTGCTCATCATCGGCTGGACGCTCGGCCGGGAGTTCCCCCGCGCCAGCTGGCTCGGGCTGCTGCTGCTGCCGCCGTTCATCTCGGCGGCGATCTATTTCCTCGACCCGGAGATGACACGCTACGCCGGCCTCAGCGCAGTGAACCTCGGCCTGCTGCTCCTGCTCGCCGCCCGCGGCTGGAAGGGGAATCTGCGCGACTGGTTCTGGCCGGCGATCGTCGTGATCTACGTCGTCGAGCTCGGCTACGAGATGGGGAAGGGCGGGCAGGGCGGCGGCTTCATCACCTTCGACGAGCCCGGCGTGAAGGTCGCCACCGGCGCCCACCTCGCCGCCGCGGCCTACGCGCTGCTCGCCTGGGCGTGGTGTGCGTGGCGCGGGCGGAAGGCGAAGGGAGAAGCGCCCGCCTCGTGAGCCGCCGGGCTAGGTTGGCGGAGGCGTCCGCAGGCGATAGGCGGTGCTGCGGCCGCCGGCGTCCCCGGGGCGCAAGATACCCGCGTCGATCAGCGCCTTGATGTCGCGCAGGGCGGTGTCGAGGGAGCAGCGGGCGAGCTTGGCGTAACGCGAGGTGGAGAGGTCGGCGTCGCCGGCGTCGAGCAGGATGCTGAGGACGCGGCGCTGGCGCTCATTCAGCGAGACGGCTTGGGTGTGGTGAATCCAATCCCACGTGGCGGCCTTGCGGAGGATGCCGGCGGAGATGACCTCGGCGCGCTGGAGGGCGCGGTCGAGGCAGCCGAGAAACCACGCGAGCCAGCGAGTGATGTCGGTCGAAGCTTTCTGGCTGCGGTCCAAGGCCGCGTAGTAATCCTTTTTCTCGGCTTCGATTTGCGCCGACATGCTGTAGAAGCGTTGCGGCGAGCCGTCGGCCCGCGCGAGCGCGAGGTCGGCGATGGCGCGGCTCACGCGGCCGTTGCCGTCTTGGAACGGGTGGATCGTCACGAACCAGAAATGCGCGATGCCGGCGCGCAGCACCGGATCGGTGCTGTCGCGTTGCTCGAACCAGGCGAGGAAGCGGTCCACCTCGCCGGGCACCCGGTCGGCGGCCGGAGCCTCGAAATGGATGTTCTTGCGGCGGATGGGCACGCGGTCGAGCGGGCCCGAGACGACCTGCATCGGGTCCATGTCGGGCGTGCGCCATTGGCCGATGAGCACACGGTGCCGGCCGCTGCGCCCGCCGGGAAAGAGCGAGGCCTGCCAGCCGAGCAGACGTTCGACCGTCAGCGGCGCAGCGTGGTTTTGCGTGGCATCGAGCAGCAGATCCACGGCGCCCTCAACGTCGCGATCGGCCGCGGTGGAGTCGGCGCCCTGCACGCCGAGACGGCGCGCGAGGGAGGAGCGCACGGCGGAGGCGTCGAATTGCGTGCCTTCGATGGCACTGGAATGGATGACTTCGGCGGCGAGGCTTTCGAGCGCGGCTTCGGAGCGGAAGCGGAAGCCGAGGCCTTTCATGCGCCCGAGGAGGTGGCCTTGCCGATGGCGGACGGCGATGAGGAGCGGAGCCAATTCGATCTCATTCCAGGTCAATTTCGGCCAATCAGGCTGCTGGTGGATGTAAGCCACGGCCAGTGCATTAGGCAAATGTTGCGGCGAATGCAAGGCATATTCACCGCAAGAATTGCGGCGAATAGGCGAGCCCTGCGCCGCAAGGCGAAGGCGATGAGCGTCGCGGGCGACACGATGGACGGGCCGGCAGTGCGACCAGGCGGCCGGGGGAAAAGCAAGCGCCGGCTCCTGGCGGAGCCGGCGCGGTGGACTGGAAATGAGCTACGGGGTGAGGGCACCCCGCCAATATCAACGATACTCCTCGTTCGTGAGCGCGTTGATGATCTTGAAGTTCTCGACGTGGTAGTTCGGGTCGGCGCGGAAGGCCAGCTTGACCCC
>PNKG01000011.1 GCA_013822585.1 Opitutus sp. | reverse complement strand
CGGAAGAGTGATGCGAGCACCTGGCCAGCTTTTCGGGGAGTGGGTTGAGGCGAAGAGTTCGCTGCGGGAGCACGGTGTCGGCGTCAGCAGCGGCACCACGGCGGTGCTTCGTGAAGAAGAAAAGGGCGGGTTGGATTTTCGGGCAGCCGAGGCGCGTGCGATTCCACGGCGTGCAGCGATGTCGGCGTGCGAGCCGGTTTCGGAAGAGTGGCGGCCGTTGCGCGGCTGCATGGCCGGAAGAGCCGATCCAGCCGCCAGAGCCAACGCCCGGAAGTCCACCGTCGGTCGTGCCCGTTTTCTCCGCTCGGGCTGCGGAGTAATTCAAAGACATCGAGTTCCCGCTCGCCCGGGCGCGGCTCACCTCTAACGATCGGCAAAAACTTCCGCGCTATGGCTAACATCGAAGAAGAGCAGGCGTGGCCCGCGTCGCTTGATGCGCTCATCGCCGCACCGGAACATCACACGTTGTTGTTTGAAAACGACGCCGTCCGGGTTCTCGACACGCGGATTCCGCCAGGCGTGCGGACGCCGATTCACACGCATCGCTGGCCGGCGGCACTCTACATTCGCAGCTGGAGTCCGTTTGTCCGGCGTAACGCACAAGGAGAAGTTATGGTCGATAGTCGAACGATCGCGTCGCTAGCGAATCCGCCTACCGCACTTTGGAGTTCTGCTCTGCCGCCTCACTCTCTCGAGAACGTCGGTGAGAAGGATATCCACGTGATCAGTGTTGAGGTGAAAAATGGCGCAAAATAAAAGGCCTAACCAAGCGCTAGAGCCAACGCCCGGAAGTCCACCGTCGGTCGCTCCCCTTTTCTCCGCTCGGGCTGCGGGGTGATTCAAAAGACATCGAGTTCACGCTCGCCCGGGCGCGGCTCACCTTTGACGATCGCCGGAAGATTTTTGTGCGAATCAATACTTCACTCGCACCAGGAACAAGCCCTGGGGTGGCGCCGTCTGGACCTGCGGCGTGCGTCGGGCGGACTTGAGCAACGCCGCAACGTCGCGGGGCGTCAGCTTGCCGGACCCGACGTTCATGAGCGTGCCGGTGAGGCTGCGGACCATCTTGTAGAGGAATCCGTCCGCCTCGAACACCAGCCGCACCCGCCGGCCGCGGCGCACGATATCGAGCCGGCGCAGATCGCGCACGGTGGTTTCGCGCTCCGTTCCTCCCTCGGCGGAAAAGGCCTTGAAATCGTGTTTTCCACGCAGCAAGGCCGCCGCCTCGGCGATGGACTTCCAGTCGAGCTCCCGGCCGGAAGCCCAGCAGTAGCGCGCGGCAAAAGGGTCCGCCTCGCCGAGGAACAACTCGTAGCGGTAGGTCTTGCCCTTGGCGGAGAAACGCGCGTGGAAATCGGCCTTGGCCGCCCGGATCGACTTGAGCTGGATCGATCTCGGCAGACCCGACTGCAGCGCCAGGAGCAGCTTGGCGGCGCCATGGGACCACGGTGCATCGAAGTGGAAGACCTGCCCGAGGGCATGCACGCCTGCGTCCGTCCGCCCGCTGCCGTGGATGCGCACCTCCGCCTTGAGCACCTCCTTCAGCCGCCGCTCGATCACGTCCTGGATCGCGTTGCCTCCGGGTTGGCTCTGCCAGCCTTCGAAATCGGTGCCATCGTAGGCGACGACGCACTTCCAACGTTGGGCTAAATTGACCATGGATACTATGGATGAAAATCCGCTGCTCTCCCGCCAGACCATTTATACCAGTTACGCTTCGTGCCGAGACATTAGATTCGCCCGGTGGCCGCGAGCACCAGCGAGGGGAAGATCGTCGGCTCGCTGGCGCTCGCCGCTACGGTAAAAAGGCTCAAAGCTTGTCGTAACTGGTATTACCACCAGCCACACTGGCCGGCACTGATGAGAATGGCTGTGCCCCCCTCAGCGGCAATCAGCGGCTAGGGATTCTCCGTGAGCTGAGGAGGCGGTTTCTGATCGAGGAAATCCTGCAGGATGATCGTGGCGGCGCGCGAGTCGATCAGTCCGCTGTCGCGCACACCGCGGCGGTCCTTCTTCCTGATCGACGATTCCGCAGCGTAGCTGGTCAGCGTCTCGTCGACGAGGTGCACGGGCAGGCTGAAGCGCGTCCTGAGCCCGGTCACGAAGGCGTCCACCTCCTTCGCCTTGAAGCCGGCGGAGCCGTCCATGTTGTAAGGATAGCCGACGACCAGATCCGTGATGCGACGCGCCTTGATGACCTCGCCGAGCCTCGCCCAGCGCGCCTCGCCGGCAGGTTCGAGCACGGCCGGCAATGGCGTGGCGACCCCGACCTCGTCACCGTGGGCGAGACCGATGCGTTTTGCGCCGTAATCGATGCCGAGGCAGCGCATGGATCAGAGGAACCTCCTCTTTTCCGCGTCCGCCTCGAGGCGCTTCAGCAGCGCCTTGATCTCCTGCGCCTTGTCCTTCGGGCAGACGAGCGTGGCGTCGGCCGTGTGCACGACGACGAGATCGCTCGCGCCGACGACGGCGGTCAGGTGATCGCCCGTTGAGACGATGATGTTGCCCGCGCCTCCCTCGACCAGCGCGAGACCGCGCAGAACGTTCCCCGCGGAATCCTTGGGAGAATGGCTGGCGACCGCCGGCCAGGCGCCGACGTCGTCCCAATCAAAGGTGGCGGGCACGACGACGACGTTCGTCGACTTCTCCATCAGCGCGTAATCGACGGAAATTTTCTTCAGCTGCGGATATCCCTCGGCCAGCGCCTGCGCCCAGCCGCGCGACCTCGCCGCGGCTTCCATCGCCGCCAGACAGGCGTGCAGCTCGGAGGCGTGCGCTCGGAACGCCGCCTCCAACACCGGCACGCGCCAGACAAACATGCCGGCGTTCCAGAAATAGCGTCCCGTCGCCAGGCAGGCCTGCGCCGTGGCGAGATCGGGTTTCTCGACGAAGCGCTTCACCGCCATCACCTCGCGTCCGTCGATTTTCTTCCATAGTCCGGCCTGCTCGATGTAGCCGAAGCCCGTGGCGGGCCCGGTGGGCTTGATGCCGAGCGTCACGAGCACGTCGTCCGCCTCCGCCGCGGCGAAGGCGGTGGCGAGCAGGCGCCCATATTCCGCCGTGTCGCGGACCACGTGGTCGGCCGGCAGCATGGCGAAGGCCGCGCCCGGCGCGCGCTGCTTCACCAGCAGCATCGCCAGGCCGGTGGCCGCGGCGGTGTCGCGCCCCATCGGCTCGGCCACGAGATTGGCTTCGGGCAGCATGGGGCACGCGGCGCGCACGCCGGGGAGCTGCGCCTGCGTGGTGATGACGAAGATGTTTTCCCGCGGCACGACACCCATGACGCGCTCGACCGTCTGCGTGAGCATGGGCGTCTCGCCGACGATCGGCAGGAGGTGCTTGGGGGTCGTAGGGCGGCTGGCCGGCCAGAAGCGTTCTCCGCGTCCGCCCGCCATGATGACCACGTAGCGTTCAGGCATGAAACAACGATTCGCCCGCCGCCGAACCCGTCAACGGCGAACTGGGTTTGCAATCCGCTCCGCCGCGGGCAATTTGCCGGCCTTCTCCATGCCCGCTCCAATCGAAATCGACGTCGCGACCGCCGCCCGCCACTTCCAGGCTGGCGCCTTGCTCCTCGACGTCCGCGAACCGGCGGAGGTGGCCACCGTGGCCATCCCCGGCAGCGTGCACCTGCCATCGCGGGAGATTCCGGCCCGGTTCGCCGAAATCCCGGCCAACCGGCCCGTGCTCGTGCTCTGCCACCACGGCGGCCGGAGTGCGCGGGTGACCCAGTTCCTGCGCGCCAACGGGCTCGACAACGTCACCAACGTGGCCGGCGGCATCGATGCCTGGGCCCGGCAGGTCGATCGGAGCCTGCCCCGCTACTGAGCCGCCGGAGGGCTTGACTCCCGTGCCCGCTTCCGGACAAATCCCCGCTCACACCACAAAACCATGGGCAAACAATACAACAAGGTCATCAAGAAGAAACGCCGCATCGCTTACCTGAAGCGCAAGAACGCCGCCGCCAAGGCCAAGGCGAAGAAGAAGTAAGCGCGGCCCCAGCGCCCACACTTTCGCGCCCGCATCCGCGGGCGCATTTCGTTTATGTCGATCAAGGTCAGCCTCATCTCCCTCGGTTGCGCCAAGAATCTCGTCGATAGCGAGATCATGGTCGGCCACCTGCATCAGGCCGGCATGACCGTCATCCCCGAGGCGGAGAAGGCCGACGTCGTGATCGTCAACACCTGCTCGTTCATCGATTCCTCGAAGGAGGAATCCATCGGCCACATCCTCGAGATCAACCAGCAGCGCGGCCTGCGCAAGCGCCGCCAGTCGCAGAAGCTGATCGTCGCCGGCTGCATGTCGCAGCGTTTCTCCAAGGACCTGCCGACGGCGCTGCCCGAGGTGGACGCCTTCATCGGCCTCGACCAAGTCACAAAGGTCGCGCCGATCATCGAGGAGATTTTCGCCAAGGAGCGCGGCAAGAAGGAGGCGCCGGCCTCGTTCATCGAGGGACGCTCGACGTGGATCCCCGACTACGACACGCCCCGGTTCCGGCTCACGCCGAAGCATTTCGCCTACGTCAAGATCGCCGAGGGCTGCAACCACCCCTGCACCTTCTGCATCATTCCGCAGATCCGAGGCCGGCACCGCAGCCGCACCGTCGAGAGCGTCGTCGCCGAGGCGCGCCAGCTTGTGCAGGAGGGCGTGAAGGAGATCAACCTGATCTCCCAGGACACGACCTTCTTCGGCATGGACTCCTGGGAGCAGCGTCCGAGCCCGCGCACGCCGGTCGATTCCTCGCGCGGCACCGCGCTCACCACCCTCCTCCGGCAGCTCAACGCCATCGAAGGCGATTTCTGGATCCGCCTCCTCTACACGCACCCCGCGCACTGGTCCGACGAATTGATCAGGACCATCGCCGAGTGCCCCAAGGTCGCCCGCTACATCGACATTCCGCTCCAGCACATCAGCGACCCCATGCTCGGCCTGATGCAGCGCGAGACGAGCGGCGACTACATCCGCGGCCTCATCCGGCGCATCCGCGCCGGCATCCCGGGCATCGCCGTGCGCACGACATTCATCGTCGGTTTTCCCGGCGAAACCGAGGCCGACGTCGACGAGCTCTGCGCCTTCATCAAGGAAACCCGGTTCGAGCGCCTCGGCGTCTTTCGTTACTCGCAGGAGGAAGGCACGCGCGCCGCGAAGATGGGCGACCAGATTCCCGCCAGGGTGAAGGAAGCCCGCTGGCACAGGCTGATGGCGCTCCAGAAGGAAATCGCCCGCGAAGTCTCCAAGGCCCACGTCGGACGCCAGCTGCGCGTCCTCGTCGAGGAGCCCGGCATCGCCCGTGGCGAGGCCGACGCCCCCGACATCGACGGCCGCGTCTACGTGCCGAAGAGTCTGCCGGCCGGTGAATTCGCCGACGTCGCGATCAGCTCCTTCCACGACTACGACCTGCTCGCGCTCCCGAAAGGCGAGGAGCCCGTTGTCTACAAGGTCGCCAAGCAGGCGCAGTGAGCGGGAGCGAGGCGGCGAGCGTGTTCAGACATGGCTCGTCGGGACGACTCGCCCTGCCCTACGGCGCGCCGGACGAGTCGGTAGGGCGAGTCGTCCCCGACGAGCCGTCATCCACCCGCGGCGCCGGCCAAGCAAAAGGCCATTCCTCCGGACGCTTTACCAGACCCGCGCGCACCGGATTTTTTTGAATGTATTCCGTCTTCGCGTCTTCGGATTCGTCGTTCCGCAGTCGATGATCAAAGAACCCGGGTTGCCAGCGAACTCCAAGCGTCCGGGTTTGATAGGACTTCCACACGCGAATCACCGTCGCCATCTCCGCGTCGACCGGAAACGCGACCAGCATGTGCAGATGATCCGGCATCAGCAGGAAAACTTTCAGCCACCACTCACCGCGCTGGTGACAAAAGCGGGCTGAATCGAGCAGGCGCGCCCCGATCGGTTCGATGCAAAGCGAGTTCACGCCGCGCGGCTCAGCGCAGATCGTGACGAAGAACAGCGAGCCATCCGCCACCCACGGCGGTGGGGTGTGATGCAGCGTGCGGCGATGCGGAAGTTCGCTGTTCATGCACCACGGCTCGTCGGGACGACTCGCCCTACCTTACGGCGTCTCAGTCGAGTTGACAGGGCGAATCGTCTCCGACGAGCCGCTTCCCGCCTGCCTCACGAAGCCGGTGATGATGCCGTCGAACGAACCGTTCGTGAAGAACACGACGAGTTGCGGCTTCGCGGTCTCCGCGCGTGTGTTTGCGATGATCTTTTCCAATAGCCCGGCGTTGCTCGGCGCCGTGCAGCCGTGCACGCCCTGCGTGGCGAGGTGCTCGATGATCGCCTCGTGGTCGAAGCGCTCGTCGGGCTTGAGCAGGTGCGCCCGCGCCACCGGGCCGAGATAGACCTCGTCGGCGTTGGCCAGGGCGCGCATGAACGCGCCCTGCATGACCTTGCGGCGCGAAGTGTTGGACCGCGGCTCGAAGGCGGCGTGGATCACATGGCCCGGGAAGCGGGCGCGCAGCGATGCGAGCGTCTCGCCCACCGCAGTCGGGTGATGGCCGAAATCCTCCACGACCTTCAGCCAGGGCGTGTTGATCAGCAGTTCCTGCCGGCGTTTCACGCCGCGGTAGCGCGCGAGCGGCGCAAGGTCGAGCGCCGCGCCCATTTTGCCGTAATACGGCAAATTCGGCATCGGCTCGCCGGCCGGCACGGCCGCGAGGCTCAGCTGCGCCGCCGTCGCCGCCATCGCGGCGTTGCGGGCGTTGAAGAGCCCGGGTTGCGTCCAGTGCACGTCGGCCCAGACCTCGCCGTTCCATGCGAGTGAAAAACCGGCGCCTTCGGGCGTCTCGGCAAAGTCCGTAATACGGACTTCGCAATTCTCGCCGAGGCCCACACGGACGACCCGCGTCCATCCGAGCGAGGCGAGCGAGGCGAGGTTGGCGTCGTCGCCGTTGAGCACGATCCAGCCGTTGCGCGGCACGATGCGCGTGAGATGGAAGAACGTGCGTTTCACGTCCTCGACGTCGCGGAAGATGTCGGCGTGGTCGAACTCGAGGTTGTTCAGCACGGCGATGTGCGGCGCATAGTGGATGAACTTGCTCCGCTTGTCGAAGAACGCGCTGTCGTATTCGTCGCCCTCGATCACGAACGGGTCGCCCGCGCTCCCGAGGTGGCTGCCCATCGGCGGATCCTGCGGCACGCCGCCGATCAGGAATCCCGGATCGCGGCCGTTCTCGCGCAGGAGGAAGGCGGTGAGCGCCGTGGTGGTCGTCTTGCCGTGGGTGCCGGCGATGACGATGTTCTTGCGGCCCTTCAGCACGAAGTCGGCGAGGAAGGCCGGCAGCGACGTGAACGCGAAGGCGCGGGTGTCGAGCAGCCACTCGACCTCGGGGTTGCCGCGCGACATGGCGTTGCCGACGACAACGAGGTCGGGCCGCAGCCGCTCGAGCCGCGTGGGATCGTAGCCCTCGTGCAGCTCGATGCCGGCTTCGGCGAGCACGGCGCTCATGGGCGGGTAGATGCCGGCGTCGGCGCCGAGCACCAGGTGTCCGTTCGCCCGCGCCAACAAGGCCGCGTTGCCCATGGCCGTGCCGCCAATGCCCATGAAATATATCCTCATGCCTCCTCCTTGGCCGAGCCGAGCGCCGCTGGCCAACGAAAAGCGAGCCTCTCCGCGCGGCGCCGCGGACTTCGCCGCTGCAGCGACGGCTCAGCCCGCCTTGCCGATGCCGAAGGTGCGGAAGCCGATCTGCCGGAGGGCGGCGAGATCGAGGATGTTGCGGCCGTCGAAGACGAAGGCGGGCTTGGGCATGCCGTCGAAGATCCTCCGGTAGTCGAGTTGCCTGAACTCGTCCCACTCGGTCACGACGGCGATGGCATGGGCCCCGGCGCAGGCTTCGTAGGCGGACCTCGCCACGGTCAGGCGCGGATTGGCCGCGCCTTTGCCGAGCAGGCCGGCTTGGATCTCTTCGGCCGGAACCTTCGGGTCATACACGCAGACATGCGCGTGTTCGGAAAGGAGGTCGCGGCAGACGTTGATCGCGGCGGATTCGCGCGTGTCGTTGGTGTCCTTCTTGAAGGCGAAGCCGAGCACGGCGACCTTCTTGTCCGCGACGCTGTTGAAGAGCTCCTTCACGATGCGGGCGGCGAAGCGCTTCTTCTGCCAGTCGTTCATGGTCACGACCTGGTTCCAGTAGGCGGCGACCTCGGGCAGGCCGAAGCTCTCGCAGAGGTAGGTCAGGTTGAGGATGTCCTTCTGGAAGCAGGAGCCGCCGAAGCCGACGGAGCTCTTGAGGAATTTGGGGCCGATGCGGCTGTCCCTGCCGATGGCGTGGGCGACCTCGTCGACGTCGGCGCCGGTGGCCTCGCAGAGCGCGGAGATGGAGTTGATCGAGGAGATGCGCTGCGCGAGGAAGGCGTTGGCCACGAGCTTGGAGAGCTCGGAGGACCAGAGGTTGGTGGTGATGATGCGCTCGCGCGGCACCCAGCGGGCGTAGACGGAGACGAGGGTCTCGACGGCCTTGTCGCCCTCGGGCGTGCGCTCGCCGCCGATGAGGACGCGGTCGGGATCGAGCAGGTCCTGCACGGCCGTGCCTTCCGCGAGGAACTCGGGGTTGGAGAGCACCTGGACCTTCAGACCGTTGCCGTTCGAGCCCAGGATCGTGCGGATCGTGTCCGCGGTCTTCACGGGGATGGTGGACTTCTCGACGATGATCTTCGGTCCGGTGGCGTGCTCGGCGATGGTGCGGGCGACCGACTCGATGTAGCGGAGGTCCGCGGCGCGGCCGGCGCCGACGCCGTAGGTCTTGGTCGGCGTGTTGACGGCGACGAAGATGATGTCGGCCGACTTGATCTTGGCGGCGATGTCGGTGGAGAAATGGAGGTTGCGGCCGCGCGCCTGGCGCACGACGTCGTCGAGTCCGGGCTCGTAGATCGGGAGCTGGTCGCTCTGCCATGCGGCGATGCGCGCGGCGTTCATGTCGACGACGTTGACCTCGAGATCCGGGCATTTGAGGGCGATCATGGCCATGGTCGGTCCGCCCACGTAACCGGCGCCAATGCAGCAGATTTTCATCGCGAAGAAGAGGCAGGTTGCCCGGCCCGTCCGGCGAATCCAAGATTGATTTTTTGCGCTCTTCAGCGCGCGAAGCGCTGGGCCACGGCCGCGAGCCGGCGGCCGGCTTCGCGCAGCTGGTCGGGCGCGAGCACGCCGTAGCTGGCGCGGATCCAGTTATTCTCCGGCCGGTCGCCAAAACAAAGGTCGCCGGGCACATAGAGGACGCCCGATTGCACGCACGCGCGGCAGAAATCGCCATCCATGCCGGTGTCGCATCCCTCCGGCGCGCGCAGCCAGAGATACATGCCGCCGGTGGGGATGTCCCAAGTCCAGCCGAGGTCGGGGAGCCCGCCCTCGACGAGACCCTCGTGCAGCGCCTGCATCTTGAGCTTGTAGCCACGACGCACCTTGGGCACGTGCGTCTCGAAGCCGCCGCGTCCGAGGATTTCCTCGAACAGAGCCTGCGAGTAGTTCGACGAGCCGAAGTCGTGCGTGCCCTTGATCGCGAGCATCTGCGCCAGCCACTTCCCGTCGGTGCAATAGGCGTAGCCGACCTTCGCGCCGGTGGAGAACGGCTTGGTGAGCGTGGCGAAATACATCCGTGGGAACGCCTCCCATTCCGGCAGCGTCAGGCCGCTGCGCGACGGGTGCGGCGTGTCGAAATAGAGTTCACGGTAGGCGACGTCCTCCAGCAGCGGCACGATCACGTCGTGCGCCGCCAGCGTGCGGCCGAGCGCGGCCTTGTCGGCCTCGTTGAGCGAGCGGCCGGACGGGTTCGAGAAATAGCTGACGAGGTAGACGGCTTTCACGCGACCAACCTCACCGGAGCGCTTCAACTGTCCGAGCAGCTCCTCGAGCGCCGGCACCTGCAGGCGTCCCTCCGCATCGTAGGGCAGCGAGACCGGGCGGGCGCCGAGGCTCGTGGCGATGTCGAGGAAGGCAAAGTAGCTCGGCCGGTCGACGAGGACGATGTCCCCCGGGTTGCAGAGGGACTGCACCGCGATGTAGAGCGCCTGCTGGGAGCCGGTGGTGACGAGGAAACGCGGGTCGAGATCGAGCCCGGCCATGGTCGGCTCCCAGAACTTCAGCCGGTCGGCAAGCAACCGGCGGAGTTTCGGCCGGCCCTGCGTGGTGCCGTATTGCAAATACTCCGGGTCGCCCGGTCGCGCCGCCAGCGCCTGGGCTGCGGCGACGAATTCCGCAACGGGCAGCGTGGAGTTGTCGGTCATGCCCGCCGCGATGGAAAGCAAGCCGGGGGTCTCGATGGCCTTGGCCATGAGCTTGGCGACGGCCGGGAGGCGGGCGCGTTGACCGAGGTCGGACAGGCGGGGCGAGGTGGCGTGGGAGACGGGCATGGCTGGGATTGTCGACGGGTTGGGTGGAATTGGGAAGCAATGAGTGCGCAATAAAAAAGCCGGGCTGGGCGGCCCGGCGGGGAGCAGGCGACGACCTGGGGATCAGGCCGGGCTGGGCGCCGGAGCGTGGGCTCCGCCGGGCGACTCCTGGGCGGGGGCAGCTCGGTCGGCCGGCTTGGCCGAGGCGCCGGCCGCGGATTTGCTGGCGACGATGGGCGACTTGATCTCGCCGTGTTGCACGATCTCCAGGACGTGCTTGCCCTCGATGGTCTCGTGCTCGAGCAACGCCTGCGCAATCTTGTCCAGCGAGGCGCGGTGTTCGGCGATGATCCGCTGGGCGCGCTTGTATTCGCCGTTGAGGATCTCGGAGACGGCCGTGTCGATCTTGCGGGCCGTGTCCTCGCTGACGTGCTGCGAACGGGTGATGTCGCGGCCGAGAAAGACGGTGTCCTGGTTCTCGCCCAGGGCGATCGGGCCGAGTTCGCTCATGCCGTAGTCGCAGACCATCGCGCGGGCGATGCGGGTCGCCTGCTTGATGTCGCCGTAGGCACCGTTGGAGAAATCGCCGGTGACGAACTCCTCCGCGATCCGTCCGCCCATCGCCATGCAAATCTGGTTCAACATGCGCTTCTTCGGCTGCGTCAGGATATCCTTCGACGGCAGATAGGTGGTGGAGCCGAGACTCTGGCCGCGCGGGATGATCGTGACCTTGTGGACCGGCATCGTGCCGTCGTCGAGGACGGCTTGGATGACGGCATGGCCGGCCTCGTGCCAGGCGACCAGGCGCTTCTCGGCGTCGTCCATCACACGGCGGCGTGAGAGGCCCCAGAGGATCTTGTCGCGGGCCTCGTCGACGTCGGCCATGTCGACCTTCTTCTTGTTGCGGCGGGCGGCGAGGAGCGCGGCTTCGTTGAGGAGGTTGGCCAGCTCGGCGCCGGAAAGACCGGGCGTGCCGCGGGCGATGACGGAGAGGTCGACGTTGTCGGAGAGGGCGATCTTGCGGGCATGGACGCGCAGGATCTGCTCGCGGCCGATGATGTCAGGCAGGTCGATCGTCACCTGGCGGTCGAAGCGGCCCGGGCGCAGCAGCGCGCTGTCGAGCACGTCGGGGCGGTTGGTCGCGGCGATGATGATGACGCCTTCCTGGGTGTCGAAGCCGTCCATCTCGACGAGGAGGGAGTTGAGCGTTTGTTCGCGCTCGTCGTTGCCGCCGCCGAGGCCGGCGCCGCGCTGGCGGCCGACGGCGTCGATCTCGTCGATGAAGATGAGGCAGGGGGCGTTCTTGCGGCCCTGTTCGAACATGTCGCGCACGCGGCTGGCGCCGACGCCGACGAACATTTCCACGAAATCCGAACCGCTGATGGAGAAGAACGGCACGTCGGCCTCGCCGGCGATGGCTTTGGCGAGGAGCGTCTTGCCGGTGCCGGGGGGGCCGACCATGAGGATGCCCTTCGGGATGCGGCCGCCGATCTTCTGGAATTTCTTCGGATCCTTGAGGAACTCGACGACCTCGCGAACCTCCTCCTTGGCCTCGTCGCAACCGGCGACGTCCGAGAATGTCAGGCGGTCCTTCTCGCGGGTGAGGAGCTTGGCGCGGCTCTTGCCGAAACTGAGGGCGCCCTTGCCGGCGTTGCGGAGCTGGCGGACGAAGAGGAAGTAGAGGAGGCCGATGACGATGACGAAGGGCAGGATGTTGTAGAGCAGCGACGTCATCGCGGTCTGCGCGGGTTTCTCGATGAAGACCTGGGATTTCTGCAGGCGCTCGAAACTCGCGTCGGTCAGGCGGCCGGCGGCCATGAAGGTCCGGGTCAGGCCGGTGTCGTTGCGGAGCGTCGGCTCGCGGACCTCCCCGGTGACGACGTAGTAGTCGCGACCCGCGGAGGGATCGGGACGGATGATGCCCTCGGCGATCTTTCCCTCGTCGGCCAGCTCGGCGACTTGCTGCATCTTGAGCATCGCGGGCTGCGGGGCCTTGCTGGGGTTGAGGTAGAAAAGCGCCACGATCGCCGCGATGATGGCCAGCCAGATGAGCATGACCTTGGGCTGAAAACCTTCGGGGGGCAGGTTCTTCAGCGGGCGTCGCTTCTTGTTGTCGTCGTTGTCGGACATTCTGTTTTTGGGAGTGGTTGGAAACGGTGAATGTTCCCCTCTGATAAGTCAAATGAAGGGCGGGAGGAAATTCGTCCCGAAATCGGAACATCTTCAGGCCCGCTTGAGGGACAATTTTCGCGCGCGCACGATGGCAAAGGCGCTCCGGCCCAGACTGAAACGCGTGTCCCTCCCCTGCTCCACCGCGGCGAGCAGCTGCTCGAAGCCCGCGCGCGACAGATCGGTCTCCGGTTGCGCCGCGAGCAGCCAGCGGTGCAGGGCCCGGCGCCACAGCGCCCGCGGCTTGCCGGCCAAACATCCAAGATCCAGCACCGCCGCGCGCTGACCCAAGGGCGCCAGCTCGTCGAGCCAAGCCTCGAGCGCCTCGTCGTCCTCCTGCAGGCGTTCGCGCGACAGCGCGCAGGCCGCCAACACATCGCGACCGGAAGCCTTGGCCAGGACCGGCAGGATCGAGCGGCGGATGCGATTGCGCAGGAAGCGGTCGGAGAGGTTCGACTCGTCCTCGCGCCAGGTGGCCCCGGCGGAGCGCAGGGCGGCGACGATGCGCTTCTTCGTCAGCGTGAGCATCGGGCGCAAATGCAGCCGGCCATCGTTCTGCGGCTGCACGGGACGCGGCGCAGCGAGCCCGGCCGTGCCGCTGCCGCGGGTGAGGCGCATGAGCATCGTCTCGGCGATGTCGTCCTGCTGGTGCGCGAGCCAGAGCAGGCGCAGCCTCCGGCGCTTCATTTCGCGGGCGAAGAACGCATGGCGCGCGGCGCGGGCGGCGGCCTCGCCGGCCGCGCGGGGTGGATTTTCCCAACGCCCGGTCACAAACGCGACGCCGAGCGCGGCGCAGACCTCGCGGCAGAATTCCTCGTCGTCGTCAGCCGCCCGCCCGCGCAGGCGATGGTTGAAATGCAGGACGACGAAATCGCGGTCCCAGCGGCCGGGGGCCTCGGCCCAGAGCAGCAGCAGCAGCGCGAGCGAGTCGGCTCCGCCGGAAAAGGCCAGCGCCCAGCGCGACGGGCGTCCGCCACGGCGGGACTCGCGCCGGTGCTCGGCCAGGGCGCGCCGCATCGCCTCGGGATGGAGGTCGCCGCGCGAGACACGGCTCGCGAGCGAAGCGGCGACAGCGGGCCAATCGGGGTTGATGGCTTTGCGGCGAGTCATCTTGAGCGGAACATCTGCCCCAATCCCGCCGAAATATCCACTCTTTGTGGCCGGGGGCCCTCGCCCTGCGCTCTTTGGGGAGTGCGCGGTCCGTGTCTCGCGGGCTGAGGGCACCCCGCCCACAGACCGTCACCGGAAGCTGAGGAACTCCTTGCCGAAATACGGCGCGAGCGCCGCGGGGACCTTCACGCGGCCGTCCGCCTGGAGGTTGTTCTCGAGCAGGGCGGCGAGCACGCGCGGCACGGCGAGGCCGGAGCCGTTGAGCGTGTGCACAAGCTCGGGTTTGCCGGTCGACCGGTTGCGGAAACGGATCTGCGCGCGGCGCGCCTGGAAGGATTCGAAGTTCGAGCAGCTCGACACTTCGAGCCAGCGCTTCTGGCCCGCGGCCCAGACCTCGAGGTCGTATTTCTTCGACTGGGAGAAGCCGAGATCGCCGCCGCACATGAGCAGCACGCGGTAGGGCAGCTCGAGTTTCCGCAGCAGACGCTCGGCATCCTCGCGGAGCAGTTCGAGTTCGTCGTAGCTGCGGCTCGGGTGGACCCACTTGAGCAGCTCGACCTTGTCGAACTGGTGCAGGCGGTTCAGGCCGCGCACGTCCTTGCCGTAGCTGCCCGCCTCGCGGCGGAAGCAGGGGGTGTAGGCGCAGCGCTTGATGGGCAGGGCGTCCTCGTCGACGATCTCGTCGCGGAAGAAATTCGTCAGCGGCACCTCGGCGGTCGGCACGGCGAAGAGCCGGTCGGGCGTCGTCTCATACATCTGTCCCTCCTTGTCGGGCAGCTGGCCGGTGGCCGTGGCGCTGGCGGCGTTGACGAAGATCGGCGGCGCGACCTCGGTGTAGCCGGCCTTCACATCCTCGTCCAAGAAGAACTGGAGCAGCGCGCGCACGATTCTGGCGCCGTCGCCGACGTAGAACGGGAAGCCCGCGCCCGTGACCTTGGCGCCGCGGCCGAAATCGAGCAGGTTGTCGAAACCCTTGATCTCCCAATGCGGCTGGGCGTGCGGCGAGACGGCGGCGGTGTCGCCATGCGTGGCGTGCACGACATTCTGCTCGGGCGTCCTGCCTTCCGGCACGGTGGCGTGCGGGACGTTCGGCAGCGTCAGCATGGCGGCCTGCCATTTCTCCTCCACGGCCTTGAGCCCCTCTTCGCGAGCCTTCACCTCGGCGGAAACGGTCTTCATCTCCTGCACCTTGGCGAGAAATTCGGGCGAACCCTTCCTCAACGCGGCCATTTCGTTGTTGGCGGCCTTGTGCCTGGCGCGGAGTTGCTCGACCTCGCCGAGTTGCGAACGCCACGCGGCATCGAGGGCCAGCACGGCGTCGAGGTCGACGTCCATGTGCTTCTTGGCGATGGCGGCGCGGACCACTTCGGGCGTTTCGCGGAGGATTCTGGGATCGAGCATAGGGGCGGATTAACCGGGGAAGGCGACGCGCCAGCAAGGCGAATTTGGGCACGGATCACCGGGGCGGATTTTCGCGATGCCGGAGCACGCCGAACGCCAAAACCGCCCTCGGCAGGAATGAGGCTGCCGCTGGAGGGCGCGGCTACCGCCGCGCCGCGAACGTCGAAACGCCACCGGGTTTATCGGCACGGCAGTAGCCGTGCCCTCCCAACCGTTGACCCGCAAATTGAGCCTGCAGCGGGGCTGTGGGGGTCGCCGACATCCCGACGGAGACCGTCGATTCGCCCCGCCTTGGTGCCGTCGGGACTCCGACGCCCACCCTCACTATTGAGGATTGCCTGAGGAAGTGACGGGAGGCGGCATCACGGGTAGAGCGCGACCGCTGGGCGCGCCGCGAATGACGTTCGCGGTCGGCCCGGCGGCGACGAGTGCGAAGCCTCGGCGGTCCGACCCTACCGGCGCTACCGCGCTAAAGTCCAAATCCTGATACCAGTTACGACAAGCTTTGAGCCTTTTTACCGTAGTGGCGAGCGCCAGCGAGCCGACGATCTTCCACTCGCTGGTGCTCGCGGCCACCGGGCGAATCTAAAGTCTCAGAACGAAGCGTAACGGGTATAAGGCGCCTTGGTATCAATATGCGCACTGCAAACTTTGATCGCATGTTCGGGAGGCGAAGCCTTGGAGGGCGCGGCTACCGCCGCGCCGCGATCGTCGAACCGACATCGGGCTTTTCGGCATGGGAGTGGCCGCGCCCTCCATGCGGGGAGCGACAGGTCAGCGCCGTTGCGCGATGAGGCGGTCCACCTGCGCGCAGACTTCCTCGACCGTGATCAAATCCATCGCCCGCGCGTCGTGCACGCGCTGGTGCCAGCCGGGCTGCGCCGTGCCGAGGAATTGCCGCGCCGCCTCGGCATAACGATCCACGCAATAGCTCCGTTCCGGCCAAGGGCCGGTGAGCGCCGAACGGGCCACCGCGTAGAGTCCGACCACCGGAGTGCCTGCTGCGGAGGCGAGGTGCACGGGGCCGGTGTCCGGCGCCAGCAGACCCTCGGCCCCGGCGAGGACGGCCGCGATTTGCCGGACGGAGGTGCGGCCGGCCAAGTTGAGCGCGGGGACGGTCAGCTGCGCGGCGACGGCATCGGTCAGGGCCATCTCGGCCGGGCTTCCGCCGCCGGTCAGCACAATCCTCCAGCCGGAGCTGCGGGCGATGTGCGCGCAGACGGCCGCATAGCGCTCGGGCAGCCAATTGCGCTCGGGTTTGCTCGCAGCCGGGTTGACCACGAAATACCTCCCCTCGCCCGTCAGGGCGCGCGCAGCGGCGCGGTCCTCGTCGCCCAGCGGCAGCTCCAGACGGCGGACCTGCCGCTCGGGCGCAATGCCCAGCGCCGTTGCGAACCCGAGAAAGCCCTCCGCGAGATGCTCGTCGCGGGCCGGGATGCGCTCGTCGACGAACCAGCCGTGCAGGTCCTTGGCCCGCGCGGCGTCGAAACCGATCTTGCGCCGCGCCGGCACGCAGGCGTGCACGAGGTTGGCGCGGAAGCTCGCCTGCGCGGCGAGCAGCACGTCGAATACCCGGCCGCGCAGCTGGCGGCGCAGCGCGAGGCAATCGCCGGGCTTCATCGGCCGCGGGACGACGATCCATTCGATGTCCGGCATCCCGCCCAGCAGGTCCCGCGTCATCGCGCTGGTGATCCAGGAGAGTTTCGCCGCGGGAAAGTTCTCGCGCAGCGTCCGGATGAGCGCGGTGGCGAGGACGACGTCGCCGAGGGCCGAAAGCCGGACGAGGCAGAGGCGGGCGGGGGCGCGGATCGGTTGCACTTAGGAAGGGCGCGCGGGGCCCGCCGCGGCGCGAAGTGGCGCGACTTGGAGCAGCCGCTTGAAGCGCACGAAAACATCCTTCGGCTGCAGCAGCTTCAGATCGCCGACGGGGGCCTGGATGACGAAATTGGTCGGGCCGTTGAGCGGATACGGGCCGGAGAGACGCGGATCGGTCGGCCCGAAGATGCCGAGCGTCTTGACGCGCATCGCCGCGGCCAGCTGGAGCGGGCCGCTGTCGTTGGCGATCACCCAGTCGGCGTGGCCGATGAGCGCGGTGAGCGAGTTGAGGCTGGTGTTGCCCGTGAGGTTGACGAAGGCGCCGTCGGGAAACGCCTCCTTGCACGGCAGGTAATTGTTGCCCGCCCACACGACCTTGCGGCCGGCCTCGCGCACGAGGAGCGAGGAGAGCTGGGCAAAGCCGTCCCACTTCTTGTCGAGGCGCCGGCTGTCGGGGAACATCAGGATCGGGCGCAGGCCGTGGCGCGCGTCCATGAAACCCAGGTTGAGCCGCGCGTGGTCGCGGAATTGCAACGGGCCGTCCAGTTCGGGCCTGGCGCCGAGCACCGCGCAGAATTGCAGCAGCAGTTCGAGCGGGTGGACCGGCGCGCCGCCCGCCGGCGCCTTGACCGTCTCGTCGTAGAAGAGCGAGGCCCCCTCGCGCGCGTCGGGCCGGCCGATCTTCCGGGCGGCATGCGTCCACTTGATCATCAGCCCGGAGCGCAGCAACCCCTGGAAATCCAGGGCCGTGTCGAAGTTCTGCGCGCGCACCTCGCGCATGAGCCGGAAGAAGCCGCGCACGCCGCCCTGCCGGCGGAAGACGAAGATCTGGTCCACCACCGTGCTCGAGCGCACGAGCGGCGCGAACACGTCGCGCACGATCCACGACACGCGCCAGCCGGGCTGCTGGGCCTTCAGCGAGGCCGTGACCTGCAACCCGTGCACGATGTCGGCGAGCGACGACGGTTGGATGATGAGCAGTTCGCGCATGGAACGGGACGGAGAAATGACTTTCAACCACCCGCCAATCAGGTTTCATGCGGGTTTCCGCGAAGGCAAATTCTAATCACTTTGAGCCGGACAAATTTAAGCGAGTTTCACGGGCGCCCCCGCAGCGCGACGCGCCATGGTTAAGATCGCCCTCCAGGTCTCGGGCTGGCTCCTCGCGCACCTGCCGGAGTTCCTCGTGCGGGCGCTCGCGCACGTGATCGCGCTGCTGGTCTATTGCGGCCTGCCGGGGCGGCGCCGGCTCATCCACTCGAATCTGCACCACGCCTTCCCCGAACGCGATGCGGCCTGGCGCGAGGCGACGGCCCGGGCCTGCCTCTCCCGCTTCACCGAGACCGGACTCCTCTCCCTGGCGTCACCCTACCTCTCCGCCGAACGCATGCGCACGATCATCCGCGCCACGCCTTCGCTGCACGAAGTCTACGCCGCCCACCGCGCCAGCCCCCACCCCGTGCTCATCTGCGCGCCGCACTTCGCCTACTGGGAAGTGCTCACCGCGATGCCGCTGCTCGAGCAGCCTTTCCCCGAATTCGGCGCGATTTTCCGGCCGCTCGACAATGCCGCGGCCGACGCCTTCGTGAAGGCCGCGCGCGAGCGCCACGGCATCCGCCTCCTCTCGCGTCGCGACGGGTTCCAGGAGGCCGTGCGCATCCTCCGCCGCCAAGGCTTCGTCGGCATCCTCTACGACCAGAACGCCGGCAACCAAGGCGCGCTCACCCTGCTGCTCGACCGTGTCTGCTCCACCACCGAGCTCGTCGGCCTGCTCGCGCAGAAGTTTTCCGCGCGGACGGTCGGCCTCTATGCCCGCCGCCTCGGCTTCTGGCGCGTCGAAATCCGCATGGAGCCGGTCGCCCACGACGGCACGACGGAGTCCGTCACGGTCAACCTCAACTGCTGGCTCGAGCGTCTCCTGCGCACCGACGACAACCTCTGCGCCTCGTGGCTCTGGGGCCACCAGCGTTGGAAGACGCAGGACGCGCCGCACGCGCGCTTCCGTCTTGAACAGAAGCGCAATCTCCTCGCCGACGAGCTGCGCCTGCGCGGCCTCCCCGCCCTGCCCCGCCGCACCCGCCTCTGGGTGCGCCTGCCCAACTGGCTGGGCGATGTCGTCATGGCGCTGCCGCTGCTCCGCGCGCTCCGCGCCGCGCGGCCGGACGCCGAGATCACCTTCGTCGCGAAAGGCGCTTACCTGCCGCTGCTCGGGCAGCTCGGGCTCGCCGACCGCCTCCGCCCATTGCCGCGGAAAGGCGGGCTCGCCTACTTCGGCGATTTTCGCGCGGCCCGCGCTGAGTTCATCGACTGCTGCCTGCTCCTCACGAATTCCACGCGCGGCGATCTGGAGGCCTGGTGCACCGGTGCGCGCCAGCGCTTCGGCGTCGCGCGGCCGGGCAAGCCGCGCTGGCTGCTCACGCACCGCTACAAGCTCCCCGCCGACTACGATGAGGCGCAGAATCACCAATTCTCGCTCTGGACGGACTTCCTCCGGAGCTTCGGACTCACCCAGCCCGCCGATCTCAAGCCCTTCCATCTCGCTGCTCCGGCGCATCCCTCAACGCCGGCGCCCATCGGCCTGATCTGCGGTTCGGAGAACACCCCGGCCAAGCGCTGGCCGGTCGGGCACTGGCGCGCGCTCATCGCAGCGTTGCCCGAACAGCGATTCGTCCTCTTCGGCACACCCAACGACCGCGCGATCACCGGCCAAGTCGCCGCCGGTTTCGGCGGGCGCGTCGAAAACACCGCCGGGCAAACCGGCCTCGTGGAGTTTGCACAGCGCCTGCAGTCCTGCCGCCTGCTGGTGGCCAACGACACGGGCGGCATGCACCTCGCCAACGCGCTCGGCGTGCCGCTGGTGGCGCTCTTCGGCCCGACGAACCCCGTGCGCACCGGCCCGGTCTTCGCCTCCGGGGTCACGCTCCTCCAGCCGCCCGGCTGCCCGCGGACCGGCGGCGGCTCGCTCGCCGATCTTCCCCCGGAAACGGCCGTTGCCGCCGTCAATGCCCGGCTTTCTGTCGGGCACACCCCGTCCTGATCGCGTCGTGCCGCTCCTCGAAGTCACCGATCTCCGCACCTATTTCCACATCCGCAGCGGCGTCTACCGCGCGGTGGATGGCGTGAGTTTCTCCATCGGCCGCGGCGAGACGCTCGGCATCGTGGGCGAATCGGGCTCGGGCAAGTCCGTCACTTGCTACTCTCTGATGGGTTTGGTGCCTCAGCCGCCGGGCCGGATCGAGAGCGGCCGCGCCGTCTTCGATGGCACCGACCTGCTCCGCTGCACGCCGGCCGAGGCGCGCGCCATCCGCGGCAAACGCATCGCGATGATCTTCCAGGATCCGATGACGTCGCTGAATCCCTTCCTCCGCATCTCGGAGCAGCTGATCGAGCCGCTGTTGATCCACGGGAAGATCAGCCGGACCGATGCGCTGGCCCGCGGCCTGGCCATGCTCGAGGCCGTCGGCATCAACGACGCCCCGCGCCGCCTGCACCAGTATCCGCACGAATTCTCCGGCGGCATGCGCCAGCGCGTCATGATCGCGATGGCACTCATCACCCGGCCCGAGCTGCTCATCGCCGACGAGCCGACCACCGCGCTCGACGTGACGGTGCAGGCGCAGATCCTGGAATTGATCAGGAAACTGCAGCGCGAGTCCGGCATGGCGGTGATCTTCATCACCCACGATCTCGCCGTCGTCTCCGGACTCTGCGACCGCGTGCAGGTGATGTATGCCGGGCGGATCATGGAGCGTGCCGGGACGCGCCGGCTCTTCGCCTCCCCGCGGCATCCCTACACGCAGGCCCTGCAGCGCTCCATCCCCGCCCTGCAACGCAAGGGCGAGGAGTTCCACACCATCCCGGGATTGCCGCCCGATCTGTCCGCCCCGCTGTCCGGCTGCCCCTTTGCCCCGCGCTGCCCTTCGGCCATCGAAACCTGCCGCAGCGGAACGATCGAGCTGCGCGACGTGGGAGACGGCCAGCAAAGCGCCTGCCTGCGCGTGCAGAAGGGGGAAATCGCATGAGCGAACCGCTGCTCGAGCTCCGCGACGTGCAGACCCACTTCCCCGTGGAGTCCGGCTTCGTGCGCCGCCGGCAGATCGGCACGGTCAAGGCGGTCGACGGAGTCTCGTTCGCCCTGGCTCGCGGCGAAGTGCTGGGCCTCGTGGGCGAGTCGGGCTGTGGCAAGTCCACCCTCGCCCGCGCCATCCTGCAGCTCGTGCCCACGACCGGCGGCGCCGTCCTGCTCGGCGGCCGCGCCCTCACCGCCGCCTCCCCCGACGAGATCAAGCGCGCGCGCCGCGACATGCAGATGGTGTTTCAGGACCCGTTCGCGTCACTGAACCCGCGCATGACGGTCTTCGACACGCTGGCCGAGCCGTTGCGCGTCCACCGGGTGTGCCCGGCGGAGGAAATCCCCGCCCGCGTCGCGCGCCTGATGGAGCGTGTCGGCCTCGCCCCGCGGTTCTCCCGGAAATACCCGCACGAATTCTCCGGCGGGCAGCGCCAGCGCATCGCCATTGCCCGGGCGCTCGCGCTCGAGCCGCAGCTGCTGATCGCGGATGAGCCGGTATCGGCCCTCGACGTCTCGATCCAGGCCCAGATCCTCAATCTCCTCGCGCAGCTCGTGCGCGAGATGAACCTCTCGCTGCTCTTCATCGCGCACGACCTCTCGGTCGTGAAGCACATCTCCGACCGCGTCGCCGTGATGTATCTCGGCCGGATCGTCGAGCTCGGCACGGCCGCCGAGGTGATGGAGCATCCGCGGCACCCCTATACCCGCGCGCTGATCAGCGCCATCCCGACGGTGCACGCCGTCGACGGCCGCACGCGCATCGTGCTGAGCGGCGATCCGCCCTCGCCGCTCAATCCGCCGGCCGGCTGCGCCTTCCATCCGCGTTGCCCCTTTGCGCAGGACGGGTGCAAGGCCTCTGTCCCAATCCTTCGGCCCGCTGGCCCGGACCACACCGCCGCGTGCGTGCGGCTCGACGAATTGCCACCGGCCAACTGACAGGCCGTTGTCATACCAGCGTCCGCTTGCTTCCGGACTATTGGGCAGGCAGGTGGTCGCCGCCGTCCCCGGCGGCGACAGGCGTCGTCGGGGACGCCGACGCCCACCCCAAAGGCAATTAGCTACGGGGGCTTGGTATAAGGCTCCTTGGTATAACAGAGCGCCGGCTTTGACGGCCGGTTCGGCGGCCGTAGGCTGTTGGCATGAAACGGCATTCTCACCTCTTGTTCTCGCTCTGTCTGGTGCTGCTGACGGGGGTGCGCGCGGCGACACCAGGAGATTCGCCGCAGGTGCTGCCGCTCAGACCGTATATCGTGGCGGGATGGCGCCTCCTGGAGATGAACGTCAATGGCGTATCGGGGCAGTTCGTCTTTGATACCGCCGGCGGGCTGACGCTCATCACTCCTGAATTCGCTCGCGCTCTCGGTCTCAAGCCGGCCGGGCAGGTGACGGGCTTCCGCCACACCGGCGAGCGCATCATATTCCCCCTCATCCCCGTGCAGGCCGTTTCCGTGGGCGGCAGGACGCTGGCGCGAAATGAAGTCGCCCAATTTGACCTGATGAAGTTACTGGAGGGCGCACCGCCCCTGCAGGGCATCGTCGGTCTTGATCTTTTTGACGGCACAGCCCTGACCATCGACTTTGGCGGCGACCGGGTGATCGCGGAAACCGACTCAAGCCTCGCGGCGCGGGTCCGGGACATGCAGCCCGTCCAAATCCGGCCCGCGCGCGGATCCGGCGGGGCCTCCCTGGATATCTTCATGGCCGCCGCGTCGCCCCAAGGCACGCTCTGGCTGGAACTCGATTCGGGCAACGCCGGGCCGGTGCTGCTCTCGCCGCATGCCGCGGAGCAACTGGGGATCAAGCCCGGCGACCAGCCCGCCGCCACCACGCTGCACCTGCCGCCCGCGACCGGCTATGCCTGCACCGTCTCCGTCAAGGAAACCATCTACGACGGCCTGATCGACGCGGCATTCTTCAACCAGCATGTCGTCACCTTGGATTTGAAAAACATGCGGGCCTGGATCAAACGCAACGAACCCGCGCCCCAAACCAGGTGAGTCTCAGCCCGGCAACCCGATCTGCCGCAGCGCCTCGTAGGCCGCGACACCGGCAGCGGTCGAGAGGTTGAGCGAGCGGAGCCCCGCATTGGCGTGCGGTATCCTGAGCCGGCGCTCGTCGCCGAATTCCGCGTGCAGCCAGTCCGGCACGCCCGCCTCCTCGTTGCCCAACACCAGGCCGTCATCGTCGGCAAAGCGCACATCCCAGAAAGCCTGCCGCGCATGCGTGGTGAAAAGCCAGAGGCGCCTCGGCGCCGCCGGACTCGATTGGAACGCCGCCCAGTCCCCGTGCTGGTGCACATCGAGCGAATGCCAGTAGTCCATCCCCGCGCGTTTCAGGTGCCGGTCGGTGATCTTGAAGCCCAGCGGGTGAATGAGGTGCAGGCGGGATTTCGTGACCGCGCACATCCGGCCGATATTGCCGGTGTTGGGCGCGATCCGAGGCTGGAAGAGCACGATATGGAGCATGGCGCGGCGGATTTTTACGAAGCGGGTTTAGGCTGGCCAGCCCGGGTCTCCTCTACCATCCAATACTGGTTCCGGCTACGGGCCGCCGGTCAGCCACATACTCCATGTCGTCGCCGTCTCTGTCCAACGTCGTCCCGTCCGCCGCGCCTGCCGTCCACGCGCCGGAATTTGCCATGAAAAGCGTGCTCCTGCTCGACGACGAGGAAGCCTACATCGACCTCCTCGAGCAGATGCTCGGCGAACATCTCTCCTGTCCCGTGCACAGCTTCTCCCGGCCCGGCGAGGCCCTGAAGGCTCTCCCGACCCTCGATGTCGGCCTGATCGTGACGGACTACCACATGCCCGACATGACCGGCTTGGACTTTCTGCTCGAGGTGAAGAAGCTCCGCCCGCACCTGCCAGCCGTGATGATCACGGGGCATGAGATCGAGTTGACGGAGGAATGGGGGGCCCGGCTTCCGGCGCTGAGGGCGATCGTGAAAAAACCCTTCAAGTGGACCGTGCTGGCCGAGGAAATCTCGCGGCACTGGACCGGCTCGCGCCCACCCTTCCCGCTCGGCGGCCATTGAGCCGCCCCCGCCTCAACGACCTCGGGCGACGACCTGCAACCCGAGATTGTCCGCCTGCAGGCGGACCACCCGGCAGCGCACACCCGTCTGGGCAAAGGCCCCGCTCATCGCGCGTCCCACTTTGGCCGCGCGCGCCGGCCGCGCAACGCAGAGGACGCTCGAGCCGCTGCCACTCAGCCAGCCGGTGAGCGCGCCGGCCGCCACACCGGCAACGATGGCATCGCGCGCTCCGGGGATGCGCGGCAGCCGATACGGTTCGTGCATGAAATCCGCCACCGCGTGCGCGAGCCGCTCGAACTCACCCGTCAGGAATGCCGCCGTGACGTAGCTCGCGCTGTTGATGCTCTTCACCGCGTCGAAATACGGCAGGCGCCGGGGCAGCACGCCGCGCGACTGCTTCGTCTGCACCTGTTGCCTCGGCGATGCGACCACGAAGACCAGCCCGCGCCCGATCGCGCGGCGCACGACGCCGGCGAGTTCTCCGGTCTGCGGGTCGGTGCGCCCGACGCAGAAACCGCCAAGCGCGGCCGGCGCGGCGTTGTCGGGATGACCCTCGAGGGTGTGGACGAGCGCGGCGATCTCCCGTCGTGTCAGTTTCGCGCCGGCCAGCGCGTTCAGTCCGGCGACGACGCCGGCGCGCAGCGTGACGCTCGAGCCGAGCCCGCGCGACATCGGCACGCGGCCGCGGATGGAGAATTTGAAGCCGAAGGACGGCGCGCCCGTGCGCTTGAAGAACAGCTCCGCGGCCTCCGCCGCCATCGCCGTGCCGGGGCGCGAGGCCGCGTCGGCCGCGGCGACCCCGGGGCGGACGCCGCGGACGAGCCGCACGGTGTTGTGGAGATCGAGGGCGAAGCCGAGAGTGTCGAAGCCCGCGCCGAGATTCGACGTGCTGGCCGGCACACGGATGGAAACGGAGCGGAGTTGGGGGGCGGGTTTCATCGTTTGATCGCCTTGAGGGCGCGGCGGGCCTCGAGGTTTTGTTCGCGCTTCTTCAGGTCCTCGCGCTTGTCGAACTGCTTTTTGCCGCTGGCGGTGGCGATCTCGACCTTCACGAGCGCCTCCTTGAAATACATGCGCAGCGCCACGATCGCGCGGCCGCCGGTCTCGACGGCCTGTCCGAGCTTGCGGATTTCGTTCGCCTTGAGGAGCAGCTTGCGGGGGCGCCGCGGCGCGTGCTGGGAAAGCCCGCCGTGCGAATACTCCTCGATGTAGGCGCCATAGAGCCAGACCTCGCCCTTCTCCACGCGGCAGAAGGCGTCGCTGATCTGCGCCCTGCCGGCGCGGATGGATTTCACCTCGGTGCCGGCCAGCTTGACGCCCGCCTCGAACTTGTCGTGGATGAAGTAGTCGCGCAGCGCCTTGGGGTTGCGCAGTTCGGTGTAGCGGGCGGAATCTTGTGCCTTGGCGGCCATAGGCGGAGCTCAGTGATGCGGAGCGGAGGCGTGCGCCGCAAACAAAAGAAGCGCGGCCGGGCGCCGCGCTTCGTCCTAAAACGCCGAGACCGGTTCAGGCGTGCGTCACTTCGTAGCTGATCTTGCCCTCGATGACCTCGCGCAGGGCGATGTCCTCGGGGCTCAGTTTCTCGAGCGACTCCACGAGCGGACGGCTGCCCCGGCGGAGCTGTTTCACGCGGCGCGAGACCACGTTGATCAGCACGTTCGGGTCTTGGATGACCTTTTGGGCTTCCTTGATGTATTCGTCTCTCATGGTTGGGAAAAAGGAACGGGTAGACCTAGGTC
>PNKG01000010.1 GCA_013822585.1 Opitutus sp. | reverse complement strand
CTACGAGAACCTCGAGATCCCCCTCTCCTACCGCGACACGCCGAAGAAGGAGCGCGAGTCCGTCGTGTGCGACGTGCTCGACCGCTTCGGCATCGTCGGCAAGAAGGATCTCTACCCCAACCAGCTTTCCGGCGGCCAGCAGCAGCTCGTGGGCGTGGCCCGCGCGCTCATCGCCAAGCCCTCGCTCATCCTCGCCGACGAGCCGACCGGCAACCTGCACAGCGACCAAGGCCGCGAGATCATGAAACTCTTCAAAAAGCTCAACGAGGAGGGCACGACCATCATCCAGGTCACGCACTCCGAGGAAAACGCCTCCTACGGCTCGCGCGTCATCCGCCTCGCCGACGGCATGATCGTGTCGAAGTAGCGGCGCTGCACGCAGCACATCAACATGAACGATCTCCGCTTCACCCTCCGCCAGCTTTCCTCCCGCCCGGCGCTCACCCTCGCCGCCGTCCTCTCGCTCGCGCTGGGCATCGGTCTTGTCGCCACCCAGTTCAGCCTGGTCGACGCCGTGTTGCTGCGCGGCCTGCCCTTGCCCGATGTCGACAATCTCTACCACGTCGCCTACCAGTCCCCGAGAAGCAGCGACCAGAACAGCTGGGATGTGCTCCCGCACCGCGACTTCGTCGCGCTCACCGGGCGCCAGACCGTCCTCCAGACCCTCGCCGCCACCCAATGGAGCGGCGTCAACCTCAGCGGCCCGGGTCGCGTGCCCTCGCGCCACACCGGCTGCTTCGCCACGGCCAACCTCCTCGAGGTGTTGCGCGTGCAGCCGATGCTCGGCCGCTGGTTCACACCCGAGGAGAACCGCCCGGGGCAACCCGCCGTCGTCGTGCTTTCCCACGCGCTCTGGCAGGAGCAGTTCGGCTCCTCACCCGACGCCTTGGGCCGCCCCGTCACCATCAACGGCGAAGCGGCGACCGTGATCGGCGTCATGCCCCCGAAGTTCGAGTTCCCCACCTACGGCGACCTTTGGGTCAACCTGCGGCTGATGCCCGGCGACCCCCGCGAGCGCCTGATCGACCGGGTCGAGGCCTTCGGCCGGCTCAAACCCGGACTCTCCGAGGAGCAGGCCCGGGCCGAGCTCGACGCGCTCGCCGCCAGCTTTGCGAAAAGCTGGCCCGAGACCAACCAGGGCTACCTCCGGATGAACCTCCAGAAACTCGGGGTGGCCTACTCCGGCGGCGGCGCCCAGCCCCTCCTCTTCCTCATGCTGGCGATGACCGTCCTCATCCTCTGCCTCGCCTGCGTCAACGTCGCCAACATGCTCCTCGGCCAGGCCTCGCAGCGCACCCGCGAACTCGCCGTGCGCGCCGCCATCGGCGCCAGCCGCCGGCGCCTGCTCCGGCAGATGCTCCTCGAATCCCTGCTCCTCGCCGCGCTCGGTTGCGCCGGCGGCCTCCTCGTCGCCGGCTACGGCATCGATTTCCTCCAAACCTATCTCGTCAACAGCCAATCCATCCCCAGCTGGATGGAATTCCGCCTCGACCACCGCGTGCTCGGCACCGCCATGCTCAGCACCCTGCTGGCCGGACTGCTCGCCGGCATCCTCCCCGCTTGGCGCGCCTCGAACATCGACGTGAACACCGCCCTCAAGGACGACTCCCGCGCCGCCGCCGCCATGAGCCTCGGCGGCATCGCCCGCTGGCTGGTCACCGCCCAGATCACTTTCTCCACGGCGCTGCTCGTCGCGGCCTGCGTGCTGAGCTACACCGTCTACCTCACCCGCCAAGCCAACCTCCGCCACGACCCCGACCATTTGCTCACCGGACGCATCGAAGTGCAGGAGGGCACCCAGCCCACGCCCGAGGCGCGCGCCCGCTTCTACCGCCGCCTGCTCGAGCGCCTGCAGAACGAGCCCGGCGTCGAATCCGTCGCCGTCACCAGCCGCAACCTCATCAGCCTGGGCGTGCCCACCCAGGTCGGCATCGAAGGCACGGCCTACGCGCACGACAACGACCGCCCCACCACGTGGCTCGAAGTCGTCTCGCACGACTACTTCCGCCTCGTGTCCGTGAAACCCACCGCCGGCCGCCTCTTCGACGCGCGCGACCAGGCGGCCGACGCTCCCCGCGTTGCGCTCGTCAACGAGTCATTCGCAAAGAAATACTGGCCCGGCGCCGACCCGCTCGGGCGGCGCTTCCGCACCAGCCAGACGCAGGATCGCTGGGTCACCGTCGCCGGCGTCGTGCCCGACCTCCAGATGCAGGGCATCTTCGCCGAACCCGGCCGGAACGAGGCCGGCTTCTACCTCTCGCAGGACCAGATGGGCTGGGGCTGGCTCGACCTTTTCATCCGCACCAAAGGCGATCCCTTCGCCTTGGTCGACCCCGTGCGCCGCGCCATCGCCGGCATCGATCCCAACCAACCCATCTTCTCGATCGGCACGCTCACCAGCCAGACGGCGCTGGCGCTGCGCGGCTTCAGCACCATCGGGGCCATGGCCGTCATTTTCGCCGCCATCACTCTCTTCCTCGGCGCGGTCGGCGTCTACGGCGTCACTTCCCAGGCCGTCAGCCGGCGCACGCGCGAGTTCGGCATCCGCATGGCGCTCGGATCCACGGTCGGGCAACTGTTGCGCCTCGTCCTGAGCCAGGGTGGCCTGCAAATCGGGCTCGGTCTCGCGCTCGGCCTCGTCTGCGGCTACGTTCTCACCCGCCCGCTCGAACAGGCTTTCGGCGGCAGCCTGGCCAACCACCCCGGCATCTACCTCACTGTGGTCGGCACGATCTCATCGGTCGGCCTCGTCGCCCTCTGGTTCCCGGCCCGCCGCGCCTCGCACGTCGACCCGATGGTCGCCCTGCGGGCGGAATGATCCCGGGCGCCACGCATCCCCCCCCTCCCGGCACCGTCCGGCGCGGTTATTCCACGGTCGCCGTATTCGCAGGCCAATTGAACGCGCACCCGTTGCATCGTCTCCCCTGCTCCTTCGGATAGACCCGCCCCCGCCATCCCTTCATCGCGCCCCTCCCATGCCCCCGATTCTCGCCCAGAATCTCCGCGCTTTGGCGCGCACCCCCATGTTCAGCCTGACCATCGTGCTGATCATCGCCATCGGCGTCGGCGCCAACACCGCCCTCCTCTCCGTCCTGCGCACCATCCTGCTGCGCCCGCTGCCGTTCGCCGAACCGGACCGCATCGTCCGTCTCTACGAGGCCTCGGACGCCAACTTCACCGACCAGACGCGCTTCAACCTCTCGCCCCTGACGTGGAAACACTGGCGCGAGAACAACACCGTCTTCACCGACATCGGCCGCGCCACCGGCGCCAATTTCGTCCTCCGTCGCGCGGGCGCCGAGGCGCAGCGCGTGCAGGGCGTCCGCATCTCGCACAACTTCTTCTCCGTGCTCGGCGTGAAGCCGATCCTCGGCCGCGACCTCCGCCCAGAGGAAGACCGGCCCGGCGGCGAACGCGTCGTGCTCGTCAGCGAACCGTTCTGGCAGCGCGTGCTCGGCGCCCGGGCCGACGCCCTCGGCGAAACCCTCACGCTCGATGGACAGGACTACACCGTAATCGGTGTGCTGCCGGAAAACTTCCGCCATCCTTACCGCACCGAGGTCTGGGTGCCCTTTGCCGCGCCCATCGGCCCCACCCACGAGGGTCGCTTCCTCTACGCTCCCGCCCGCCTCAAGCCCGGCGTCACGCACGAACAGGCCCGCGCGGCGATGCGCGAACTCTGCGCGCAGATGAACTCAGCTCACGCCGACGCCAACAACCCGCGCGCGGCCTGGCTCGTGCCGATCCACGAGGGCTTCGTGCAGAACGTCCGGGCCAAGCTCCTCGCCATCTCCGCGGCGGCCGCGTTCGTGCTGCTCATTGTCGGCGCCAACTTCGCCAGCCTCCTCCTCGCCCGCCACGTCGAGCGCGCGGGCGAAACTTCCGTGCGCGCCGCGCTCGGCGCGTCCCGCAGCCGCCTTGTCCGCGAAGCGCTCCTGCAAAGCGGCCTCCTCGCGGCCGGCGGCAGCGTGCTCGGCGTGCTCGTCGCCTGGTGGAGCGTCAATCCGCTCTACGCGCTCAGTCCGCTCGGCAGCGACGCCACCGGCGGCACCATGCGCGAGTTCGCCACCCAATCCGGCCTCGACCTGCCCGTGCTGCTCGCGTCGCTCGGGCTCACGCTCCTCATCGGCCTCGGCTTCGGTCTCGTGCCGGCCCTCCGCGGCAGCCGCGGCAATCTGCACGACGCGCTCAAGGGCTCCGGCCGCAGCGGCACGCTCGACCGCGGCACCAAGCGCCTGCTCGGCAGCCTCGTCGTCGTCGAGGTGGCCACCGCCGTCGTCCTGCTCGTGGCCACCGGCCTCATGCTCCGCAGCTTCAAGCACCTCACCGCCCAACCCTGGGGCTTCGCGACGGACAACCGCCTCAGCTTCGACGTCAGTTTCAGCAGCCGCATCCGCCCCGACGGCGAATCGCGCGTCGCCTACGTCGAACAGGCCCTGGCGCGCCTGCGCACCCTGCCCGGCGTCCTCAGCGCCAGCGCGACGACCCCGCACCTCATGTATTCGACACGCAGCCTCGCCGTCATCACCCCCGTCGGCGGCGTCGAACCGCCGCAGCCGCGCGGCGCATTCATCATCAATCACCGCATGGTCTTCCCGGGCTTCTTCCGCGACACCGGCATCCGCATCGTCAGCGGCCGCGCCCTCGGCGAGACCGACCGCGCCGGCGGCCAGCCCGTCGCCGTGGTCAGCGAGGCGATGGCCAAGCGCTTCTGGCCCGGCCAGGATGCCGTCGGCAAGGTCCTCAAGCGCGGCCACCTCAACGACCCGCGCCCCGGCTTCCTCGTCGTCGGCGTCGCCGCCGACATCCAACTCGGCGTCGACCCCGGTGACGGCGACATCGTCGGCAACTGGTATGTCCCCTACGCGCAGAACCCCGACATGCTCGGCACGAACGTGACGTTCATCGTCCACGCCTCCGTGCCGGCCGAGACCCTGACCAACGCCATCCGCCGCGAACTGGCCGGCGTCGACCCCAACCTCGCGCTCTTCGATTTCAACACGCTCGAACGCATGGTCGCGGAAGCGCAGGCGCAGGACCGTTTCGCGCTGCTGCTCGTCACCCTTTTGGGCGCGATCGGCCTGCTCCTCTCCGCCATCGGCCTCTACGGCCTGCTCTCCCTGCAAGTCGCCCGCCGCACACGCGAACTCGGCGTGCGCACGGCGCTCGGCGCACGGACCGCCGACATCGTGACGATGATCATGCGCGAAGGAATCTCCCTCGTCCTCGTCGGCCTCGCCGTCGGCTTCGCCGCGGCCCTCGGCCTGACCCGCGTGATGCAGTCCGAACTCCACGGCATCTCCGCCACCGATCCGCTCTCCTACCTCCTCGCCGCAATCGTCCTCTCGCTCGCCGCCGCCCTCGCCTGCTGGCTCCCCGCCAGACATGCCGCCCGCACCGACCCGATGGAGGCGCTGCGCGCCGAATGACCCTCCGCCTCCTGTTCACCTGATCAACCGAACCTGACCTCCCCATGCTCCACGACCTGCGCTTCGCCCTTCGTCAGCTCTTCAAATCCCCCGGCTTCACGCTCGTCGCGCTGCTCACGCTCGCCCTTGGCATCGGTGCCAACACCGCGATCTTCTCGCTCGTCAACGCCGTCGTGTTGCGGCCGCTGCCCTACCCGCGACCCGCTGAACTCGTCCTCGTCTGGAACAACAACACCGTCGAGAAAATCAACGACGACATCACGAGCTGGCCGACCTTCAACGACTGGCGCACGCAAAACAAAACCTTCGCCGTGATGGCCGGCTACTCGCCCGGCAACGCCAACCTCACCGGCAACGGCGAACCGGAGCAGGTGCCGACGTGCAGCGTCGGCGATCGCTTCTTCGAGACGCTCGGCACCCCTGCGTTGCGCGGCCGCTGGTTCACCGACGAGGAGCAGATCGACGGCAAGGACAACGTCGTCGTCCTCAGTCACGCGCTCTGGCAGCGCCGCTTCGGCGGCGATGAAGCGATCCTCGGCCGCGACATCCAGGTGAACGGCCGCCCGCGCACCGTCGTCGGCATCATGCCGCGCGGCTTCGCGTTTCCCGCGCGCGCCCAGCTCTACGTGCCGATCGCTCCGACCGACCAGCTCCGCAACGCCCGCAGCGCATTCTGGCTTCCGGTGCTCGGCCGCCTCAAGTCCGGCGTCACCGTCGAGCAGGCGCAGGCCGATCTCACCGCGATCAACAGCGCCGTCATCGCGGCCGATCCCAGCCAGGCCGGCTACGACGTGAACGTCGTGAGCATGCACGCCTACCTCGTGCGCCACGTCCGCAGCGCGTTGTGGATTCTGCTCGGCGCCGTCGGCTGCGTGCTGCTCATCGGCTGCGCGAATCTCGCCAATCTCCTCCTCGCCCGTGGTATCGCGCGCCGCCGCGAAATCGCCGTCCGCCTCGCACTCGGCGCCAGCCGCGCGCGGATCGTCCGCCAATTGCTGATCGAGAGCGTCCTGCTCGCGCTCGCGGGCGGCGCGCTGGGCGTGACCGGCGGCACGTGGGGCTTGCAGCTCATCAAGCTTCTCGGCGCCGCTTATCTGCCGCGACTCGACACGATCGACGCCGACGCCACCGTCCTCGCCACCACCGCGCTCGCGGCCGTCGTCTGCGGCATCGGCTTCGGCCTCGTGCCCGCGTGGCAGGCCAGCCACACCGACCCGCACGACGCGCTCAAGGATGGCGGTCGCGGCGCCTCCGCGAGTCGCAGCACGCAGCTCACCCGCGCCTCGCTCGTCGTCGCGCAAGCCTCTCTCGCCGTCGTGCTCCTCGTCGGCGCGGGCCTCCTGCTCCGCAGCTTCTGGAAACTGCAACAGGTCAACACCGGCCTGTGCGGCGACGAGCTGATCTCCGTCCCGCTCTCGCTGCCCCGCGCCAAATACGCCGATGGTCCGACGACCGCCGCGTTCCACGCGCAACTGCTCGAACGCGTCTCCGCGCTGCCGGGCGTGCAATCCGCCGGCCTCACGACCTCCATCCTCCTCGAACGCCTGCACAACAGCGGCATCTTTACCGTCGAGGGCCGCGCGTTCGCGCCGAACGAGCGCCGCACGGAACTCCCGATCGACTCCGCGAGCGGCTCCTATTTCGCCATGATGGGCATCGCGCTCGTCGAGGGACGCACGTTCAACGCCAGCGACGTTCTCAACGGCACGCGTGTCGCAATCGTCAACGAAACCATGGCGCGCAATTGGTGGCCCGGCCAGAGCCCGATCGGTCGCCGTTTCCTGTTCGGCAACCCTCCGGCACCCGACGCGAAGGACGCGAACGGCCAGCCGGTCACGGCCAACTGGCTCACCGTCGTCGGCGTCGTGAAGGACACGCGCCGCCTCGGCGCCGACAACCCGGTGCGCATCGAGAGCTGGCTGCCGGTCGGGCAACGTCCCGCAGGTTCGTTCCAACTCGTCGTCCGCACCGCGCTGCCCGCCGAGGCGATGGCGCGCACCTTGCGCGAAACGATCTGGTCGATCGACCGCGATCTGCCCGTGCCACGCATCGAACCGGTTGCCGAAATCCTGAGCGAGCAGACCGCGCAACGCCGCCTCAACCTCGGACTCATCGGCGCGTTCGCCGCGCTCGCGCTCGTCCTGGCCGCGCTCGGCCTCTACGGCGTGATGGCTTACTCCGTCGGCCAGCGCACCGGCGAGTTCGGCATCCGTCTCGCACTGGGCGCCGCGCCAGCCGACGTGCAGAAGCTCGTCCTCAGGCAGGCCGTTCGTTTGGTCGCGCTCGGTCTCGGCCTCGGCGTCCTCGCGTCGCTCGCCCTCGGCACGTGGGTCGAATCGCTGCTCTACGGCGTCGCCGCGCGCGACGCGCTGACCTACCTCGGCGTCGTCGCGGTGCTCGGCGCCGCCGCGCTGCTCGCCGCCTGGCTGCCCGCTCGCCGCGCGGCGAAAGTCGATCCTATGGTCGCGCTGCGCACCGAGTGATCGTCCACAGCTCCCCTTTTAACACACCACCTATGACTACCGATCTCCGCTACGCCTGGCGCCAGCTCGCGAAGTCCCCCGGCTTCACGCTCGTCGCCATCCTCGCCCTTGCCCTCGGCATCGGCGCCACCGTGGCGATCTTCAGCGTGATCAACTCCGTCTTCCTCAAACCGCTGCCCTACCGCGAACCGGACCGGCTCGTCCGCCTCAGCTCCACGACCGAGGAGTTCAGCCTCACGCGCGTCGGCTTCTCCTACACCCGCTACCTCGCGGTCCAGGAAAGGCAGGAGGTCTTCACCGACCTCGCGGTCACGGTCGGCAACGGCTACACCGTCACCGGCCGCGGCGATCCGCAGCAAGTCATCGGCAGCCTCGCCACTGCGAACTATTTCCCGCTGCTCGGCATCGCGCCCCAGCTCGGCCGCGGCTTCAACCCCGAGGAAGACCAAGCCGGCGGCGCCGACGTCACGGTCATCAGCCACGCCTACTGGCAGCGCCAGTTCAACGGCGACCCCACCGTCCTCGGCCAGTCGCTCACGCTCGACGGCCGCCCGCATACCATCGTCGGCGTGCTGCCGCCCGCGATGTCGGAGTTCCCGCTCAACCAAGTCGATGTCTGGCTCCCGCGCCCGAAGGAGGTGCCCTACTTCGTGCCCGCGCAATTGGACAACGGCGTCTTTGGCTTCAACGTCTTCGCGCGCCTCAAGCCCGGCGTCTCGCTCCGGCAGGCGCGCTCCACCGTCGATGCCATCGCCGCCGCCTACCGCACGGATTTTCCGAAGCACATCGACGCCCCGTCCAAGGCCGAAGTCCTGCCGCTGCTCGAGGACCTCGTCGGCGACCAGCGGAAAACCTACGCGCTGCTCTTCGCCGCCATCGGCTGCGTGCTGCTCATCGCCTGCGCCAACGTCGCGAACCTCCTCCTCGCGCGCTTCCTCGGCCGCCGCAAGGAGATCGCCGTCCGCTTCGCCCTCGGCGCGCGGCGCGGCGATGTCATCCGCCAGCTCCTCGTCGAAAGCGTCCTCGTCGCCCTCGCCGGCGGTCTCGTCGGCGTCCTCTTGGCGCAATGGAGCCTCGGCGCGCTGCTCGCCCTCGGCGAGGGCCTGATCCCGCGCGCGCTCGACATCCGCCTCGACCCCTCGGCGCTCGGCTTCGCCCTCCTCACCGCCCTCGGCACCGGGCTCGCCATGGGCACCCTGCCCGCGTTCCACGCCACCGGCGTCGACGTGAACGACGCGCTCAAGGACGCCACCCGCGGCTCGTCGCAGGCCAACTCCCGCCTGCGCAGCAGCCTCCTCGTGACCGAGATCGCCCTCTCGCTCGTGCTCCTCGTGGTCGCCGGCCTGCTCCTCACCAGTTTTGCGCGCCTGCAGCGCGTGTCGCCCGGCTTCGCCCCGGATCACCTTTTCACCGCCACCCTGGCCCTGCCCTTCCAGAAATATCCCGACGGCCCAAGACTCGCCGCGTTCTACCGCCAGTTGCACGACAAGCTCGCGACGCTGCCCGGTGCCAAGTCCGCCACGATCGGCGACCGCCTGCCCCTCACCGGCAACACGTCGCCCGCGCCCATCGCCGTGTCCGGCCGGCCGCTGCCGCCCTTGAGCGAACGCCCCTCCGCGAACCGCGCCATCGTCGCGCCGCGCTACTTCACCACCCTCGGCGTGCCGTTCCGCGCCGGCCGCGACTTCAACGAGCGCGACCACGCCACGAGCCCGCAGGTCGTCATCATCAACGAGACGCTCGCCAAGCGGCATTTCCCGAACGAGGACCCCATCGGCCGCACCCTCATCACGGGCATGGGCCAGCGCCCCGCCGAGATCATCGGCGTCGTCGCCGACATCCGTTCGACCAGCCTCCACACCCCGCCGCAGCCGGACTATTTCCTGCCCGCGCTGCAGCGCCCCGAGAATTTCACCAACATTGTCGTGCGCACCGAAGGCGATCCCGCCGCGTTTGCCGCTACCCTGCGCGCCGCCCTGCGCGGGCTCGACCCCGACCTGCCGCTGCTCGACCCGCGTCCGCTCGAGGACCGCATCACGCAGACCGTGGCCGACCGGAAACTCGCGATGTTCCTCCTCGCCGGCTTCGCCGTGCTGGCCCTCGTGCTGGCGTGCATCGGCGTCTACAGCGTGATGGCCTACCTCGTCACGCAACGCACCGCCGAGATCGGCATCCGCATGGCGCTCGGCGCTTCGCCGGAGAGCGTGCTGTCGATGGTCCTCGGCCACGGCCTGCGCCTCGCGCTGATCGGCGTGGCGCTCGGCCTCGGCGTCGCGCTCGGGGTCACACGCCTGATGCAGCAGGCCCTGTTCGAAGTGCAGCCGCACGACCCGCTGATCTATGGCAGCGTCGCGGTGGCGCTGCTCGCCGTCGCCGCGCTCGCCTGCTGGCTGCCGGCGCGCCGCGCGACCCAGGTCGATCCGCTCGTCGCCCTGCGCGCGGAGTGACGCCGCTCAGACCAGGCTCATCGGGTCCACGTCGAGCGCCTGCGTGACGCCGTCGGGCCACCGGAACTCGCGCTCGAGCTTCACGAGCGCGGCCACGACCTGCGGCGTCCGCGTGGTGAAATACCACACCTGGAACCGGTATTCGTCCTTCACCTTTTCGATCGGCGCGGGCGACGGGCCGCGGATTTCCACGGCGGAGCCGAGCGCGGCTTCGACCTTCTTCACCCAGGCCTCGGCGAAGAACCGGATCTTCTCCGGGTTCGGCCCGCGGAAGAGGTGGTGGATGAGGTGGCGATACGGCGGATAGGAGAAATTCCTCCGCATCGTCAGCTCGGCCTCGGCGAAACCGTCGAAGTCGGCCTTCCTGGCGAATTGGATGGCGTCGGCCTGCGGCGTGAAGGTCTGCACCACGACCTCGCCCGCGCGGTCGCCGCGGCCGGCCCGGCCGGCCACCTGCACGAGGAGCTGGAAGGTGCGCTCGTTGGCGCGGAAGTCCGGCACGTGCATCGACAGGTCGGCGTCGATCAGGCCGACCAGCGTCACGTTGGGGAAGTCGAGCCCCTTGCCGATCATCTGCGTGCCGATGAGGATGTCGATCTTGCCCGCCCGGAAGTCGCCGAGGATCTGCCGGAACCGGTGCTTCTTCGCCATCGTGTCGGTGTCCATGCGCTCCAGCCGCGCCCTGGGCAGCACGCGGCGCACGGCCTCCTCGACCCGCTGCGTGCCGAGCCCGCGCCAGCGGATCTCGGGCGAGACGCAGGACGGGCACACGGCCGGCGCGCCGCGCTCGTGGCCGCAGAGGTGGCACTTCAGCGTCTCGTCGGCGCGGTGGTAGGTCATCGCCACGCTGCAATGCGGGCACTCCTCCACGTGCCCGCACTTGCGGCACTGCATCGACGAGGAGTAGCCGCGGCGGTTGATGAAGAGGATCGTCTGCTCCCGGCGCGCGAAGCGCTGGTGCATGTGGTCGACGAGCAGGCGCGAGAGCGTCACCAGCCCGCGCGCGCGCATCACCTCGATGCGCATGTCCACGATCTGGATGTCGGGCAGCTGCTTGTCGTCGACGCGCCTCGTCAGGCGCTCGAGGCGGTATTTGCCGGCGCGGACGTTGGCCACCGACTCGAGCGACGGGGTGGCCGAACCGAGGAGGCAGACGGCGGACGCGAGCTTGGCGCGGTAAACCGCGACGTCGCGACCGTGGTAACGCGGGGTCTCGTCCTGCTTGTAGGCCGGCTCGTGCTCCTCATCCACCACGATGAGGCGCAGGTCGCGCACGGGGGCGAACACCGCCGAGCGCGCGCCCACGACCACGCGCGCCGCGCCGGAGGCGAGGGCGATCCAGCCGTCGAGCCGCTCGCCCTCGCTGAGGTGGCTGTGCCACACGACGGTGCGGTGGCCGGCCGCCTCGAAGCGCCCGCGCAGCCGCGCCACGGTCTGCGGCGTGAGCGCGACCTCGGGCACGAGGTAGATGGCGCTGCCGCCGGCGGCGAGCACGGCCTCGACCGCGCGGAGATAGACCTCGGTCTTGCCCGAGCCGGTCACGCCCTGCAGCAGGTGCACGGCGAACTTGCCGCGCGCCAGGCTCGCGCCGACCGAGTCCACCACGGCGGCCTGCTCCCCGTTGAGCACGGGCGGCTGGGCCGCGACCACCTCCCCGCCCGCCCAGCCGTCGGCATAGGCGACGCGCTCGATGTGGTGCAGTTCCTCCTTGGCCAGCCCGTGCTTCACCAGCGCAGCGGCCACGGCGGCGGTGGCGCCGAGCCGCGAGAGCACGAGGGATTTCTTCACCGGCCGGAACTGCTGGCGGAGGAATTCGTAGAGCTTGGCCTGCTTCGGGGCCTTCCGCACCAGCGCTGCGAGCTCGGCTGCTGCGAGCGCGCGGCCGGCGGAGAGGTATTTGTCCTGCCTGAGCCGGGCGCCGTCGCGCACGGCGCCGGGTATCATGGTTTCCAGCACCGCTTCCATCCGCGCCGCGTAGTAGCCGCTCATCCACCGGGCGAGCCCGAGCAGGTCGGGCGTGAGCGCCGGATGGTCGTGGAGCACGCCGGTGACGGGCTTGAGCTTCTCCAGCGGCACCTCGGGCAGCGCGTCGGCCGCCAGCACAAGGCCGAGCGCGTGGCGGTGCCCGAGCGGGATGCGCACGAGCGAGCCGGCCCGCACCGCGCCGCGCAGCGTCTCCGGCACCCGGTAGTGCAGGAGCTTGTCGAAACCCGCGAGCGGTTGGACGGCCACGATCACGCCGGAAATCAGGGGGCCTCGCCCGCGTGGAGGCAATGCAATCGTCCGGACAATCCCCGCGCCGTGTTCCGGGTTGACAGGCCGAAAACGCCGACGCGACACTGGCGCCCGTGAGCGTCGAAGCTGCCCGCGCGAAATTCCAATCCTACCTGAGCGAGAAGGGTCTCCGCGTCACCAGCCAGCGCCTGGCCATCTTTGACGCCGCGTTCGCCCAGAAGGAGCACTTCACCGCCGAGGACCTGCTGGAGCACGCGCGCAAGATCGACGACTCCGTCTCCCGCGCCACCGTCTACCGCACCCTGCCGATCATGACCGAGAGCGCCCTGCTGCGCGAGGTCGACATCGGCCGCGGCGAAAAGCTCTACCTCGCCTCCACCGGCAGCACCCAGGTGGCGCAGGTCGTGTGCGTGGACTGCGACCGCATCTTCGAGATCAGCGCGCCGTTCATGGAGTGGTATGGCAGCACCGTCTCCTCGAAGCTCGGCCTCAAGCCCGTCTCCCAGCGCCTGCAGGTCAGCGCGCAATGCATCGCCTTCCGCGAACGCGGGAGCTGCCCCAACCGCACCCGCTGAAGATGTCCCGCCAACCGAAGAGCGACTCCGCGTTCGAGATCGGCTTCTACGAGTCCGTCCACCGCCGCTGCCCGCGCTACACCGGGGTGATCGAGCTGCTCGGCGGGCTCTACACCAAGACCGGGCGCATCGCCGACGGCCTGAAGATGGACCGCAAGCTCGTGCGTCTGCAGCCGCAGAACGCCACTGCGCACTACAACCTCGCCTGCAGCCTCGCCCTCAGCGAGCGCCCGCTCGACGCCCTCGCGGCCCTCCGCCAGTCCGTCGCCCTCGGCTACACCGACTACGACTGGATGCGGCAGGACCCCGACCTGAAGCCCATCGCGCACGACGCGGCCTTCCAGGAAATCCTCGACGCGGTGAAGAAGGCCGCGAAGGCCGGCGGCAAAAAACGCTGAAGCTGATCGATTGTCGCGCGTCGAACGTGGGAGCGAGCTTGCTCGCGACATCTCAAGCCCTCAGTCGCGAGCAAGCTCGCTCCCACAGCAAACCCGCCGCTTCCGATGTAGGCGGGCCTACTTCCGCAGGCCGAACACGAGCTGCAGCATCATGCGCAGGTCGTCGCCGGGCTGGGAGCCGCCGCGGCGGGGCTTCACGAGTTCCTTGCACTTGTAGGCGCGCAGCGCGGCCGCGTCGGCCGAAACGATGCGCACCTCGTTCGCGGACAGGCCGATGACCTCGTTGGGCGCGAGCGGCGTCCACGAAAACGGCAGGCCGGTGGCATTGCAGGCCACCTCCCAGCCGCCGACGATCCCGTCGAGCGGCTTGCGCAGGAGCGAGGGGTAGCGGCGGATGAAGTCCGGCACGCGCGTGGTGGCGATGCGCAGCGTCACCACGGGGCGCAGGCGGTCGAAGTATTGCTGGAAGCTGCCGACGCGGCCCGCGCGCCACTGGCGCAGGAAATCGAGCGGGTCGATGCCCATCAGGTTCATGCCGTTGAAGACACCATGCTCGTTCGGGCTGCCGAAGCGTTTCCACGCGAACCATGATTGGAAATCCTCCGTCGCGCGCAGGCCGATCTCGAAGTGCAGGTGCCCGCGCTCCTTGGGGATGGCATAGCCGCCGGCGCTGCGGCCCATCGTGGCGATCTCCTGCCCCTTGCGCACGCGCACGCCCGGCCGGATGCCCGGCTCGGCGCGGGCGAGGTGGGCGTAGAGCGTGTAGACGGCGGGCGTCTGGTCGGGATGCTCGACGATGATGTAGCGGCCGTAGCGGCTCGAGCCGGGCGAGAGGCTCACGTGGCGCACGATGCCGTCCATCGCCGCGAAGACCGGGTCGGCCGGCTCGCCGTGGCGGTCGCGCTTCATCGGCCGGATGTCGAGCCCCTCGTGGAACTGCGCCCCGCCGCTGCGCACGCAGCCGAAAAGCCCCGACTCCGGGTCGCCCGACACGGTCGGCTGGACGAAGGTCGAGATGTCGCCGCGCGCCCACGATGTGTTGGGCGTGGGAAACACGAGGTCGATTGCGGCCGGAGCCGGTGCCGCGGCGAGCAGCAGGAGCGCGATGGCAGAGGCCCGGCTCATCGGGCGCGAGCCTCCGGACCGGGGGCGAAGGCCTCAAGCACTTCCGCGCCGACCGCGTCGGCCACCAGCCGCCCGCGCGGCGTGAGCTGCACGCGGCCCTCGGGCGAGGCGACGACCAGGCCCTCGAGGAGCAGTTTCGGCAGGAAGTCCTTCAACCCGTCCCACGCCGGCGTCGGAAAGCGCCGCTGCAACTGCGGGAGCGACACGCCGTCGTTCATGCGCAGGCCGAAGATCACGCTGTCGGCCGCGAGCAGCGCGGGCGTCAGCTCCGTGCGGTCCGCCGTGGCGCGCCGGCCGGCGGCGACGTCGGCGTGCCATTGCGCGAGGTCGGGCGGGTTGGCCGCCCGCCAGCCGGCGAACTGCGAGGCGCCGGACGGACCGAAGCCGATCCACTCGTGCATGCGCCAGGTGTTGAGGTTGTGCGCGCAGGCGTGGCCGGGGCGGGCGAAGTTGGAGATCTCGTATTGGGCGAAGCCCGCCGCGGCGAGGTGATCCCAGGTGCGCTGGTAGAACAGCGCCTCCTTCTCCGCATCGAGCTTCACCTTGCCCTGCGAGAGCTGGAGCCAGAGCGCGGTGTCCTCCTCGAAGGTCAGGCAGTAGGTCGAGAGGTGGTCGGGCGCGAGCCGCACGGCCTCCTCCACGTCGGCCCGCCACTGCGTCTCGGCCTGGCCCGGCAGGGCGAACATCAGATCGAGGTTCACGCTGGCGAAGCCCTCGGCGCGGATCAGTTCGTAGGCGCGGTGGACCTGCTTGGGCGTGTGCTGGCGGCCGAGCGCGTCGAGCAGGGTCGCATCGAAGCTCTGCACGCCAAGCGAGATGCGCGTGACACCCAGGGCCTTCAGCACCGCCAGCCGCTCCGCCGTGACGGTGGCCGGGGCCATCTCCACCGACCACTCCGCCGGCGCCCGCCCGCCGCAGAACTCCAGCATCGCGCGGCCGAGCCGCTCCAACTCGCCGGCCCGCAGCAGCCCCGGCGTGCCGCCGCCCCAGAAAGCCGTGTCGACCGTCCGTCCGGCGCGGTTGACCAACCGCATCTCGTCGGCGATGGCGGCGAGGTAGCGGGGCACGGCGTCGGCCTTGGGCACGGTCTGGTAGAAGGCGCAGAAGGCGCAGGTCGTGGCGCAGAACGGCACGTGGACGTAGACGCCCAGCGGCCCCGGCGGCGACGCGCCGGTCCCGGACCGAGACTTTTCTTGCGCTGAGGGGAACCCGCCCATTAGAACTGCGTCAATTTACGACCAGCCAACGGCCTGCGTGGCCGGGCGCAACCTTTTCCCATGCATCCGCTCAAAACGCTTTTCTCCGGCCGCACCGCCGCCCTCGCGGGCTCGCTGTTCGCGCTCTGGTTCCTCACCGGCTGCCAGACGCTGACGATCACGAACATGACGCCGGACCACGTGCCGGCCAACCCGTCGCAGATCTACACGATCACGGCCGCGTTCACGCCCGCCACGGCGAGCAACATCGATCCCGGCCGCACCCGCGCCCGCATCGTCATCGACGGCCAGATCCACGAGATGAGCCGCGCCGCCGCCGCCAACGTCTGGGAATTCGAATACCAGATCCCCGCCGGCCGCACCTCCGCCACCTACTACTTCATCGTCGAATACCTGCCCAAGGACGCCGCGCCCAACGTCCAGCCCGCCGAGGTCACCTCCGAGCTGATGCGCCTCAGCATCGCCGGCCGCTACGTGCTGCGCCCCGAGGCCAGCCGCGCCCCCGTCGGCGCGCGCGTGAGCGTGCTTGGCGCCGGCTTCTCACCGCTCGACGTCGTCTACTTCGACCAGACCCCCACCCGCACGGTCTTCGAGTCGCCCAGCTCGCTCAGTTTCTTCGTGCCCGCCGTGTCGCCCGGCCAGAGCTACCACCTCCGCGTCGCCGGCGGCGGCGAGACGCTGCAGGTCGGCTCGTTCCGCGTCGACGCCATCAGCTTCACCGTCTCGCCCGACGCGCTCACGCTGCGCAGCGGCGAGCAGCAGGCCCTCACCTTCACCATCCCGCAGCCCGCCCCCGCCGGCGGCATGCTGATCGACGTGACGACGGACATCCCCGAGAGCGTCATCATGCCCGAGGTGCTGGTGCCCGCCGGCCAGACCAGCGTCACCGTGGCCCTCCAAGGCGGCAAGCCCGGCAGCGGCTCGCTCTTTTTCAAGAGCAGCGCCGGCGAGAGCAGCATCCCGCTCACGGTCACGAAGTGACCCGCTGAACCGTCCCCCTGCTGCCGCGTTTCTGCGCGTTCCGCCTGCGGACGCGCAACCGGGCGCGCCCTGGGGCCGGCCCCCGCGCGGCGTGTCCGGCAAGGCAGCCTCGCGTTCGCGCGCCAGTCCGCTCCCCAGGATTTCCGGGCACATGGCGCGCACCGCGCAACAGGCGGCTTGGACGCGACGAATTCCCGCGGGCGCGCAGGCGGGCGGCTTGCGTCCTGGCCGCGCGGAGCTTTCATGGCCGTGGCGATGGACCCGACCCTCAATCAGGCGGTGGATACGGCAAAGGAGCACCCGTGGATCCTCGGGCTGCTGCCGCACCTGCTGACCGTCGTCGGCTTCCTGCTGGCGGTGTTCGCCATCGCGCGCCTGATGAGCGAGCGCAAGCAGCCGGGCCACACGTTCGCGTGGCTGCTGTCGTTCGTGTTCATCCCGTGGCTGAGCGTGCCGCTGTTCCTGATCTTCGGCGGCCGCAAGCTCCGCCGCCTCGCCGCGCAAAAGGCCCGCCTCTGCCCCGTCGTGCCGGGCGCGCCGCCGTCGACCGCGGCGGATTCGTTCGCCGCGCGCGTGCTCACGCTCAACGGCGCCTGCCCGCCCGTGGGGGGCAACCGTGTGGAGTTCGTCACCTCGGGCGAGGACGCCTACCACCGCCTCGAACACAGCATCCGCGAGGCGAAACACACGATCCACCTGATGACCTTCATCCTGTCGCGCGACGCGGTGGGCCGGCGGCTGGTGAAACTCCTCGCGCACCGCGCGCGCGACGGGGTGAAGGTGCGCCTGCTGCTCGACTCGCTCGGCTGTTTCATGAGCAAAGGCCGCTTCTGCGACCCGATCCGCGAGGCGGGCGGCGAGGTGGTGGCGTTCATGCCGATGATGCCGCTGCAGACGCGCGGCTCGGCCAATCTCCGCAATCACCGCAAGATCGCGGTGTTCGACCACCGGCGCGCCACCCTCGGCGGACGCAATCTCGCGATCGAATACATGGGGCCCGCCCCGCTGAAGCGGCGCTGGCGCGACTTCGGCGCGGTGATCGAGGGGCCGGCGGTGAGCCTGCTGGAGGAAATCTTCCTTGCCGACTGGGCCTACGCCAGCGGCCAGCCGATCGCGAGACTGCACGACGAGATCCCGCCCGGGGTTCCGGAGCCGGCGGGAAGCAGCGAGGTGCAAATCGTCGCGAGCGGCCCCGACGTGCAGGGCGACCCGCTCTACGAGGGCATCCTCTCGCTGGTGCAGCAGGCCGAGCGCAACATCTGGGTGGTGACGCCGTATTTCATTCCCGACGAGGTGCTGCAGCGCTCGCTCATCGTGCAGGCCCGCGCCGGCATCGACGTGCGGCTGGTGGTGCCGGCGCGCTCGAACCACCCGATCACCGACCTCGCCCGGCGCCATTCCCTGCGCGAACTGCAGCGCGCCGGCGTGCAGGTGCTGCTCTACGGGCCGGGCATGAACCACGCCAAGGCCATCCTCGTCGACGAGGCGACGGCGGTCTGGGGTTCGGCCAACATGGATCTGCGCTCGCTCTTCGTGAACTTCGAGGTCGCCGCCGTCACCTACTCCGAGGCCGACGCGCGCCACATGTCGGCGTGGATGCGCGAGGTCTTCGCGCATTCCCGTCCGATGCCCGCGCCGCGCAAGGAGCCGGGGCTCTTCCCCACCCTCGGCGAGGAGATCGGCCGCCTGATCGGGCCGCTGCTCTAAACCCGGATTCCGGGATTCGACACGCGGGGCGTGACTCCGGGAGCGGCCTCATGCCGCGACTTTCCCATGCGCGGCCGATGTCGCGGCGCAAGGCCGCTCCTCCGGGTCCGGCGATCGCGGAATCCGGCCTAAATGCCGGTGCGCCCGAGCCGGCCGAACATCTGCCAAGTGACGATGCGACGTTCCCCGCCCCAAGCGGCGCGCAGATCGGCGGTCACAGCCGGCATCGGATCCTCCCCGCGCTCGCGGCGGTAGCGGTCGACCGCCGACCAAGAGGAGAGGAAGGCTGACATCTCGCCCGCCGTCCACTCGCGCGTGATGGCGAGTGCCGGAAACGGCAGCTCCGCGAAGGGGAAGTCGAAATCACCGTAACGGTTCTCGACGTGCCTCCGTTCCGGCGGCCAGCAAGGGCCGGTCGTCTCGTGGTGGAAACGGTCGACGATGCGGTCGATCTCGGGAGTCACCCGCCCCAGCCAGTAACTCCACAGCGCGATGATGCCGCCGGGCCGCAGCACGCGCTTCGCCTCGGCGTAGAACTTCGGGCGATCGAACCAGTGCGCGGCCTGCGCCGCGGTGACGAGGTCGACCGTGCCATCGCACACGGCAGGCGCGAGCTCGGCGCTCTGCCGGTAGACCACGCGCGCGTGCGGGAGCGCCTTGGCGAGCTGCGCGGCGCTGGGCTCCGTGGCGATCACCTGCCGGAAATGCTCCGCCAGCGCGACGGCGGCCTGGCCGTTGCCCGTGCCGCAGTCCCAGGCCAATCCGCGGGACGGCGCGAGTCGCGCCAGCTCGGCGTAGAGAGCGGCCGGATAGGTCGGCCTCGATTGCGCGTAGACCGCCGCTTGGTTCGAAAAGTGGTCCTTGAAGCTCATGCCCGGGCACGGCGGCGCACGAGCAGGCAAAGCAATCCGAAACCGAGCAGCGCCACCGTGGACGGCTCCGGCACGGCGACGAAGACGGCCGAGTTGCTGAGCAGCTTCGCGTAGGCGGCCGTCCCGAGCTGGCCCGGGCCGATGGTGGTCGAGAGCTGCAGCACGCGGCCGGAGCCGTAGTTCCAGCCGACGACGCCGGCACCGCCCGCGCCGCCGGAGCTGGCGTAATAGGCGGTCGCCCCGGACTTGGGGGTGAAGAAGGATTCGACGCCGGAAAAATCGTCTCCCGGAAATGTCAGCGAGGCGGGAAGGCCCGCAGCGAGCACCGGGTCGAAGACCGCCTGAGTGTAAGTGATGCTCGTGCCGCCGGTCCATTGGGTGGAGGATGTGACCGGCATGAGCGGGGCCAAGGTGGTCAGGCTTCCCGAACCGACCTTCCAGTTGACCCATTCGCCGGTGATGAGCCCGCCCCCGGCGCTGACGAAGTTCGCCAGCGCGGTTTGCCCGGCGAGCGGCATATCGCCCGAGTTCCAATTGGCGTTGGCGAGGAACAACACGGCCTGCACTCCGGAGAGCTCCGCTCCGGTGAAACTGGTGTATTGCGGCCCGACCGTCGCCGTGTGGCCGGCGCTGGTGAAGGCGTTCTGCGCCGCCGTATCGAGCGTGCCGTTGCCGCTCGAGAGGATGAGGACGATCACCGCCAGGGCGGTGCGTGGCAGGGCGATGACAGCAAGGAGCGTGGCGGCCGTCCTCAATCTCACGGACCACACACTGCCCCCGGAGACCCGATGGCTCAAGTCCGCAAACGGCGCAGCGATGCGGCCGGGCCTACCGGGACACGACCGGCAGCTCGATCCGCGAGGAATGGTAGACCCGCTGCGTGGCTTTCGCGTAGTCCGCCGGCTCGGCGAAGAATATGTTGGGCACGAACTTTTGCGGGTTGCGGTCGTAGAGCGGAAACCAGCTGGACTGGACCTGCACCATGAGGCGGTGGCCGGGCCGGAAGACGTGGTTGGCCGTCGGCATCCGGAAGGTGAATTCCAAGGGCTTGCCGGCTTCGAGCGGCTTCGGGTGCTCGAAGCTCTCGCGGTAGCGACCGCGGAAGATTTCCATGCTGATGCCGAGCTGGTAGCCACCCATCTCGGGTTGGGACGGAAACTCCTCGGGATGGACATCGATGAGTTTCACGATCCAGTCGCTGTCGGTGCCGCTGGTCGAGGCGACGAGGTGCGCGATGGGCGCGCCGGCGATGTGCAGCGGCTCCGTGAGCGGTTCGGAAACGTAGACGAGCACGTCGGGACGGTCCGCCACGAAGCGCTGGTCGCCGACCATCCAGCGGCGCCAGGCATCGCTGTCGTCGAAACGCACCGGGCGCGGCTGATACGGCACGGGCTTGGCCGGGTCGGAGACGTATTCGTCGAACGCGACGGCATCCGCGGCCGCAGTGAAGCCAAGGGTGAGATTTTCGCGCAGGTAGAGTGGCGTGGTCTTCACGGGCGCATCGGCGCCGGCGAGCGGCCAGCGGTCGTGGCGCTCCCAAGCGTTGCGCCCGGTGTTGTAGACGTAGGCGGGCGGCGTGTCGGCCTGCGGCGCGCCGTCCTTCAGGTATTGGTCGAGGAAGGGCTTGATGATCCGCTCGCGCACGTGGCGGGTCGTGTCGCCGTCCCATTGCAGCGGCCCGAGCGAGAAACCGGCGCGGTTGATCTGACTGTGATACCAGGGGCCGAGGACGAGGAAGTTGCGGTCGTTGCGCGTGTCCTTCGTCTCCCATGCCGGGTAGGCGTGGACGCCGCCCCAGATGTCCTCCTGATCCCACAGCCCCTGCAACCACATCGTGGGCACGCCGAGCGGCTTGGCGGCGAGGAGGCGGTCGAGCGCCTGCGCCTGCCAGAACTCGTCGTAGGCCGGATGCTCGGTGATTTTCCTCCACCACGGGATCTGGTCGAGCCCGGCCTGTTTGGCGAAAGCGCCGGCCGAGCCGGCGTGGCGGAAGGCCTCGTAGTCGTCGACATTGCCGCGCAGGGCCGGCGCGCCACCGTCCTTGCCGCCGAGCTGCCCGGTGAAGTAGTCGAAATTCACCTGCCGGAACGCGCCGTGGTGGAACCAGTCGTCGCCCATCCAGCCGTCGATCATCGGGCTCTGCGGCACGGCGGCCTTGAGCGCCGGATGCGGCTCGAGGAGCGCCATGACGACGGTGAGGCCTTCGTAGGAGGAGCCGATCATGCCGACGCGGCCGTTGGTCTCGGGAATGTTCTTCACGAGCCACTCGATCGTGTCCCAGGCGTCGGTGGTGTGGTCGATGCCGCTGGCGTTGAGCGGCCCGCGCGGCGGGCGGGTCATGACGTAGTCGCCCGCGGAGCGGTGGATGCCGCGCACGTCCTGGAAGACGCGGATGTAGCCGTCGGCGGCGTAGATCTCGTCTGCCAGCGCCACGTTGGCGAGGAGGCGCGGCGAGCCTTTCGTGCGCGTGGTGCGGCCGTCGGCGTCGTAGGGCGTGCGCGTGAGCAGGATCGGGGCGCTCCTCGCGCCTTTCGGGATCAGGATCACGGTGTGCAGCTTCACGCCGTCGCGCATCGGGACCTCCTCGACACGGCGGATGAAATCGAAGCCGGCCTGCGGCGCTTCGAATTTCTCGATCTTGTCGGGCGTGAGCGGGGGGGTCTGGGCGGACAACGCCGCCGTGAGCACCGGGACGAAAACCAGCAAACGACAGGCGAAGGGCAATTTCATGGCGTGGCGGAGTCGGGGTGGAAACCGGGACGTTACCCGCGGCGCCTCCGCTCGCAACGAAAAGCCCACCAGTGATCTGCCGCGCACGACACCCGCCGCGCGAATTGCGGCGTAAAGGTGGTCGCCGGCGACCACCACGCGGTGCGGAGGCTACACGCCGTGCTTCGCGATGAAGTCGCGCAGCGCGCCGAGGTCCGCGGGCAGGAGGTGCTTCGCGATCGGGCGCGTCTTGAGCTCCTCCAGCGTCGGGTGTGTCGGTTCGAGGCCGATGGCGGCGCGGAGGGCATCGGGGAATTTCGCCGGATGGGCGGTCGAGAGCACGAGGCTGAAGCGGTCGGGATTCAGCGTCTGGAAGGCGCAGGCGGTGTGCGGATCGACCACGTAATCGAAACGCTCGTGCACGCGGCGGATGTTGGCCGTAATGTCGGCGTCGTTGGCCGCGGAGGAGCTGAAGGCGCCCAGATCGAAATTCGGCACCCGGTAGGAGCCGCGGAACCTCAGCTCGGTCATCGCCGCCTGGGTGCGCGCCGGGTCCTCGTCGAGCAGGCAATAGAGCAGGCGCTCGAAGTTCGACGCCACCTGGATGTCCATCGACGGCGCGAGGCTCGGTTGCACGGCGCCGATGCGGTATTCGCCGGTGGTGAAGAAGCGGTGGAGGATGTCGTTCCGGTTGGTCGCAACCTTGAAACCCGGGATGGGCACGCCCATGCGCCCGAGCAGCCAGCCGGCGAAGACGTTGCCGAAATTGCCCGTCGGCACCACGAACTCCACGCGCTCGCGCTCCTCCTCGGTCAGGCGCAGCCAGGCCGAGAGGTAATAGACGCACTGGGCGAGCACGCGCGCGAGGTTGATCGAGTTGACCGCGGCGAGGTTGCGCTGGAGCGCGAAGGCGCGGTCGCCGAAGGCCTCCTTGAGCAGGCGCTGGGCATCGTCGAACGAGCCGTCGATCGCCAGCGCATGGACGTTGGCCGCGCCGGTGCAGGCCATCTGGCGCTCCTGCAGCGGGGAGACGCGGCCGTCGGGGTAAAGAATGAAGATCGCGGTGCGCGGCTTGCCGAGCAGGCCGTGGATGGCGGCGGCGCCGGTGTCGCCCGACGTGGCGCCGAGGACGTTGATGCTGCGGCCGCTGCGCGCACACTGCCAGCCGTAGAGGTTGCCGAGCAGCTGCAGGGCGAAGTCCTTGAACGCGAGCGTCGGGCCGTGCCACAGTTCGAGCACGGCCGTCCGCTCGTCGAGCCGGCGCAGCGGCGCGATCTCGGGATGCGTGAACGTCGCGTAGGAGCGGCGCACGAGGCGGGACAGTTCGTCCTCGGGAATGTCCGTCGCGAAGACACTCAGGAATTCCGCGCACAGGTCGGCGTAGCTCAGGTTCCGCCAAGCGTTCAGCCGCGGGGAGAGGTCCGGGAGGGATTCGGGCAGGTAGAGCCCGCCATCCGGCGCCAGTCCGATGGCAACAGCCTCGCTGAAGGAGACCGCCGGTGATTGGCCGCGGGTGGAGATGAATTTCATGCAGGAGTCAGGAGTCGGAAGTCAGAGGTCGGAGATCAGGGGTCAGGAGTCAGTGGGAGGGCGGATGCCAAATCGCTCCGGATGCGTCAGCATCGAGCCGAGCATTTTGCCGACTTCGCGCAAATCGTCTCTCAGCGCGTCGAAATCCTTCTGCGCAAGATAGCCGTGCCGCAATGCGCATCCCAGCCAGTGTTCCGTCTCGTGTGCTTCACCGTCAGCGTCAGTGAGCTTGCTGATCAAGTGGGCAGGGTAACGACGCTTGGCCCACGCTTCCGCGATGTTTGCACCGATGGAACGCGAGGAACGCCTCACTTGGTCGGTCAGGGAATAGCGCTCCTCCAGCGGCCATCCCTTCGAGAGGGAAAACACGCGCATCGCGATGGCGAAAGCGCGCCGGTAGACTATCAGGTCGGAAAAATGGCGTATCGGCCCGGGAGGTTTACTCGGTTTGGAATCGCTGGCCTCTGGTTTCTGGCCTCTGGCTTCTGGCATCCGACCTCCGAGCAAACCGGCTCAGGCCGGTTTGCCAAGGCCGAAGGCGGCGTGGACGGCGCGCTGGGCGTCGTCGGCGCGGTCGCGCGCGATGGCGAGGGTGATCTTGATCTCGGAGGTGGTGATGAGCTCGATGTTCACGCCCTTCTCGGCGAGGGCCTCGAACATCTGGGCGGCCACGCCGGCGTGCGTGCGCATGCCGACGCCGACGACGGACAGCTTGGCGATGTTGTCGTAGGCCGCGACCTCGCCGCCGCCGACCTTCCGGAAGGTGGCGGGGAGGATCTTCACCGCCTGGTGGGCGTCCTCCTTCGGCACCGTGAAGGTGAGGCTGGCCACGCCGTGGTGGCCGACGTTCTGCACGATCATGTCGACGTTGATGTTCGCGTCGGCCAGGGCGCGCAGGACGGCGGCGGCCGTGCCGGGCTTGTCGGGCAGGTTGCTGATGACGACCTTGGCCTGGTCCTTGTCGACGGCGACTCCGCGCACGACGACCTTCTCCATGTAGGCGACTTCCTCTTTCACGATGGTTCCCGGGTTGTGGTTGAAACTGCTGCGGACCTCGAAGACGACGCCGTATTTCTTGGCGAACTCGACGGAGCGCGACTGCATGACCTTCGAGCCCTGCGAGGCGAGTTCGAGCATCTCGTCGTAGGAAATCTCCTCGAGCTTGCGGGCGTCCTTCACCTGGCGCGGATCGGCGGTGTAGACGCCGTCGACGTCGGTGTAGATCTCGCACTTGTCGGCCTGGAGCGCGGCGGCCATGGCGATGGCGGTGAGGTCGGAGCCGCCGCGGCCGAGCGTGGTGATCTGGCCCTGCTCGTTCAGGCCCTGGAAGCCGGCGACGATGATGACCTTGCCGGCCTTGAGGTCCTTGCGCAGCGCGGTGGGGACGATGTTCTTGATCTTGGCCTTGGTGTGCGCGAGGTCGGTGAAGATGCCGGCCTGGGCGCCGGTGTAGGAGACCGCCGGCACGTCGAGGGCGTGCAGCGCCATGGCGGTGAGGGCGATCGTCTCCTGCTCGCCGACGGCAAGGAGCATGTCCATCTCCCGCGTGTCGGGGCGCGGGTTCAGGGCTTTGGCGCGCGCGATCAGCTCGTTCGTGACGCCGGCGCGGGCGGAGACGACGACGACGAGCTGGTGCCCCTCGTCGCGGCTGGCCTTGATGCGGGCGGCGACGTTCTTGATGCGGTCGACGTCTCCCACGGAGGTGCCGCCGTATTTCTGGACGATGAGAGCCATGGTGCGAACGGAGTCTATTGGCCCGGGCGGGCGCGGCATGGCAAGGATGCGGAAAGGCACCGTGCGTCATACCCCGCAATCCCCCGGCTGCCGGCAGTGGTTCAGGATTGCGGGTCGGGTTTTTTGTCCGCCGCGGGGGTGAATTTGGCCTCCGTTCCGCCGAGGAGCCGGCGGATGTTCGTGTGGTGGCGGAGGATGACGAAGCCCGCGAGCACGGTCGCAATCACCGCGTAGGCCACGTGGTAATCGAGCAGCCAGCTCGCCACGATGACCGCTACGGCGCCGAGGATGGACCCGAGCGAGACGTAGCGCGTCGCGTAGAACGTGAGCACCCACACGCCCGCCGCGATCGCGCAGGCGACGGGCAGCAGCACGACCAGGCCGCCCGCGGCGGTCGCGACGCCCTTGCCGCCCTTGAACCGGGTGAAGACCGAGAACGAGTGGCCGAGCACGGCGGCGACGACGCCGATCAGCGGAAGCACGTGCCAAGGGACGGAGCTCTCACTTGGGAAATATGTTTCGTTGATCGCGGAGGAATGTCTGAACCACAACGGCCAGCCGGTGGCGACCGCGCCCTTGAGCGCATCGAGCGCGAAGACCAAGTTGCCCGCGCGCCTGCCCTTGGCGCCGAATTTCTCGCCGAGCACGCGCTTCACGTTCGTCGCGCCGGGGTTGCCGCTGCCGACCTTGAAGATGTCGACGCCGTGGGCGCGGGCCACGAGATAACCGAACGGCAGGGCCCCAAGCAGGTAGCCGGCGACGGCAGTCGTGATGATCCAGAAATTGCTCATGGGCCCGATGGCAATCGCCGCAGCGTGCGGGAGGAGCGGCGGCACGGTCAACGCTTTACTGGCGGCGACGCACGGCATCGCGGCGGTGAGATGCCAGCCATTGTCGGCAAGGCGGCAGGTGCGGCGCAGCGCGGCGCGTGCGCACGAAAACGATCGCGGCGAAGGCAACGTGACCGAACGGCGGGCCCAGCCGCCGAGGCTTATCGCCCTTGTCGCGGTCCCGCCCTGCCCCGGAACACGCGCCGCGAGGTGGGCGCGCAACGCCATCTCTCGCGCGCACAAAACAGGGCCGACGCGAGGTCGGCCCCGAAAGTGGATGAAGATCACGCGCGTTTAATCCCGGCTTCCGCGATTGCCGGACGTGAAGCAACAAGGAGCGGCTTAACGCCGCGATCCGATATCCGACCGCGGCGAACTTTTCTGTCGCGGCATGAAGCCGCTCCTCCAGTCACGCGCCGCAGGTTGAATCCCGGAATCCGGGTTAATTCGCGTTGCCGGCGGTGTAGTAGAGGGCGAACGCGTATTTGTCCGCGGTCTCCTCGATCTGCTTGGAGATCGGTTTGCCCGCGCCGTGGCCGGCGTTGGTCTCGATGCGGATGAGGAGCGGGAACTTGTTCGTCGGATTCGCGGCCTGCAGCGCGGCGGCGTATTTGAACGAGTGGCCGGGGTGCACGCGGTCGTCGTGGTCGCCGGTCGTGACCATCACCGCCGGATAGTCGGCGCCGGGCTTCACGTTGTGCACGGGCGAGTAGCCCTTGAGGTAGGCGGCCATCTCGGCGCTGTCGTCGACCGAGCCGTAATCGCTGGCCCAGGCCCAGCCGATGGTGAATTTCTGGAAGCGCGTCATGTCCATGACGCCGACGGCCGGGAGCGCGACGCGCGCGAGGCCGGGGCGCTGGTTGACGA
>PNKG01000009.1 GCA_013822585.1 Opitutus sp. | reverse complement strand
GGCCTGAGCGTGCAGGGCGTGGGGTTCGACTTCCGCAAGGTCATCGAGCGCTCGCGCGGCGTCTCGGCGCAGATGGCCAAGGGCATCGAGTTTCTCTTCCGCAAGAACAAGGTCGATTACTTCGCCGGCCGCGGCCAGGTGACCGTGCCCGGCCTGGTCGAGATCACCGAGGGCGAGCACAAAGGAAAATTCTTCCGCACGAAAAACATCCTCCTCGCCACTGGCCAGAAGCCGCGCGCGCTCCCTGGCCTGCCGGTCGACGGCACCCGCGTGATGACCTCGCGCGAGGCGCTCGCCGCGAAGGAGCTGCCGAAATCCATCGCGATCATCGGCGCCGGCGCCATCGGCGTGGAGTTCGCGTATTTCTTCAACGCCTTCGGCGCGAAGGTGACGCTGATCGAAATGCTGCCGCAGATGCTGCCCGTCGAGGACGAGGAGGTCGCGCGCACCCTCGAGCGCAGTTTCGCCAAGCAGGGCATCGCCGTGCACACGGCGACCAAGAGCGAGAACATCCGCGTGGGCGACAAGAGCGTGAAGCTCGACCTCGTGAAGGACGGCACGAAGACCGAACTCGAGGTCGACACCGTGCTCGTCGCCATCGGCATCGCGTCCGCCCTCGAGGGCTTGTTCTCGCCGAAGGTGAAGGTCGAGACCGACCGCGGCTTCGTGAAGGTCGACGCCAATTACCAGACGAGCGTGCCCGGCATTTACGCGGCGGGCGACATCCAGGGCCCGCCGTGGCTCGCGCACGTCGCGACGTTCCGCGCGGTCAACGCCGTCAACGGCATGTTCGGCCACAGCAAGCCGAGGCAGGTCGACAAGTTCCCGGGCTGCACCTACTGCCAGCCGCAGGTCGCGAGCACCGGCCTGACCGAGAGGGCCTGCAAGGAAAAGGGCCTCGCCTACAAGATCGGCAAGTTTCCGTTCACCGCGGTCGGCAAGGCGGTCGCTTCGGGCGATTCCGAGGGCTTCGTGAAGGTCATCAGCGACGCGAAGACGGGCGAGATCCTCGGCGTGCACATCCTCGGCAGCGAGGCGACGGAGCTGATCGCCGAATACGGCCTGGCGATGAACCTCGAGGCGACGATCGAGGAAGTCCACCATACGATCCACGCCCACCCGACGCTGTCCGAGGCGCTCGGCGAGGCCGCCGCGGCCACGACCGGCGAGGCGATCCATATCTGAGACCGTCCACAGGACGGGTGGCGCTGGGCCGGCCCAGCGGGCTTTTTTTTGACAGGGGGCCACCTCTGCGGGCTTCACCCCGGGGCAGTTGTGCCGATGAAAACGGTGCCCTGCTGCCCTCCCATGTCCTCCTGTCTCCCATCGACGACCGCCCTGCTCGTTGACGACGAGGCCTATTTTCGTCGTTTCGTCGGCCAGTTGCTCACGCGCTACGGAATCGGCAGGGTTGTGGAGGCACGCGACGGCCAGGAAGCCTTGGAGGTTTTCCCGGCTGTGCAGCCCGATGTGGTCATCCTCGACATCAACATGCCGCGGATGGACGGGATCGCCGCTCTCCGGGGGTTGCGGCAGCAGGCGCCCGGGCTGCCCATCGTCATGCTCACCTCCATCGCGGACGAGATGATGGTGGAACGCTGTGTGGACGAGGGGGCCACTTTCTTCATTCGCAAGGACGTGCCGGCGCACGAACTCAGCGCCGAATTGTCGGCGGTGCTGGCCGAGGTGCCCGGCACGGGATTGAGCGCATGAAGGCCGGCGGGCCCAGTTCCCGGCTGCCCTCGGTGGCGGACACCATTGTGCGCTACGATTTCGAGGCGATGCGCACGGAGGTGCGCATCGATTTCAGCCCCGAGGTCGGGACCCAGCGGCTGCTGAAGCAAAGCGAGATCTCCGCGCGCTTCCGCAAGCGCGGCCAGGCCCGCGCCTGCCGATGACTCCCTTCGACCGTTTCATCGAGCAGCTCCGGCTGAATCTGCCCGAGAGCGCCAAGCTCGTCGATGTGCTGGCCGCGCAGCATCCCGATGATCCGTTCCGGGTGATGAAACTCCTGATCGAGCGCAACCTCTCCACCCCCGTCCGCCTCTGCCACCTTTGGGCGGATTGCGTCGGGTATGCCTACGTCAATCCCTTCAACGTCGAGCTTCCCTCCGGCGAGGGGCAGGTGCCGGCCGATGTCGCGCGCAAGGCGCGTGCGATCGTGCTCAATTTTCTCGACGAGACGGCGACCGTGGCCATGGCCGATCCGCTGGACACCCGGCTGCGCGCGTCGCTGGCGAAGCTCATCGGCCGCGACGTAAGCCCCGTTTTCGCGCATCCGGATGAGATCGCCTCCATCATCGAGCTGCATTTCGCCGGCGAGGACCAGCTGGCCGGCAGCCTGCAGAGGCTCTGTTCCCAGCTGCCCACGCTGGAAGGCGGCAAGGAGATCAACTCGACGCAGGACGTGGCCGAGTTCGTGTCGGGCGAGGCCTTCGCCGAGCTGTTCAACAGCATCCTTCTGACCTGTTTTCGCCGCAAGGCCTCCGACATCCATTTCGAGGCCGCGGCGGACGAGTGCCGCGTGCGGATGCGCATCGACGGCGACATGAGCAGCGTGCTGAGCCTGCCGCGGGTGGTGCATGAGGCGTTGATCGTGCGCATCAAGGTGCTGAGCAACCTCGATGTGGCCCAGAATCGCCTGCCGCAGGACGGCGCCTTCGAGATCGCCTTTGCGGGCAAGCGGCCGGCTTTTCGCGTGTCCACCATGCCCGGCCTCTACGGGGAAAAGGGCGTGCTCCGTCTGCTCGGTTCCCTGTCCGATCAGGCGGCGCCACGGCTCGGCTCGCTGGGCCTCAGCGATTCCACCCGCCAGGCCCTGCGCCGCGCCGTGCTGCACCCGAACGGCATCCTGCTGGTCTGCGGCCCGACCGGCAGCGGGAAAACCACGACCCTCTACTCCTGCCTCGGCGAGCTGAACCGGCCCGATCTCAACATCGTCACGATCGAGGACCCCGTCGAATACCGCGTCCCGGGTTTCAACCAGCATCAGGTCAACGCGCAGATCGGACTGCATTTCGGCCACATCCTGCGCGGCATCCTGCGGCAGGACCCCGACGTCCTTTTGATCGGCGAGATTCGCGACGCCGAGACGGCACGCATCGCCGCCGAGGCGGCGCTGACCGGCCACCTCGTGCTGAGTTCGCTGCACACGAACAACTCCCTGCAGGCCATCACCCGCCTGATCGAATTGGGCGTGGAGCCCTATCTGGTCGCCCCGACCATCGTGGGTGTCCTGTCCCAGCGCCTGGTGCGCCGCATCTGCCCCGCGTGCAAGGAGAGCTACAGCGCGGCGCCGGAGGAGCTGGAGCCGTTCTTCCTCAACGTGCCTCCGGGGCCGATCTCCCTCCACCGTGGCCGCGGTTGCGCCCAATGCCACGGCACCGGTTTCCAAGGCCGTGTCGGGGTGCACGAGATGCTCGAGATGTCCGAGGGCCTGCGCGATCTCATTCTCGCCCGCGCCAGCCCGGCGAAGATGATGGAGGAAATGAAGCGAGTCGGCTTCCGCTCCATGCGCTACGATGCCCTGAAGAAGGTGCTGCTCGGCTGGACGACGATCGAGGAAGTGGAAAGGAACACTCTGCCCGAGATGGCATCGTGGCCCCCCGCCGGCCACGAGACGATCCGGTTGAGCGCGTAGAGGCGAATCGCCAAGGATGCCGCCTCCGATTGGGACGGGAGGCGCGTGGCATGCGCCCGTCGAGCAGCGCGGTGCGCGGCCGGCCGGCCGCGCAGAATCGGTTTCCACCCGGATTCCGCGATGATCTGAAGTGTGGGAGGGGTCTGCATCAATCGCCCGTGGCAAATGGACTGTTGAAGACGTGCCGCGTGGCAGGGCGCGACCGCCGGGCGCGCCGCAAGGACTCCCCCATTCGGAGGCGGCCCCCTCCCATCGCGGAATCCGGGTTCAACCAAACTCCGCGTCCACGCGCTCGCAGAAGTGGTGGATGAGGAAAAGGTGGCATTCCTGCGCGGCGGCGCCGCTGTCGCCGGGCACGACGATCTCGACGGTCGCGCGGCCCCTGGCCTGGCCGCCGCCGCGGCCGAGGAGCGCAATGGTGTCGAGGCCGAGCTTCTGCGCCGTCTCGAGCGCGCGGAGGATGTTCGGTGAGTTGCCGCTCGAGGTCAGCGCGACCACGACGTCGCCCGGCTGCGCCAGGCCCTCGATCTGGCGGGCAAAGACGGCGTCGTAGCCGTAGTCGTTGCCGATGCAGGTGACGAGCGTGCCGTCGGCCGCGAGGGCGACGGCGGGGAGCGAGCGGCGGTTCTTGAAGTAGCGGCCGGTCAGCTCGGTGGCGAAATGCTGGGCCTCGGCGGCGCTGCCGCCGTTGCCGCAGGCGAGGATCTTTTTCCCGGCCTTGAGCGCCCCGAGGATCAGGTCGCCGGCGCGGTCGATCTGCGCGCGCTGGGCGGAGAGCCCCTGGAGGGCGGCGACGGTCGCTTGCTGCGAGGCTTCGAAAGTCATGCGGCGAAGGCTTGCAGAGCGGCGCGGAGCGGCAAAGGCAAATTTCGCGCGAGGGCGGGGAGGAGGACGGAGGACGGAGGGTGGGGCGGGGTTGAGGTTTGGGTTGTCTTCCTGGGCCAGTGCTCTGTCCTCCGTTTTCCGTCCTCCGTTCAGGTCATGCGCTTTGCCCGCGTCACGCTTCAGCACTTCCGGAACCTGCCGCTCGCGCAGGTGGAGTTGCGCGGCCGGCGGACCTTCCTCTGCGGCGGGAACGGGCAGGGGAAGACGAATTTTCTCGAGGCGCTCGGCTACGTGACGGCGCTGCGGTCCTTCCGCGGGGCCGAGCCGCGCGCGCTGGTGGCGCTCGGACAGGCGGAGTCCGGGTTGGGCTTCACGGTCGAGCACGAGCAGTTTGGCGAGAGCCGCATCGCGATCTCGTTCAGCGCGGACGGCCGCACCGTCGAGTGGGAGCGCGGCAAGGTGACGCGGCTGGCGGACTTCATCGGCAAGTTCCCCACCGTCGTCTTCTCCGCGCAGGACAACCAGCTCCTGCGGGGCTCGCCCTCGTTGCGGCGCCGCTGGCTGGACCTGACGCTGGCGGCGATGGACGGCGCCTACCTCGCGGCCCTGCAGGGCTACACGCGCGCCGTGGCCGAGCGGAACATCCTGCTCAAGCACGGCGGGCACGACGCCGGCCAGCTCGACGCCTTCGAGCACGAGGCCGCGGCGCAGGCGGTGAAACTGGTGGCGGCGCGCCAGGCCGGGATCGAGATGCTGGGCGGATTGTTCCGCGCGAGTCATGCCCAGCTGGCGTTTCAGGGCGATGCCCGAAACAAGCCCGGGGGAGAACAGGCCGCGCTCATCTACGCCCCCGACACCGCCGCGGCCACGGCGGCCGACTTCGCCGCGCGGCTGGCGAAGGCGCGACCGCGCGACACGCTGTTGAAGACAACCGAGCGAGGTCCGCACCGCGACGACCTCGAGTTTCTGCTCAACGGCCGGCCGGCGAAGAATTTCGCCTCCGAGGGCCAGCAGCGCTGCCTCGTGATCGCGTTGCGCCTGGCGCAGGGCGCTTACTTCAAGGCGCGCAGCGGCATCGACCCGGTGCTGCTCTGCGACGATATGCTCGGGGAACTCGACCCGGAGCGGCGCCGCAAGTTCTGGGCGGCGCTCGAGGGCGAGCCGCAAGTCGTGGCCACCGGCACGATGCCGCCTGAGACCGGCTCGGGAGGGTGGCAGGTGCTGAGCGTCTCCGGCGGGCGGATCGGCTGAGCGATTCGCCGCTTCCCTTCTCGCGCGGTTTCGTGCTTTCGTGGCGGGGCATGGCCCGCGCATCCGTCAGGCAGCTCTGGAAGGCGAGACTCGAGGGCAGGCTCGCGCCCAAGGAGTGGCCCGACGCGCCGTCGCTGCAGCGGCCGCCCTTCCGCGGCCGTGTGCTGGGCATCGATCCCTCGCTGCGCGGCACGGGCCTGGCTCTGGTCGAATTCGCGCCCGGGCGCCCCGCCGTGCTGCTGCGCTGCGAGACCGTGCGGGCGCCGGCCAAGCAGCCGCTGGCCCGTTGCCTCGGTGAAATACACCGGGCGGTGGAGCGTTTCCTCGCCGACTTCGATCCGCCCCACGTGGCGCTCGAGCAGACGATCTACGTGCAGAATTTCCAGACCGCGCAGATCCTCGGCGCGGCCCGCGGGGCGGCCATCGCGGCGGCGGCGTTGCGCGGCAAGGCCGTGTTCGAATATCCGCCGCTGCGGGTGAAACAGGCGGTGGTGGGCCGCGGCCACGCGTCAAAGGAGCAGGTGGCGCGCACGGTGATGACGCTGCTCGGCCATGGCCGGCCGTTGGCGCTGGACGAGGCCGACGCCGCCGCCGTCGCGTTCTGCCATGCGTTCACCTGGCGGCCCTGAACGGACTGGCCGGATCTTGCCAAAGTGCGACTGTGACGCTCTGACCGCTTGCGGCGCCGCATCCGGGTGGGCAGCCTGAGAACATGAACGAGACCGCGGCGCCGTTTCCGGAGCGTGGCTTTCACTTCCGTCCCAAGCTGGCGGAGGTCTTCCAAGGTTACTCGCGGGAGAAATTCCTGCCGGACCTGGGGGCGGGGCTGACGGTGGGCGTGGTCGCGCTGTCGCTCTGCATCGGCCTCGGCATCTCCTCGGGCGTGTCGCCCGCGGCGGGCCTCTACACCGGCATTGTCGGTGGATTCCTCGTCTCGGCCCTCGGCGGCTCGCGCGTGCAGATCGGCGGCCCGGCGGGCGCGTTCGTCGGCCTCGTGGCGCTGATCGTGGCGCAATACGGCCTGCCGAGTCTCCTGCTCTGCACCATGCTGGCGGGGGCGATCCTCTTCGCGATGGGCGCGCTGCGGCTGGGCAACCTGATCAAGTTCATCCCGCATCCCGTGACGACCGGCTTCACCTGCGGCATCGCCGTGACGATCTTCCTGACGCAGGTGCGGGCGTTCCTCGGCCTGCGGATGGAGCACGAGCCGGCGGAGTTCCTGCCGAAGATTGCGGCGCTCTCGCACGCCTTGCCCACGCTCCACTGGCCCACGGCGCTGCTGGCGGCCGGTTCGCTCGGGCTGCTTCTGTTCTGGCCGAAGCGCTGGAGCCGCGTGCCGGGCTCGATCGTCGTCGTGCTGCTCGGCACGGTGGCGGTGGCGGTCTTCCATCTGCCGGCGGAGACCATCGGCAGCAAGTTCGGCGGCATCCCGCGCGGGTTGCCGGCGTTCGCCTGGCCGCAATTCGACCTCGAACACCTCGGCGGCCTGATCCGCCCGGCCTTCACCATCGCGCTACTCGGCGCGATCGAGTCGCTGCTCTCCGCCGTGGTGGCCGACGGCCTGATCGACGACCGGCACGACTCGAACCAGGAACTGATGGCGCAGGGCGCCGCCAACTTCGTCGCGCCGCTCTTCGGCGGCATCCCGGTGACGGGCGTCATCGCCCGCACGGCGACGAACGTCCGCAGCGGCGCCGGCACGCCGGTGGCGGGCCTCGTGCACGCGGTGTTCCTCCTGTTCGTGCTGCTCGTGGCGGCGCCGCTGGCCAAGGACATCCCGCTGGCCGTGCTCGCGGCCGTGCTGGCGGTCGTCGCCCTGCGCATGGGCGAGTGGGAGGAGTTCGCCCTGCTGCACCGCAAGCCCCGCGGCGATTCGGCGGTGTTTCTCGCCACCTTCGGCCTGACCGTGGTCTTCGACCTCACCGTGGCGGTGGAGGTCGGCATGGTGCTGGCGGCCTTCGCCTTCATCAAGCGCGTGGCCGACACCACGCAGGTGCACGCCATGACCGGCGAGCAGGCCGCGCTCGGCGGGCAGGGGCACGAACCGGTGAAGGACGTCCCCAAGGGCGTGATCGTCTACCGCGTGTTCGGCGCGCTGCTCTTCGGCTCGGCGGAGAAGCTCGACCGCATCATCCGCCGCTCCGGCGGCGAGACCAAGGTCGTGATCCTCCACATGGCCGCGGTGACGGCGATGGACGCCACCGCGCTGAACCGCATCGAGAACATGCACGCGAAGATGAAGCGCCACAAGGAGCACCTCATCCTCAGCGGCCCTCACACGCAGCCCCATTTCATGCTGGAGAAGGCCGGGTTTTTCGACGCGCTCGGCCGCGAGAACGTCTGCGCCGACCTCGAGAGCGCCGTGGCGCGGGCCCGCGAGCTGCTGGGCCGGCGCGAAATCCACCGCACCTAGGCGGCGCGGTTCGGATTGACGGGTAGGGCGCACCGGCCCGGTGCGCCGGGAAAGCGACTTTGTCCTCGCGGCGGAGCGGGCCGCATCGCCCTACCGCGGGCCAAGCAAGCGTCGGGCTGTGGCGCGAGCGACAATAGGCGCGGCTCAGCCCAGCACCTTCTTGATCACGCGGCTGAGGTCGCCGACGCGGTAGGGCTTGGTCAGGTAGCCCATGAAGCCCAGGCCGAGGAACTGCTTCACCATGTCCTCGCTGTCGTAGCCGCTGGCCACGATGGCGCGGACGTCGGGGTGGAGTTCGCGGAGTTTGCGGAAACACTCCTCGCCGCCCATGCCGCCGATGACGGTGAGGTCCATGATGACCACGTCGTAGGGGCGCTGGATGTTGAGGTAGCGCTTGTAGAGGGTAACGGCTTCCTCGCCGTTCTTCGCGAGGTCGCATTTGTAGCCCATGCCGGTGAGCATGCCCTCGGTCAGGCGGCTGATCTCGGGATCGTCGTCCATGAACAGGACGCGGTTGGTGCGGGTGGCGACGTTGAGGCTGGGGGCGCGGCGCGCCTCGACGACCTCCTCCTGCTCGGCGCGGGGGAGGAAGACGGTGAAGGTGGTGCCGACGCCGAGCTCGGAGTCGAGGCCGATCTGGCCGCCGTGGCGCTTGACGATGGAGAGCACGGTGGCGAGGCCGAGGCCGGTGCCGGTCTTCTTGGTGGTGAAGAATGGATCGAAGATCTTCTCGAGATGCTCGGGCTTGATGCCGCTGCCGTTGTCGCGGATCTCGATCGCCACGTATTGGCCGGCGGGCAGGGGCGGGATCTGGCCCTCGGCCAGGGTGACGTTGCCGGCGGCGACCCAGATGTTGCCCTGGCCGGCGGGCATGGCCTGGATGGCGTTGATGATGAGGTTCTGGAAGACTTGCAGGAGCTGCGCGCGGTCGACCTGGATGGTCGCGAGGTCGGCCGGGGCCTCGAACTCGACCTTGATGGCGGAACCGGAGGAGGCGACGCGGATGGCGTCGCGCAGGAGGTCGGCCGGGCGGATGACCTGGCGGGTGCCGGTGCCGCCCTTGGAGAACATGAGCAGTTGTTTGCTCAGGGCCTTGGCGGCGTCGCAGGCCTTGGAGGAGTTCTCCAGCGCGGAGTAGTCGCGGCTGTCGAGGGCGAGGGAGATGCCGCCGAGGATCGTGGTGAGGAGATTGTTGTAGTCGTGCGCGATGCCGCCGGCGAGCTGGCCGAGCGAGTCGAAGCGGTTGGCCTTCACCAGCTCCTCGGGCGTGAGGGTCATCTCGTTGGGATCGCGGAAGACCACGACGGCGCCGGCGGCCTGGCCGCCGGCGCCGGCCACGGCGCGGCAGCTGAAGACGACCGGCACGGGTTTGGCGCCCGCCTCGCGTGCGAGCGCGAATTCGCCATTCAGCGGCGTGGCCTCGCCGGTGGTGAGGGCCTTTTCGACCGGGCTTTCGCCCGGCGCGCCGCTGAGGCGGTGGACGAGGCGGAAGATTTCCGAGGCGGGCCGGCCGACGAGTTGCTGGGCGGCGGCGCCGAGGATGCGCTCCGCCGCGGCGTTGACGCAGACCACTTGGTCGCGCGCGTCGGTCAGCAGCACGGCCTCGCGCAGCTCGGCGAGGGCGGTGGAGAATTGCCCCGCGGTCAGTCCGCCCGCGCCTTGCGCCGCCAGGCCCCCGGGCATCGGGGCGACGAAACCGAGCACGCGCTGGAGCTCCTTTTTGCGTGAGAGCACGCGCGCGATGCCGGCGTAGCCCCAGAGGTCGGCGCCGTTGCGATGGCGCAGGCGGAGGGCATCGAAATAGACCGTCTGGCCCGGGTTTTTCGTCGAGAAGAAGCCGGCGAGTCCGCCCGTGCTGTCCTCGGGCGGCAGGGCGCGGAGGAATGACTCCGGCTCGTCGGGGAGTTCGTCTTCGTCGAACCCGAGCAGGAGCTTGAAGGCGGGGGAGAGCCAGGTGGCGCCGCCGGCGAAATCCAGCTCGAAGAGCGCGAAGCGTCCGCGGCCGCCGAGCGCGGCGAGGCGCTCCTCGGCGTGGAGGGACTGCTCCTCGAGCTCCTTGCGCTCGGTGATGTCGAGGTGCGCGCCGACCACGCGTTGCAGCGCGCCATTGGGCGCGAAGAGTTGCACGCCGACGCTTTGGACCCAGACGTGGTGGCCGCGCGCGTGCTTGAGGCGGTATTCGACGGAGAAGGGGCGGGTGCCGGTCGACGGCGCGCGCCCGGAGAGTTTGTCGGGTGCGGCGGCGGAGTCGTCGGGATGAATGAGCGCGGCCAGTGCGTCGAGGGTGTTGGGCAGGCTGGCGTCGGTGTGGCCGAGCATGCGCTTCCATGTCGGCGAGAAATACGCCTCCGGCTTGACGAAATTCAGGTCGAAGAAGCCGAGCGGGCTGCGGTCGTTGAGGACGCCGAGCAGGCCGTCGACGGGTGTGGTGGAGGTTGCGGTGGCTTCGGCGGCCGGGGCGGCGAGGGGGCGCAGCACGCGGCTGACATGGGCAAAATAGTGCGGCGGCTCCTCGGCGGCCTTTTCGAGACGGAGCACCGCGTCGAAGGCGCCGGCCTCCTTCGGTTGCAACCGCAGGGGTGTGGGCTGGGCGAGGGCGGAGGCGAGGAGCACTTCCCACTGCGCCACGAGCCAGTCGGGGTCGGCCGAGGTGACCTCGAAGGTGAAGAGATTCGGCAGGTGATCGCCGATCAGCTCGCCCGCCTTGGCCTGCCAAAGCGCAGCGGCGACGGGATTGGCCAGTTCGATCCGGCCCGCGGCGTCCAGCACCAGCACGGCCTGACCCGACGCGAACGACGTCGGGGTGGCGCGGGTGTTCTGCGAAGGGGAATTCACGACGCGGGCAGCGTTTTAGCGGCGGGGCGGATGGTGCCGAGTTCGGAAATGGACGGGGCGCGGCGGCAGGCGAATTTCGCAGCTGTTTTACGCCCATTCAGCCCGCGAGTGCGCCGGTCTGCTGCCAGCGGCGGACGCGGGAGGCGAGAAAATCGATCCAAACGGGCTGGTCGTTGAGGCAGGGGATATGGGTGAACTCCTCGCCGCCCGCGGCCTTGAACTCCTCCGCGCCCTCGACGCGGATCTCCTCGAGCGTCTCGAGGCAGTCGGTGACAAAGGCCGGTGTGATGACGAGGAGGCGTTTCTTCCCTTCCTTCGCCAGGCGCTCGAATTCCGCGTCGGTGTAGGGCGCCAGCCAGGGTTCGCCGACGAGGCGCGACTGGAAGGAGATCGACCACTTCGCGGGTTCCAAGCCGGCTTTCTGCGCGAAGAGCTGCGAAGTGCGCGTGACCTGCGCCTTGTAGCACGTGCCGTGGACCGGCGACGGCGTGTAGCAGCAGTCCGCGACGCATTGGCAGTGCGCGCGGGAGCTGTCGGCCTTCGTGAGGTGCCGCACCGGGATGCCGTGATAGCTGAAAAGGAAATGATCGTGGGGCCTCGCCAGGTGGGGCCGGGCGCTCTCGACCAGCGCGTCGATGTAGTCGGCGTCGGCGAAGTAGGGCTGCACGAGATCGAACCGGATGTTCGGCGCGTGGGTGCGAGCTTCGCGCTGCACTTTCACGACGACGGTCTCCCAACTCGACATGGCGTAGTGGGGATACTGCGGAAAGAGCAGCACGCGCGTGACGCCCTTCGCGACCAGAGCGCGGAGCACGTCGGGAATGGACGGGTTGCCGTAGTTCATGGCCAGCGCGACGGGCAATCCGGTCTTCTGTTGCAGCGCGGCCTGCGCCCGCCTGCTCGTGAGGATGAGCGGCGAGCCTTCGGGCGTCCAAATGCTCGCGTAGGCGTGCGCGGATTTCTTCACGCGGGACGGGATGATGATCCGGTTGACGAGCAGGCGGCGCAGGAAGGGATTGGCCGGCTTGTCGATCACGCGCTCGTCGCCGAGGAACTCCTGCAGGTAGCGTCTCACGTCCGGGACGGAGGTGGAGTCGGGTGAGCCGAGGTTGAGCAGCAGGACGGCGGACTGGGACATGGGAAATGCGGCCTCCAGAGGTGCCGCAACTTCCGCGGTTGTCAATGGGCCGACGTGGCCGGAGGCAGGCGGATCGGTGCGAGGGCGAGGCGGAACCCGACGGCGGCGCTGGTGAGGCTGAGCGAGCGCCAAGAGCGCATGTCGGAGCGGCAGTGGCCGGCGCGGCTGTTCCAGCCGCCGCCGCGCAGGATATGCACGGCGGGCGCCGCCGAGCCGCTGAAGCCTTGGATCGGGTCAATGACCGGGCGTCCGGGGTAAGGCGCGGGACCGTCGAGACACCACTCGGCGACGTTGCCGTGCATGTCGTGGAGTCCCCAGGCATTGGGTGCGAGTTGGGCCACGGGGCGGGACTGGCCGCCGCTGTTCGCTTCGTGCCACGCCATGCGGGCGACCTCTCCGGCGTAGGGGCCGGAGCTGCCGGCGCGGCAGGCGTATTCCCACTCGGCTTCCGTGGGCAGGGTGTAGGCGTAGCCGGCGGGCAGGCGGCCGGCGGCGCGTTCGCGGTCGTTGAGCACACGGATGAATTCCATCGTTTCGATCCAGGAGACGTTTTCCACCGGGCGGTTGGAACCCTTGAAGAGCGCGGGATTCTGGTTGTCGGGCCGGAGGGCGCGCCATTGTTCCTGCGTGACCTCGGTGCGGCCCAACCAAAATCCCCGCGAAATGGTCACGGGCGTGGCGTCGTCATTGCCGTGGGGACTCTCCAGCAGGAACTCGCCCGGAGCGATCCACAACAGCGTGAGGTCGAGTCCGGGCAGGGTGAACGCCCGGCCGGTGGCGGGCACCTGCGCCGCAGTCGGGGGCCGCACGACGGCGGCGGCCACGGGCGGCGGCGTGGCGCCGTGGGCGCGGGCACCCCATTCGCGCGGATACAACTCGTCGATGCGCCGCTGCATTTCCAGCAGGCCGGCGTGGCCGGGCGCCCTGGCCAGTCCGCGGGCGACGATTCTGTGCGCGTGTTCCAATTTTCCCTCGGCGATGACCTCCTGCGCGCTTTGCATCAGGGCAACGAGCTCAGGCGGGTCTGCGGCGGCGGCCGAGGTGCACAGCACCAGGGAAAGCGCGGCGAGACAGGCGTGGAACCGGCGGGTCATCGGCGGAAGGAGCGAAATCGAAATCTCCCTCTGCGCCAAGCGAGGAAAGCCGGACGGACGCGGATAAAGCCGTTGCCACCGGCGCGGCATCGGAGCATCCAAGACGCGATGCTTTCACGCCGTCGCCGCGCCGTCCGAGTGGTCGCCGCCCTCGCGGCGGCCGGGGTGAGCGCGCGTGCCGAGGCAACCGAAGCTTGGCGCGAACTGGGCCGGCCGCTCCTGCGCGGCTACCCGCCGGGCGAACACCTCTACGCGCCGATGTCGCAGACGATGGTGCAGGACGCGGCGGGTTGGGTCTACTTCGCCAACAACGTGGATTTGCTCGCGCACGACGGCACGCGCTGGTTTTCGCGTCTGCTGCCGGCCACATCGGGCGGCATCCGCCAATTCGCGACCGCACCCGACGGCACGATTTACGCCGGCGGCTCGGAGGTGATCGGCTATTTGCGCGGGGCCGGGCCGGCCGTCGAGTTCGTCTCGCTGGCGGACCGGTTGCCCGGCGGCGTGCGCGGGGCCGGCGAAGTGCGCTTCGTCGCCGCGGCGGGCGACGCCGTTTGCTTCGCCGATGACGAACGCATCCTGATTTGGCGCGGGGGGAAGTTCAGCGCCATCCCCTGCGCGGCGCCGCGCGGCCGGCGAGGCGCGCGATTGCATGGGGTCGGGTCCGAGATACTCGTGTCGGCGCCGGGTTGGCCGCTGCAGCGCCTCCGGGGCGATGCCTTGGTGCCGGTCGCGGATGACGCCGTGTTGCGGGATAATCAGCTCATCGCCGTCGTGGCCGGCCCGGCGCCGGGGAGTCTCGTCGTGCTCACGGCCGAGCGGGGGTTTTTCGCGGTCGATGCCGCGGGCCGCGTCGCGCCCTGGGCGACGGAGATGAATCGGTGGCTGGCCGGGCGCCGCGTGTTTCGTGCCCGACAGTTAGGCGACGGTTCCTGGGTCGTCGCATTCGCGGCGGTCGATGGCGGTGGCGGGCTGCGCTTCCGGCCGGATGGCCATTGCGCGGGGCCGATCGGCGCCGCGGCGGGGATGTATACGAACGACGTGCGCGACTTCGTGCCGGACCGCGAGGGCGGCTTGTGGGTGGCGCTCGATGCGGGGGCGGCGCGCCTCGAATGGCCGGCGCCGGTCACGCGCTTCGACGTGTTCAACGGCCTCGGCTACGGCGCGGTGCGGGCGGTCGCGCGCCATGCCGGCGTCCTCCATGTGGAAACCGAAGAGGGCGTCTATCGCCTGCGGCCGGCGGGCGACGACGGGCGAGGCGCGCACTTCGAGCGGCTGGGCGAAGCGGCGGATGCGGAACTGCAGCGGAATCTTGCGGCGTCGCGCGATCGCGGCGCGAGCGTCGGGGCGGGCTGGCCGGTGTTCGTGCGGCAGGCGCTGGGCCGCGCGGCATGCGTGCTCGAGGAAACGACGGCGGAAGGACCGGTGCGCTGGATTGGAGGCTCCGAGGGCTTGTTGCGTTGGGAGACGGCCCGGAGCTTCGCGCCGGCGCCGCCGCTGGTGCTCCAGCTCGACGCGGTCGGCGTGACGGCGGGCGGCGAACTGCCGCCCGAGCACGAACCCGTGGGCTTCCGCTACCTGGCCGTCCGGCAGCAGCGGGTGAACGGCGTCACCTACCGGACGCGGCTGACCGGTCGCGATCGCGCGTGGTCGGCGTGGGGCGAGCAGCGCGACCGGAGCTTTCCGCATCTTGCGCCGGGGAGTTACACCTTCGAAGTCCGCGCGCGGGACGCGAATGGCGTGGAGAGCACCGTGCAGTCGCTGGCGTTCACGGTGCTGGCGCCGTGGTGGCTGACGCCGTCGGCGTTCGCAAGCTACGCGGGGGCGATCGGGCTGCTGGTGGCCGCCACCGTGCGCTGGCGGACGCGCGCGCTCGAGCGGCGCGCGGCGGAGCTGGAAAAGACGGTCGAGACCCGCACCGCCGAGCTGGCGGAGAAAAATCGCGAGCTCACGCGCCTGCACCGGCTCGAGTTCGACGAGAAAATCGCCGCGCGACTGGGCGAGGAGAAGGCGCGGCTCGAGGTGCTGCGTTACCAGCTCAACCCGCATTTCCTGTTCAACACGCTCGCGTCGATCAGCGCGTCGCTGCCGGCGGGTCCGAGCGTGGGGCGCTCGATGGTGGAGCGGCTGGCGGAATTCTGCCGGCTGACGCTGCACCGCGGCGAGCAAGACGATTGGACGACGCTCGGCGACGAGCTGCGCCTGCTGCGTGCCTACCTCGCGATCGAGCAGTCGCGCTGGGGCGAGTTGCTGGAGGTCGACATCCGGCACGATTCGACCCTCGACACGGAAAAGCTGCCCTATTTCCTCCTGCTGCCCCTCGTGGAAAACGCCCTGAAATACGGCCAGGCCACCAGCCCCGATCGCGTGGGCATCCGCCTCGCAACCCGCCGCACCGGCGACGGCGGCATCGCCATCGAGGTGGCCAACACCGGCGAGTGGGTCGAGCCGGCCGCCGAGAAAACCGTGGCGACGCTCGGCATCGGGCTCGAAAATCTCCGCCAGCGTCTCGCGCGGCACTATCCCGGCGCGCACCGCCTCGAGTTCGCCGCGGCGGACGGCTGGGTGACGGCGCGCCTGCGCCTCGCCGCCCCGGCCCGCCGTGCGGGCGCCGTCGTCTGACCATGCACCGTGCGCTGCTCATCGAGGACGAAGCCGCCGCCCGCGCCGATTTGCGCGCCAGGCTCGCGGCGCATCCCGAGGTGGAGATCGTGGGCGAGGCGGCGACGTTCCAGGGGGCCCGGACGCTGCTCGCGCGCGAGGACTACGACCTGGTGTTCCTCGACATCCGGCTGATCGGCGGCAACGCGTTCGACCTCGTGCCCGCCGTGCGCCCCGGCGCGCGCATCGTGTTCGCCACGGCCTACGACCACTACGCGTTGCGCGCCTTCCAGATCAACGCCCTCGACTACCTGCTCAAACCGGTGGAGCCGGCGCGGCTGGCTGATGCGTTGCACCGCCTGCCTCCGGCCGTGGCGGGCCACGATCCGGCGCAGGGCCCGGAAGCGGGCGCGCTGCGGCTCGACGACGTCGTTTATCTGCGCACCAACCTCCGCGCGCGCTTCGCCCTCGTGGGCGAGATCAGCGTCATCACCGCGAACGACAACTACACCGAGATCCTGCTGGCCGATGGCGCGAAGATTTTCCTGCGCAAGAGCCTCAAGGCCTGGGAGGAGTCGCTGCCCCTGCCGCACTTCATGCGCGTGCACCGCACGCAGATCGTCAATCTCGGGCGCGTGACCGAATACCGGCGCGACAGCGAGGAGCGCACGCTGCTCTTCGTCGCGGGCTCGTCCGAGCCGGTGCCCGCGAGCCGCTACCGCTGGGGCGACATCCGCGAGCGGCTGGAAAAACTGCGGTTGGGCCGCTGAGCCCGGCGATTCGCCACAGGGGCGCCGCGATTCACCCCCGGGGGATCGCCAGGGCCGCTCCGCCGTGTCGTGTTGCGCGCAAGCCCGCGGAAAGTCCGCCGGCCCCCGCGAATGAAAACACCACACCGATGGCTCGCGCTCGCCTGGCTGGGCGGCGCACTTCTCACCAGCACTCTCGCGGTGGCGGCGCCCGTGCAGGCGACCGTCACGGCGCTCAAAGGCAGGGCGACCATCCGTCCGCCGTCCGGCCCGGCAAGCACCGCCGCCGTCGGCCAGCGTTGGCCCGAGGGCACCGTCATCGTCACGGCGCCCGGCGCCCGGTTGACGCTCCAGCCGCACGCCGGCATCGCCGTCGTCCTCGGGGGCAGCACCGTGGTCGGAATCGAAAAACTCGGCCTCGGCGACGATGGCGTCCGCCAGACGATGCTGCAGCTGCACCGCGGCAGCCTCGCCACGGCACTCGACCCGGCGCACCGTTCGGTGAACGATTACGGCGTGCGCACCACGCAGGGCGTCGCCCGCGCGCACGGCACGACGCTGACCGTGTCCGTGGCCGACGAGGTCTACACGGTTTCAGTGCTCGATGGCGAAGTGTCGGTGCACTGGGGCATGAACGAACCGGTCCGCATCGTCGGACGCACGCCCTCGGACGTGACAAGCTATCGCTCCGGCGAGACGAGCACCATCACGCTCGGCGACGCCGTGGCTGCGCAGACGCCGGGCTTGCCGGCCGCGCTCGTCGCCGCGGCCGCCGCGGTGGCGAGCATCGCGACCAATCCCGCGCAGGTCACCGCGGTGATCGAAGCCATCGCGAAGGCGGAGGGCGCGCAGCCGGGCGCCGGCCTGGTGATCGCCCACGCCACCGCGGCGGCCGTGGTCGCGGGCGCGGGCAACGCGGCGCTGGTCGGGGCCGCGGGCGATGTCACGGGTCTGGCCGCCAACCTGACGAGCTCCGCCGTCGCCTCGGCGGTGTCCGCCGGCAGCGGCGGCGCGGCCGGGCGGATCGCGAACAGCGTTGCCCATGCGGTCGTGACAAGCGTGCCCGGCACCGACGCGCGCGCGCTCGCCGGCGCCCTCGCCGGTGCGTCGAATGCCGTCGCGGGCAATCCCGTCATCGATCCGGCGGCGATCGTTGCGGGGGTGGGCAGTCCGTCCGGCGGCGGCACGGACACGTCGGGCCTCACACCCGCCACGTCGTTTCTCGACGTCACGGTGCGCAGCGCGTCGGGTGAGTAAACGGCGCGGTTTGCCTGATGAATCCTCGCCCACGCCAGAGCCAGGCAAGCGCGCCGGGTCGTCTTCGGATGCCCGCGCTCCGCCTCGCGGCTGCTGTCAGCGGGCCGGGGAGCACGCGCGGCTTTTCATCGCGGGCCCGGCCGCGTTGGCGATGCCCCGAGTTGGCGGCAGGGAAACTCGCAGGCGCGGCGCCCCGTGATCCCATGAACTCCACGAAGACACCGGTTCGGCGGCGGATCGCCCTCCTCGTTCTTCAACTGTCGGCGCTGGCAGTGCTGGCAGCGGCCCTGGCGCCCCGCGCCGGAGCGCAGACCGTGTGGACCGGCACGACGGGCAACTGGGGCACGGCGGGCAATTGGAGCGCGGGCGTGCCCGGCGCGGCCACCGATGCCGTCATCGCGAACAGCGGCACGGCGACGCTGACGGCCAACGGCTCCGCGCAGAACCTCACAGTGGGCCAGGCCGCGGCGGGCGCGCTCACGATCACCTCGGGCACGCTCTCACTCAGCGGGGCGGCGTTCATCGGCACCAGCACGGGCGACGGCACGGTCACGGTCTCGGGCGGCACCCTCGCGACCGCCGGAGACCTGATTACCGGCTACTTTCGCGCCGGCACCGTGACGGCGTCCGGCGGCACGCTCTCCATTTCCGGCACGAGTTATGTCGGCTATGGCAGCACCAGCACCGCGACGGTCTCGGGAGGCAGTTGGACAACGGCCGGCGATCTCTACGTGGGCATCGATGCCGGCCTCGGCGGCGCGGGCACGCTGACCATCTCGGGCGGAACGGTATCGGCCGGCAACGTCTACGCGGCGGTGGACCTGGCGGCCTCGGGCACGATCAATCTCAACGGCGGCGTGCTCGCGGCGGCGGCCGTCGTCGAAAGCTCCGGCTCCGGGGGCGGCCGTCTGAACTTCAACGGCGGCACGCTTCGCGCCACCGGCACGAACGCGGCCTTCGTCTCCGGCTTCGAGTCCGGCGACATCCAGCTCGCCTCGGGCGGCGGCACGATCGATTCCAACGGCTTCAACATTGGGATCGCGAACGTCATTCAAGGCGCCGGCGCGCTCACCAAGAGCGGCACCGGCACCCTCACCCTCTCCGGGGCCAGCACCTACACCGGCGCCACGAACGTCAACGCCGGCACGCTGAACCTGGCCAACGGCAACAACGTTGTCAGCAGCAGCCTGCTCACCGTGAACACCGGCGGCACGCTCACCGCGCCCAACCTCCGGATCGGCGCCGCCGGCGCCGGCACCGAGGCGCTGGCCGTCTCCGGTGGCGCTGTCACCATCACGGGCGAGAGCTACATCGGCCACACCTATGCCGGCAGCGCCACACTCTCCGGCGGCACTTGGTCTACGGGTGGCGCGCTCTATGTCGGCGTCGGCGGAGGCACCGGCGCGCTGTCGATCACCGGCGGCAGCCTGTCCACCGGAGCCAGCGCCATCGCCGGCGCGGGACTCGACACCGGCACGGGCTCCGCGACCATCTCCGGCGGCGCCTGGAACTCCACCGGTTCGCTCACCGTCGGTTACTCCGGCACCGGGCAACTCACGGTCGACGGCGGCACGGTCACGGCGGGCAACGTGCGTCTGAGCAAAGATCCGAGCGGCGCGGGCACGCTCAACCTCAATGCCGGCGTCGTGGCCACCGGCGCGCTCGTCCGGGGCAACGGCACCGCCCAATTCAACTTCAACGGCGGCACGCTCCGCGCCACCGCCAACAACGCCGACTTCACCACCGGGTTCTCGGCCGGCGATTTCCAGATCGCCCGCGGCGGCGCCACCCTCGACACCCAGTCCTACACTGTGGTGATGTCGGCCGCGATGCAGGGCATGGGCGGCCTCGTGAAATCCGGCGCCGGCACCCTCACGCTCTCGGGCGCCAGCACCTACTCCGGCGCCACCAATGTGGCCGCCGGCACGCTCAGGGTCACGGGCTCCATCGCCGATAGCGCGGTCTCCGTCGCCAGCGGCGCCACCCTCGCCGGCAACGGCACGGTCGGAGACCTGACCATCCTGAGCGGCGGCATCATCGCACCGGGCAATTCTCCCGGCACGCTCAGCGCGGGCGACACGACTTTTGCCGGCGGCGGGCGCTACGTCTGGGAGATCAACAGCGTCGCCGGCACGGCGGGAGCGTCGACGGGCTGGGATTTGCTGAACATCTCCGGCACTTTGAACGTCACGGCCACCTCGGGCAACCGGTTCCAACTCGACCTCGCCTCGCTGACGGCGGGCAATGCCGCGGGCAATGTCCCGGATTTCACCCCCGCCTCCTTTTACTCGTTCGTCTTCGCCAGCGCGAGCGACGGCATCACGGGCTTCAGCGCCGACAAGTTCGACATCCTCACGGACAACTTCAGCAACTCGTTCACCGAGACCTGGAGCGTCACGAGCGACGGCTTCAACCTCTCGCTCAACTACGGCCTGGCCCCGGTTCCCGAGCCGTCGACCTACGCTTTGCTCTTCGGCCTGACCGCACTGGGTGGCGCGTTGTGGCGCCGGCGGTTGTCCGCAAAGGCCCCTTGACTCTTCATGAAAACAACGTCCCGCCTCGTCGCCTTGTTTGCGCTCGTGCTCGCCACGACCGCCTCCGCCCAGACCGTTTATCTGCAATTCAGCGGAGGTGGCGGCACGCCGTTGGTCATCACCTGGACGACCCCCATCACCTACACGATCACCGGCACGCCGAATCCCGGGACGAAGGATCCCTACTTCGTCTTCGACGAGATCGGCAATATCTACTCCGGCATGCAGTTTTCCGCGCCGACGTTCATCACCTCCGGAGCACCGACCTACAGCGGCGTCGATGGCACCTTCCTGATCAACAACATCTCCTCGGGCGAAAACTGGAACAATATCACGCCGAACGACATCAAGTTTCGCAACGTGCCGGATGCCGGTGCGACCTTCCTCTACGTCGGCGAGACCTTCACGCTGTCGGCGGGCACGCTCACCACCAGCGTGAACTACTCCGGCGCGGCACCCGCCGACGGACTCTATGCGACGTTCATCGTCGATGCCAGCTACGGCTATCTCGGCTCGGGTGTCAGCGCTGTGCCGGAACCGTCGACCTACGCGATGCTGCTCGGCGTGGCGGCGCTCGGTGGCGCTCTCTGGCGCCGAAGGGCCGGCGCCGTGTGCGCCTGAGCGCAGTTATGCCGCCAGCGTCCGGATGCTGGCGATGAGGCGGTGGACGTTTTCCGGCGCGATGCGATCCGTGACGACCGTGTTGGCGAAGTGACGCTCGAAGTCCAGATGCACCCCGCGCTCCGAGCCGGGGCGCACGATGTCCTGCACGAAATCCATCCCTCCGCGCGGCCGCACCCAGCGGTAGTAGAGATCGGGGTTGTCCGACTCGAGGACGATGTCGAGACGCAGCATCACCGCGCAGTAGAGCGTCAGGTCGCGGTAGCTGAGAAACCACGTCGGCGGGCAGGTGAGCTGGTCGCGGATAAGCAGCGTCATGGGAGAATCCTTTCTCGGTGTGAGGGCCAGTCGTGGCGGCGCTGGGTGATGACGGATTTCGTGGTTGGCGCGCGTGCGCGATGCCGAGTAAATCGGCACAAACCGCCATGTCTTCAGCGCGCCAACCCGTCCTCCTGGTCATCCGTGATGGCTGGGGCAAGAATCCCGATCCCTCACAGGACAAGACCAACGCCGTCGCCCTCGCGAGAAAGCCCTGCGACGACGCCTTGCACGCGAAATATCCCTGCACGCTGGTCCGGGCCTCGGGCCTCGACGTCGGCCTGCCCGACGGCGTGATGGGCAACTCCGAGGTCGGCCACGAGAACATCGGCGCCGGCCGCATCGTCGACCAGGAATTGGTCCGCATCAACAAGCTCTTCTCCGAGGGCCGGCTCGCCGCCAACCCCGTGTGGCGCGCCGCCGTCGAGCGCGTGAAGGCGCGCGGCTCAAAGCTCCACCTGTTCGGCATCGTGAGCGACGCCGGCGTGCACGGCATGTTGGAGCACCTCTACGGCATCCTGCGGCAGGCCAGGGCCGACGGCGTCACGCAGGTTTGCCTGCACGCCTTCACCGACGGCCGCGACACGCCGCCGACCAGCGGTCTCGGCTACATCCGCCAGGTCGAGCGGCAGATGAAGACGATCGGCGTCGGCCGCATCGCCAGCGTCTGCGGGCGCTTCTGGGCCATGGACCGCGACAACCGCTGGGAGCGCGTGCGGCAGGCCTACGACCTGCTCACGGGCAGGGCCGCCGGGGGCGCTGGCGCACTCCCCGCGGTCGCGACCGCGGCCAGCGCGGAAGCTGCGGTGCAGGCCTATTACGAAAAACCGCTCAGCCCGACGCAGGTCGGCGACGAGTTCGTGCCCGCCACGTGGATCGTCGGCGCCGACGGCCGGCCCGTGGCCACCGTCGCCGACGGCGACGCCGTGCTGTTCTACAATTACCGTGGCGACCGCCCGCGCGAGCTCACCAAGGCCTTCGTGCTCGACCAGTTCGACGGCTTCGACCGCGGTCGGAAGCTCGACCTCTACTACGCCACGATGACGGAGTATGAATCCGGCCTGCCGGTGAACGTCATCCTCCCGAAGCCGGAGAAGCTGAAGAACATCCTCGGCCAGGTCGTGAGCGACGCCGGCCTGCGGCAGTTCCGCTGCGCGGAGACGGAAAAGAACCCGCACGTGACCTTTTTCTTCAACAACTATCGCAAGGACCCGTTTCCCGGCGAGGACCGCGTGTGCCCGCCGAGCCCGAAGGTCGCGACTTACGACCTGCAGCCGGAGATGGCCGCCGCCGAGGTCACGCGCTTCGCCAAGGAGGCCATTCTCGCCGGCAAATACGCCCTCGTCGTCGTCAATTACGCCAATCCCGACATGGTCGGCCACACCGGTTCGCTGCCGGCGGCGACAAGAGCCGTCGAGGCCACCGACGCCGGCGTCGGCGAATTGCTCGCCGCGCTCGCCAGCGTCGGCGGCCGTGCCGTGATCTGCGCCGACCACGGCAACGCCGAGCAGATGTGGGACCCGACCGTCAATGGCCCGCACACCGCGCACACGCTGAACCTCGTCGAGGTCTTCGTCGTCGGCGAAGGCTTCGCTGCCGGAAAGACGAAGATGCGCGCCGGCGGCCGCCTGGCCGACATCGCGCCCACCGTGCTCGCGTTGATGGGCCTGCCCAAGCCCGCGGAGATGACCGGCGAGAGTCTGGTGATCGGATGAGTATTCCGCCTTTGCCGACCGCTTGCTTTCCGACGCTTGCTCAGAGTTCTGCTCACCGCCGTGCAAGCCGAAGGCGGTCGGGTCCGGAACGGACTCAACGTGCAGCTCTCGCCCTGCAGCGTGTTGGCCGGGCGCGCGCTGGTCGACGGCTGATACCAGCGCCCGCTTGCTTCTGGACTATTGGGCAGGCAGGTGGTCGCCGCCGTCCCCGGCGGCGACAGGCGCCGTCGGGGACGCCGACGCCCACCCTAAAGTCAATTGGCTACGGGTGCTTGGCATGAGCGAATGCCGCACGGGCTTAGGCGGGGCAACCAACCTTAGCCTGCGGGATTCACGACGATACGCGAGGTGACATCGATACCGGATTCCTCGAGACGCGCCCGATTGTTTTTTGCGGGAAGCAGATTGCCGTGGGAGTCGCCGCCGGCGGTGAAACGAAGCTGGGTGATGCCGCTGACTTGGACCGCACGCGAGTTGGGCTGCAGCAGCTCACCGCCTGCGATGCGCACGTCACCAGCTGATCCCAACCTCAGCACGGGGCTGGCATTGTCGCTGGCCGCGATATCGCCGACGAAGACGGGGCCGGAAAAATTCACGCCGGGAGCGTAGACTCCCGTGAGGCCGCGAGTGGCGGTGAACCGGGTGTTGGCGGTGCGCAATCCGCCGAATCGGCCGGTCGGGCTTTGAATCGCAACGCAGGCGATATCCGCGCGGCCGTCATAGGCCGTATCAGCCTTGAACAAAGCCTGGTTGACCGCGGTGGCCTTGCCTACGCTGAAGACGGAAAGATTCGTGGTTTCATCGGCGCCTACAACGACGATGGTGGCCTGGCCTTTGACGTAATTGACGGCTTGGTTGTATTTGACGGGCGGAGCGGGCGGGGTGGCGCTGTCGAGCAGTATGGAAACTGTCCCGGCGCCGGAAAACTCGACCTGCACGATGTCATCATTCGCGTCGATGTAGGACAGACGGGTGATCTGCCCGGCGTCAGCGGTGAAGCTGGCGGCATCACCCTCGAGCAAGATCTGGTCGAAGATATTTCCGTTGGGGTGAAGGATGTTCTGCCCGACCTCGGTCCCTCGCCCGTTGACTTTGGCTGTGATGGTGGGGCCGACAATGGCCGCGCCGCCGGAAACTGGGCCCAGCGGGCTGTCGACTGCGACCGAATACACTCCCGCATTCTGTGTGGTCAGGCGTTCGAAGGTGACTGTCGACCGGGTCTGCCCGTTCAAGTTCACGCCATTGCGCGACCACTGGAAGGTCATGTTCTCCGGACCTTGAACCTCCACACCCACAGCGGCAGGCGCATCGAGCACGGCGGAAACCGAAGCCGGAGCCATGCTGACTGCGGGAGCCACGCTTAGCAACCGCCGCCCTGTCCGTCGGACATTCTGCCGGTGCATGGGCCATGGAGATGGCGCAGCGTCCATCCCGATGTAGGCGCCGTAGAGCTTCGAATCGCCGCTTCCGAACCAGACGTAACCATCGTTGATCAGCGGCGAGTTGCGGATGCGCCCGCCTGTCGCGTAAGTCTGCCGCGGTGTCCCATTGCGGCTCACGGCATGCAGATACCCATCGTAAGATCCGATGTAGACCGTGCCGTCGCTGGCTATGGCCGGTGACGATCCCCGAATCTCGTCGCCGGTGGCGTATCGCCAGAGGAGCTGCCCGTTGGAGCTCAACGCATGGAGGTAGGTGTCGTAGCTGCCGAAATAGACCGTGCCGTCGCTGGCTATGGCCGGTGAGGAGCTGATGCCGCCGCCGGCGGTGTAGGACCACCGCTGGGCCCCCTCCTGATTCACGGAGTAGAATTTTCCGTTGAGCGTGCCGAAATACACCGAACCCGATCCGTCGATTGCCGGCGAAGAGTAGATTTCCCCGTCGGCACGGAATCTCCAACGGATCGTTCCGTCCACCGGAGAGAGAGCGTAAAGATGCTGATCCGAGGATCCGATGTAGATGGTCCCGTTGTCTGCGATGCTGGGCGAGGAGTAGCTGTCGCCGGGCACAACGGAGCTTCTCCATTTCAATGTGCCGTCCGGGTAGTAGGCATGCATGCGGCCGTCGTCGCTGTGCACGTAGATCGCCCCATCGCTTCCTATCGCGGGCGACGAGAGGATGCTGACGTAGCCGAAATCCTTCTGCCAAGCGCGTGCGGCGCTGGTGTTGTAGGCTTGGAAATAGCCGTAGTCGTCGCCGATGTAGACGGCGCCATCAAGCCCCGCAGCCGGAGTCTGCACATCCAAGGTGCCGTCAAGTATGTCGTAGTCCAGCTCTCCAGTCTCATCGTTGATGAACAGCATGGTCCCGTATGTATCCGCGCTGATGAGGCGGCGGGCCGCGGGGTTGAAGGTGACAGACGGATGGTAGGGGAAATATCCGGGAAGAGCGACCCCCTCAAGCAAGGTCAGATCGAAATACCCCGTGCGGATGTCCAGGCTGTCGACTTGGATGAAATAAGTGCGCCCCGCCACAGCCTCGATGTAAGCCGACTCGTTGTAGACTTCCTCACTGGCCGTATCGAGTTTGGCCAGATCGCCGAGGGTGTTGCCGGTGTAGACCGCTGCGACCGCGTTGAATCCGAAGGCAAAAACGCTGAGCGAGTAGTCGCTGGTGGTCGGAGCAGTCCAGCGAAACCAGACTGAGCGCCCCTGTGTCCCGGTTGCCGCCGTCGGTTCGGAGTTTTCGGAGGTCGAAACGGCGTTGATGCCCGAGACGCGAATGCTTTTCCCCGTCAGGTTGGTTGCGGCGGAAAAGGCGTCGTTGGCCGGCTGGTAGCCCAGGGTGAGATGGACTCCGCCGGCAGTGCCGGACTTGCCGGCTACGGCTATCCGGTAGGTCGCGCCAGCGGTAACGCTGAACCCGACCCGGCTGGAGGTGGCCGCCGCAGAGACATCGTCGTTGGAGGCAATTGTGCTCAGTGTGCCCAGTGTGGGGCCGTTGTAGACGGCCAGCACCGTATCCAGGGTGCTGCCGACAGTCTCGACCGTCACGGATCCGTTGCGCGGGGCAGTCCAGCTCCACCAGATCGATCCGGCGGTGCTGATGCCGGCGTGCGACGGCTCGTTGGATTCGGAGGTGGCGCCATCCATGTTGGCGCGTATGTTCAACAGCTCGCCCGCCAGCATGGCGGCATTGGAAAATTCGTCGTTGAATGGCCTGTTGGATGAGGAACCCAAGGCTCCGGCCAGGCTGAGTCGCCCGCCGGTCTGCACTTTCCCGGAGAGCGCGGGAATCCTGTCGGCACCGCGGAGGAGCCGATTGATCAACTGACGGTGACTCTCGGAGGGATGGGCTGACCGGAGCAGGGCCAGCGTCCCTGCGGCCAGCGGAGCGGAAAATGAAGTCCCGTCGATGGTGCGGTAGGCTGTGTCGGCGCTTGACGACAAAGTCGCGATCTCGCTTCCGGGTGCTGCCAGCTCGACCAGTCCGCTGCTGTAGCTGCTGAAAGAAGACAGGGAGTCACGGCGGTCCGTGGCGCCGACGACCACGATGTTGTCCAAAACGAGGCTGCCGGGGTAATCCGGGCGCAGGTCGAGATTGACCGAATCATTGCCTGCGGAGGCGACGAAGATGATTCCGCTGTCCCGGGCCCTTTGGATGGCCTCCATTTCCGATTGGGAGAAGCCGTTGCTGCCATAACTGAAATTGATCACCTTGGCCTGCTTGGAGATCGCGTAATCGATGCACTCGATCTCGTCGCTCGTGGTCGAGGAGCCTTCGGCATCGTCAAATTTCAGCGCCATGATGCGCACGCTCCACGCGACGCCGGCGATGCCCAGCCCGTTGTTGCCTGCCGCGCCGATCAGGCCGGCGACGGACGTGCCGTGTCCATCATCATCGAGCGGATCGCCTCCGGCGGCGGAACTCGGGGCGGCCAGGGTGTTGATGCCATGCACGTCGTCGACATAGCCGTTGTTGTCGTCGTCGATGCCGTTGCCGGCGATCTCCCCCGGGTTGATCCAGAGATTATTGCGCAGTTCTTCGTGGGTGCGCCTGATGCCCGTGTCGATAACCGCCACGATCACATCCGTCGCGCTCGTGCGGATATCCCAGCCGGCCGTCGCGCGGATGTCCGCGCCCGCGACGCCGCCATCCTGGCCGGTGTTGCGGAGATGCCACGTGTCGCCATTCAGGAATTTCGGATCATTGGGCTGGAGATGGCGGCGTTTGATGTAATCGTGCTCCACGAACTCGTAGCGCCCCGTGGAACGGAGGTCGGCGACCATATCGGAGAGATTCTCGCCTTGGCGGATGGCCAGCAACCTCAGGCCGCCCAGGCGCGGGTATTCGCGCAGGGGCCGGCGACCCTCGCGTCGCTCCGCGGCGGCGACATCGGCTACCGAAAGATCGCTGCGCGGCTTGGCGAGCACGGTGCGATTCGAATAGCCCTGCCGCTTTTCCTCCGCCGAGAGACGCCGGTCCATGGCCAGCCCTTCGTTGGCCGACACGCCCAGGCTGCAGGCCAGGGCGACGATGCGCCCCCAAGAAAATATATGCATGGTGGTTTCGACCTGGCCCGTGAAACTGGCGAAGCTAATGCGTGGTTCTGTCGGTCTGACAAGATTGTTCGGCGCATTCCGGCGGAGTGAAATGTTTCATCTTTGCGGCATTTCCGCATCTACTGGCGCCTATCCTCTGTCATAGGGCGGCGGGGCGGAATTTCTGTTTGCTCCACTGGCGGGCGGGCCGTTTCGTCGACCTTCGTTCCCATGAAACGCACTCATCACTGCGCCCAATT